>JAFORL010000003.1 GCA_017393285.1 Lachnospiraceae bacterium
AATTTCAGTTTGTGCAGTTTCAGTTGTTTCTACTGCATCTTCCGTTTGTGTAGTTTCACTTGTTTCTACTGTATCTGTACTTTCATCTGTGTTTGCTGTTTCATCCAAAGCAGAAACAGATTGTTCCACTTGTGGTTTCCCAATCATATTTTCTATTATTGCAAAATTATAATACACATTTGGCAAAAGGATACCCAAGGTAATACCAATAATTGCAATGCTATAGTGTATCTTATTTTTAAATTTTGTTCTTGGAATGAATATACATAATAAAAAGATACATGAATATATTATTTTACATGGTCCTAATAATACTGCCAAAATAATCAAACCTAAAATATCCCGTTTTCGAATAACAGATGCATCATAAATATATTTTAATATTAATGCAAATGTCAAAAATGCCAACGGATTGATAAATGCATCATAAGAATAGGAGCATGCCAATTGTAGCATCATTGGCATAACGGAAATCGAAAATAAAACCATTTTTCCAAAAGGGATAATACGAATAGCAAAAAAAACAACTAGTGTATAGAGAATTAGGTTGAATAGACGACCTAAGTATGTAGTTGGTACATTCCCCCAGCCCAAAATCTTACCAATAAATATTCCAATTCCTGCTATAAAATGGGTGGTATGGTTGTAGGTATAAATCCTCATCCCCCCTACAACTGTAACTTCTTTCTGACTTGCACGTTGAAACATATGACGTTTCGTATAATCATATGTATCTATATTGGGAATTGCTCTATATTGAGAACTCGCATCTTCTAGTCGCATTGTAACATCTGTCGTATCTGAACCCAAATGGCAAAATCGATTGGAAATATCATATGCAGTTCCAAAATGTGCAATTTCATCTGGTGCAGAGTATGGTGGTAACACAAACATATATATGCAGCCAAATACAAGCATATAAGCCAAAAAGACAAATTCAATCTTGCATTTTTTTCTAATCCCGAAAAATGTCACACCAATGATGAGCGCACATATAATAAAAAACATGCCCCAATAAAAATTTCCAATATAACTATAATAATGGCTTGTATTATTCTTAAATACAGAAATTTCAACATCCCATGGTTGTGCCACATCATTGAGTGTACAATTCCAACTAGGAATGACGTCCGAAGGTGTACGATAGTAAACAAATTTACCATCACTATCATTTTCCATCTTACATACAATCTTATATGCACCCTTTGTAATTGTCACATCTTCTGGCAATGTAAAGGTTATAAAGCCAAGGGGATTCATATCCTTCAACTGATACTTCCATGCATACACTTTTTCTTCCTTGTCATTTAACAAAGTCACTTCCATGGCACCTTGCATATCAGCCTGCATCGCTCCCATTCGAATAGAAAAGCCTTGAAACGCTTCTGCTACTGAAAATTCTTGTGTTAACGTACTTCCATCTTCTAACGTTTCAAATGGCATATTGTCTGTCATAACACGTACAATCTTAATACTTTCATCGGCATATCCACGAACATGTCGCACATAATGTCGAACTGCAAATACTGTTAAAAATACTAAAGTAAAAATTAAAAATGCAAGTTGCACTTTTTTATTTTTCAAAAACGAATCTAGCTTTTCCATTTCTCTCTCCTATTCTTTCGCTTCATACCAATCAGTTGCATATATACGTTTACCTACACCTTTTTGACAAATTCGAAATCTTACAGTACTATCTTTTCTGCCTAGCAAAATACTTCCTTGTACGCCTGCCCATTGATAGCCTTTCTTTAGCTTTGAAAGACCTGCAAGATATTTCTTTTCTAAATGTACTTTTTGAATTTTTCTATCATCTAATTCGATTTCTACCCAAACTCGATCAAATAAAGAACGTTTTCCTTTGCATGGCAATACAATACCTACAACCAGCAACATTCCCTTATGCAAGTGATATTGAATTGTTGCCTTTAAACCTGTATCATATTTTCCTTTTTCTTCTTGCTTTGGACTTAAAAAAGTTCCCAAAGAAAAAGGAAGGGTTTGTGATAAATTTTCATTATAAAATGAATCTTTTTTCTGTTTACATTCTTGGCTGCCCTTTTCTTCCAATTTGGAAATTTCCTTTTGTATATCCGGTAAAATGGAAACCATCACATCTGGTCTGGTGACTGCATATAATCCCTGTTGTCTTGCTGCTTGTGCCAGTACAACACTTAGCTTTTGTGGGTTATTTAAAAATATTGCGCAATCCTGTATACACTCTTTTTTTACCATAAAACACTGTTCAGCTACAGTTATAAAATTATGATTCAATCCTAAATATAGATTATCCTCATTTCTAAAATGTGCAAAGGCATCTAACATACCAATTGGGCTTTGTATTTTTCCAATGGATGCAACAAAAACATTTCCTTTGTAACAAACTTTGGCACCAACCATACCAACATGTGTTTGTTGCAAATGTCCCAACATTCTTTGAAGCCAATCATTCGTTTGAATCTCCACACCAGCTTCTAGTATGGTTACATATTTACAGGTAGATACGATTTCTGAAACACCTGCAAGACTTTGCTCCTGTCCATCTTCCAAAAAAACAATCTGTGCATCTGCAAAATTCTTTATATACGCTTCTCTTTGTATGATTTGCTCTTGCGGCACTACAATACCTACTTTATAGTTCTCGTAGCTTGTATGATTACAAATAGAGTCATAAGTTCGTTTGGTATCTTCCAGATTTTTGTTGGCATACAACAAAATACAAATCGACTCTTCTTTTTCAACATGATACACGATATTCCATTGTTTTGTCTTTTCACCATATTCCAAATGCCCCTTGATGCCTCTGCGTTGCATCGCATCTTCTTTTGCACGTTTTGCAGCATCAAACACATAAGGTTTTGCATCGTTTCCACTTGCCACTGATTCTGGTCTGGAACGCCAATGATACAAAATTTTAGGAATATGTGCAATTTTAGTTGCATCTGTATGCTCTATAAATCGAAGTACAAAATCATAATCTTGCGAACCATTGTATGCAGTTCGTAAACCACCAATTTTTTTTACGATTTCTGCGCGATATACACTAAAATGATTGGTATAATTATGCGCAAAATACGTATCCGGTGACCAATCTGATTTCAATATTGGAGAAAATCTGGTAACCCCATCTTCTGTCACCAAATCTTCATCTGTATAAATAAAATCTAGAGATGGGTTCTGATTCAAAGCTTGCACAATCTCTGCAACTGCATTTTTTGCCAGAAAATCATCACAATCTAAAAAACCAATAAATTCTCCTGTGGCTAATGCGATGGCACTATTGGTATTTTCTGATATGTGTCCATTTTTTTCTCTGTAATGAAGCTTGACTTTCTCATTTTTGCTATATGCTTCCAAAACTTCTTTTACTTCCGGTAAGGTAGAACAATCATCGCTCATACATAATTCAACATTCGGATAACTTTGTTGCAATACGGATTCAATACAAGTCACCAACTGGTCTCTTTTAACATTGTATACTGGTACTACAATAGAGATCTTTGGTTGATACGTAAATTGATACGAAGCATGATATTGTGCTTCTTTCCATTTGATCCATTCTCCGTAGGTCTGCTTTCGTCCATAATACAACCGGTCTACAATAACATGCGTGGTATATGAAACACCACAATTTCGGAGTATAAATAACAAATCTTTCACTGTACTTCCCATGTGATCTTCCTTCACTTTCTATTCTGACTTTTGACGTTCTAATCGTATTTTACCATCTTCCACTTTATATATATAATCACAGTCTTGAATGGTACCCAAGCGATGAGCAATGATAACCATTGTCTTTTCCCCTTGGAAACGATTGATGGATTCCATAATAGCTGCTTCCGTTTCATTGTCTAATGCGGATGTTGCTTCATCAAATACCAATACTTCCGGATTGTGATATAAGGCTCTTGCGATTCCCAAACGCTGTCTTTGTCCGCCGGATAACCTGACACCTTTTTCTCCAATTTGCGTATGAATCCCTTCCGGTAAGCTACGGATATGTTCAGCCAATTGCGCATCTTCCAGCACTTGCCATACCCGATCTTCATCCACAAGATTGTCATCTAATCCAAAAGCAATATTATCTTTGATAGAACCATCTAACATAAAAATAGTTTGTGGAATATATCCAATTTTACTGAGCCAGCCCTGATAATCTTCCGCCACATCAATACCATCAAATGTAATTTTACCCTTTTGGGGTTGCAAAAGTCCTAATAAAATATCAATTACAGTGGTTTTTCCAGCACCGGAAGCTCCAATTACAGCAACCGATTTTCCTACCGGAATCACCATTGATGCATCTTGAAAAATATCTCTTGGTGCGTTTGGATATGCGTATTGAATATGTTCAATGGCAATTTCCTGCTTTAAATCACGGTTTTTAATTTCATGAGAAGCCTCCTCGTAATGATAAGACTTGATATCCTGATATTGAATATTTTCATATACCGTATTTAAAGATGGTTTTAAAAACGAAATTGCATTTAAATACGTATTCATACGGTTTGCTGATGGCATTAATCGAACTGCTGCCATTGCAAAAGCCGTTAATTGTGCAAACATGGTTTCAATATTTCTTCCTTGTAGTAAAAGAAAAGCAATAAAGCCTAACATTCCGCACATACTGATTGTTTCAATCAACAATCTAGGTGATTGACTCAGAATGCTATTTTTTCTTTGTGCCTTTGCAAATTGATATCCACTCTTTTGATACTGTTGCACAAATTTATGCTCTTTATTACATACTTTTATTTCTTTTATACCATCTACGCTTTGTAACAACCACTTATTCATAACGGAACTATATTTTTGTGATTGTTCACCGGCATGTTCCAAATGTTTCTTAAACAATGTTTTGCTTAAAATCAAGGTTGCTCCCAACAAAGCAGAGATAGAAATCGTCATGGATAAATTTACAACTAACAACAAAACAACCAATGCAATCAACACAAATAACTCTGACAAAAATAGTAGCATATTGTTAATGAGCATAAATACGTTTCCTACATCCCATTGCACAATTCGAATAATGTCTCCCGTACTGGCATTTAGGTAGTATTCATAA
This sequence comes from Lachnospiraceae bacterium, assembly GCA_017393285.1. Classification (GTDB taxonomy): domain Bacteria; phylum Bacillota; class Clostridia; order Lachnospirales; family Lachnospiraceae; genus CAG-411. Next base: position 5,069 of record JAFORL010000003.1, read on the forward strand.
GGTCTACTCATAAAATTAATCAACAAATCTCTAGACATACGAAATTGGTTGTTTGTAACAAATCGTGCTTGTACATAATAGAGTAATAACAAGAATAAATTTTTTACCAAATAAGTTAGGATCAAAACCAAAACAATAACAATCATAAATTGATTTTCACTTTGTAAATGAAAAGATTGATATACATAAGCTAAATATTTATTTGTATGAATCATATCCGGGTTCATAATTACACTGATAAAAGGAATAATCAATGAAACACCCATCGTTTCAAACAAAGCACCTATAATCATCATAATTAACAGAATACCTACTCTAAATTTCTGTTTTCGATCCAACAAATAAGTTAACTGTTTTAAAACCAATTTTCTTTCCTCCCATCTTTTCTACCTTTCAGAATTGCTTTTGCTTTTTGTATTCGTTGTTTTTCAAACAACAACTTTATAATCCAGCCAATTTTCATCCCGCGATGTAAACGTTTCACATCAATATAATCCCGATAGGTGCGCATGTAATAATACTGATTACGGGTTACATAGTATAATCTCTTGGGTGAATGATTGGTTGTAAAACGCAACTGTTCTGCTTTTCTTTGGATAAAACTTCCCTTTGGCATGCAATCTGCCAGGAAAGCAAAAACTTTAATTTCTGTAGCATTTCCTAATTCGTGTAACAAAACAACCTGGTTGACGCGTAAGATTCTCTTTTTGGCAATATGAAGTTTCATACAATAATCAAAATCTACATAATCAATAAATAATGCATCTGTAAATCCGCCAACTTCATTCCATACCTTGTTATTCATTAAGGTTCCGGATGTAATAGCAGTTTCCACTTCTTCGTAAGGTTCTTGTGTCATGCTTTCCAAATCAATATAGTCCATACTCCTATCTTTAATCACAGGAACAAGCATAGCCACTTGTTCCAAATGTATATATTTTTTATATTCTTCTATCATATAATCTGGTGCAATCGAATCATCATCTAGTGTAAGTGTCCAATCACATCCCAATTGCTGTGAATGTTCAACAATTTGATTCAATGCTGTCGCAATACCCTTATTCTCTTCATTCAATATCCATTCAATATTAGAAAATTGTGTCAATTCTTCCTGTATTTTTCTTATGTTTTTTGAACCATTATCTGTAATAATAATATAATCTACCTGTGTGTATATTGCTTTGATATTATCTTTTAATCGAACAATTTCTGGCTCATAAGTTACAATACCTGCTGCAATCTTAACCATATTGTCACTTTCTTGCTCCATCGTTTTCCTCCCAAAATCGCTCCAACCATTGTTTACAATCGAAATAATCACAATACTTTTTATTCTCCGCAAAAAATGGTTTTTCTAAAAAATCGGATAACTTCTCTTCTGCATCTTCTCCTAGTACAAAAATGTTATCTGGATGATAATACACCTGTTGCATGACACTTTTGTCATTTGTAATCAGTTTTTTCCCAAAGAATAAACATTCCAAAGCCCGCAATGTCTGTCCTGCCTGCCCTGGTCGTAATATTTCCAACACAGCTTTACTAGCTGCAATATGCTCTAAATTTTCCGTATAGGAAAAATGTTTTGTTGTAACAGCTTTTCTATTTTTGTAGGCATCAGAAATATGCTTCACAACAATATGAAAATCAGTCCGGATTCCCATAGCCTTCCATTTCTTTTCCAAATCTAGTAAAGTGTCCATTCTCCCACCGTCAGAGCCTAAAAAATACACATCTGTAGTCAGGCTGACCTGTGGTAATTGAAAGCTTTTAAAATAATATTGGGTGTTGTGTCGCATGCCATATTTTTTACAATCCCCCTGATCAAAGGACCATTTTTCACAATCCTGTTGAGAAACCCGGTCTGGATGGTCTTTTTCTACTACGGTATTCCAATACCACCAAACAAGCTTTGGAAACGCCCCCTTCTGGCTAGCAATCTTTTTCATCCAATGGGGCACATCTTCTGCTAACCAGGTTCCGTGCACAAGAACGAAATCATACTGCCAAAAAGACTTTTTCCAATCTCCATACCATATCGATTGCAATGGCAAATGCCAGCGGATCCAAAAGCGACGGAGTAGCCGCAGGGCCTTTGGAATATCTTTTAAAGTCAAATCTGTGTCCACACCATTTTTTCTCCATTCTGCCAGTGCATAATCGTCCTTTGTTGTAAGAGATAAAATCAAACACTTTCTTTGCACGCTACTCGCTCCTTTCTTTTCCAGCCACCAGTTTTAGAGGCATTCAACTCTTCTGCAATCCGGCAAAATCTTTTTCTTGTTCTGTGATGATATGTCAACCCAAGTCAAAGCATATCACATATACCAAGCAAGCTGATTTTTCCGCTTGTAACAACAGTTATGCCTGATATGCCTTCACCCATTTTATTTTTAAGAACCAGCCAGGTATAAATCCCAAAAAGGTCAATAGTTTATTTGGACTTTCTTTCCATAATTCACCAGCAGACGCACCTGCCATTAATCCATAACAATTATATAAAATCGCATTTTTCATCTTAATCTGAAAAGAAAATTTTGAATATAAATAGGCTCTTGCATTTAAAAAGGCACCCTTTGGATTGTTTACCTGCATACTTCTTCCCGATTTGGTAAGACCATCTTCCAAATAGTTGGTAATATAGATAATTTGATTTCTCATAAACATTGTCGTTTCTTTTGCAATTTCAATCCATACACAGGCTTCTGATAAAAACTTTTCTCCATCTAATTCCGGAAATGGGTGTTCCTGCAAAACACTGGTCAAAAACACTTCTGCTTTATCACCGGTAATCCCTTTATTCCAGGTATGGGTAATGCTATTTCCAATTTGTTCATCATGTGGCCAGGATTTACCAATCACCTCATAACCTGAATAACCACGCAAATATACCAATCCTGAAATTCCAGAATCTACGTTGCTAATCCAGTCTTCAAAAATAATATTGGTTGCATTTGCAATTAACAAATCATCACTGTCTACAATCATGGTCAATTCCGAATCAATCTGAGGCATTGCAAAATTAATTGCTGTATGTTTTCCACCATTTTTCTTTTTTTGGTATTGAATTGGAAAATTGCTTTCTTTTTGAAATTTTTTCACAATCTTCTCTGTTTGGTCTGTACTGCCATCATCTACAATATACCATTGAAAATTTTTTTTGGTCTGTCTTTTTAAACTTTCATATAAATTTTCTAATTGCTCTCCACGATTATATGTGGGGGTTAAAATGGTCAAAAATTCCATTTGCCTAATCTCCTATCTATGAATAATTACTGATTTGTAAATATACGAATGCACATAAAAAGCAAGTTATGTAACCGTTCAGCTGCTTCATTCATAAAATGCCAATGAAACAAATAAAAGAATGACTGAACTGTTACCAGGTTATCAAATCAATCCCAAGTAAAATTGTTCCATTTTCTGTGCTTCCAAATGAATATCGTAACCTTTTTCTGCTATTTCCTGCAAATTTGCTGGTTTCCGTACCAAATCTTTGCATTTTATAATGCTTTCTGCCCATGCTTTTGCACCTGCCTGCAAAGATATAAATTGTAAATGATCTGTCAATTGTACTTCCTGTGGAATAACATCTTTGGATGCAAAAGTCCACAAGCCGGCAGCTTGCGCTTCAACCAAAACAATTCCCAACCCTTCATACAAAGATGGAAATACAAAGGCATCAAACATTTGCAAAAGCGCATGCACATCCTGTCTTTGACCTAAGAATAAAACATCCTTGGTTAATCCCATTCCATTTACTTTTTCTTCTATTTCTTGTCTGTTGGGTCCATCTCCAACCAAAACCAATTTTGCTTTAGAAGTTCTCTTCTGTACTTCTTTGAATATTTCCAGCAGAAATGCGTGATTTTTTTCTTCTCGAAATCTTCCTACATGCCCCATTACAAAGCAATCTTCCAGTTGATAGCTTTGTCTGAGTTTGCTTCGGATTCCATCATTTTGCGCATACTGCTGTAATGCAATTGCATTCTTCATAACAGATACCTTACCTGCTGCGACATACTTTTCTCCATACAACCAATTTGCAGCATCTACAGAACAGGCAAAATTATATTGACTGACACGTTTTAGCGGCCCTCGCAAGAGTTTTCTTACCATTTCTTTTGGGGAAAATGCATGGGTTCCTTTAAATACACTATGACAATGACTAATTCTAGCTTCGATGCCTGCTTTTTTTGCCATTTTTAGTACAAATACACTCTTGCTGGAAGTATGGGCATGTACAATTTTATACTCGGGATGTGCTGTAAAAAAATCTTTTAAATCTCCCTGGTATTGCCAATATGTCCGTAAAGTCAAAGGGGTAATTCTATAGATTCGCCCACCCAGTGCTAGAATTTCATCTTCATAATCACTTTTTTCTGCAACTGTCAACAAAAAATCAAACTGAACTTTTGAACGATCCATATGCCTATAATAATTCATAATCATCGTCTCAGCACCACCACCGTTCATAGAATGCAACACATGTAATACACGTATTGGCTCTTTTTTTTGCTGTATCTGGTTATCCATAGCTAGCCCTCCTGTTTGCCATTGCCACCTTGATAAATGCGCTTCATCACGCGATTGGTATTTGACTTGTCAAAAGCCTCTATGGCTTTCTGGTTGTAGGCACCCATTTTTTTGCACAATTTTCTGTTTACACACAACAATTGTAACCCATGGGCAAATCCTTCTACATCATTCGGCTGCAATAAAAAGCCACCTTTTTCTTCTTTTATTAAATCTACATTTCCCCGAACGCGACTGGCAACCACAGGTAATCCTACAGCCATTGCTTCCATGAGTGAAACCGGCAGTCCTTCTCTAAAAGATGGAAAGGCAAAAATGTCGGCTTGGGTAAGCCATTCCTTTGCCTCTTCCCGAAAACCTAATAAATGCAATCTTCCTTCCAGTCCCAATTCCTTTGCTAACTGTTCTAAATGTTGCTTCTGATCTCCTTGTCCACAAATCACGTAATGCAACTCCTTCTGTGGAAGACTTGCAATGGCACGTAATACCGTCTCATGATTTTTATTTCGGTTCAATTCTCCTATCGACAAAATCATAATAGAATCTTCGGATATACCAAGTTCCGCTTTGAAATCTCTGTTGGTTTTCAAATGTTTTATTTTTTCTACATCTATGCCTATACCTGGTATGAGACAGATGTGTTTCCCTATTCCAAACTTGGCAGCATTGATATAATCCTCTTTGCAAATGGTAACCAGAATATCCATATATCTGGATAAAAACTTTTCAATTGGCATAAATACGAGCCAGTTGAGCAAAGATGCACCACGATAGAAATGAAAACCATGGGCTGTGTAAATGACACGTGTCCCATTCTTGCGTGCTTTCTTCATGGCAAGACGCCCCAAAACACCCCCAATAGGAGAATGCATATGTGCCAAGTCATATTGTCTTTCTTCCTGTATACGTTTGATTGTTCTATAGCTATTCCACATATCTTTGATTGCAGAAATTTTTCTAGGAATCGGTACATCATAACATCTTACATTTTGTGCCTGCATTTCCTTCATAAAGGCTTGCACTCTCGCTTGGGAGGAGGTATTTCCCACTTGAAAATTCGCAATCAAATCCACTTCATAGCCAATTTCTTGCAATATTTTTATATTTTCACGATTAAATTGGTCATGCATCGATGCAACAGATGCAATAAGCACTGTTCTCATACCTCTTCCTCCGTTTCGGTTCTTCTAATGCTTTCTTCAAAATCAATGATTTGGTAAGCACCATCTAAAAAATCAGATAAACTGCGGTCATAAACCAAGGTACCAAATACTTTATTGCAAAGGGGTGTCACATGAGAGCATAAACGGATTGCCCATGAAAATCCCGGTATCGTCTTTACTGTTTTACCATGCACTTTCGCAATTGTCTGTACCAAACGTTCCACTTGCACAGTCTCTCTGTTTTGTGGATGAAAAATGCCAGCTTTCTTTTCTTCTATCAATAAACGAATACACTCGCATAAATTTTCAATATAAATCATACTTCTTTCATTCTGATAAGCAGGGAAAAATGGCAATCTACAGGCTAATTTTGCCAATTTAGGATAATTTCCCTTCGAGCTATTTCCGTATACCATAGGTGGTCGAACAATGGTCACTGTAAAGGCATCTGTCTGTTTTTCTAAAATGCCTCGTTCTGCTTGTAATTTACTGTCACCGTAAAACCCATCTGGATTTGGTTTCGTTTGTAAATGAATATATTTTTTTTCTAATTTTTTGCCCTGTCCATAAACAATGATACTAGACAAAAATAAGAATTGTTTTGCACCTTCTGCTTTTGCTTTCTGGCAACAAGCAATAGTCAAGTCTCTGTTTATTTCATAATAGGCAGCCTCCATATCGGCTTTGGCATTGACATGGGCAATCCCTGCTAAATGTAAGACACAATCGTAGTCACTAAAGGAAATATTTTCCCATGCATGATTTCTACTAGATACCACATCTATTTGATATTGCTCTGCATAAGCCTGCATATACTTTTGAAAAGCCTGCCCGATATAACTATGCAATCCAATCATTAAAATCTTCTTCATCTTTTTACACGCTTTCTACTGACTCCCCATGAGCCTCCTGCTTCTATTTTTTCAAACTACCGGTTCCGCCTTCTACAACGCCATCATGCTTTAATACGCTTGTAATGGTCTTTAAAAAGCATTTACAATCAAAAAGAAAACTCATTTTTTCTACATATTCTCCATCTAATTTTGCTTTCACATCAATAGGTAATTCGTCTCTACCATTAATTTGTGCCCATCCGGTTAACCCAGGCATGACATCATTGGCACCATACTTGTCTCTTTCTGCAATCAAATCAAATTGATTCCATAGAGCCGGTCTTGGCCCGATGATACTCATCTGACCAACTAAAATATTATAAATCTGTGGCAATTCGTCTAAACTGGTTTTGCGCATAAATTTTCCCATTCGGGTTATGTATTGATCCGGATTTTCTAACAAATGGGTCGGACAATCTTTCGGTGTATCCACTTTCATGGTACGAAATTTCAAAATCATAAAATGACTTTTTCCCTTTCCCACACGCTTTTGTTTAAAAAAGATAGGCCCTTTGCTATCTAATTTAATCAGCAAAAATAAAAGCAAGAAAAAAGGGGACAATACAATGCACCCAACTAATGCTAATACAAAATCTATGGCTCTTTTTAAATAACAGTACATTTTATCGTCTCCTCTTCTATATTCTGCTCTCTTTTGTACAATCTTTCAGACACAGGCTTGACCTGTTAGTCTTGTATTTCCTCTTTTCTCACATAAGTAGGTACAATATTTTGCACCATTTGACGAATGTTCTTGGTCTCGTCCACTGCAGCTTCATACAATTCCTGTAATTGCTGTAAAAACATTTCCTCATCAACATCAATAGGCTTTCCTATATAAATCAAATCATTCTTTGTCTTTTTCAGTCCTTCTTCATCCATCAACAATTCTTCATATAGCTTTTCACCGGGACGTAATCCGGTAAAAGTAATCTTCATATCTACATTTGGTGTATAGCCGGATAAGCGAATTAAATTCTTAGCCAAATCGTAAATCTTTACCGGTTCACCCATATCCAATACAAAAATTTCTCCACCTTTTGAATAAGCCCCTGCCTGCAAAACCAAGGATACAGCTTCTGAAATCGTCATAAAATATCGAATAATATCCGGATGGGTAACAGTGACAGGCCCTCCATGTTGGATTTGCTTTTTAAACAATGGAATTACACTTCCGTTACTGCCCAAAACATTTCCAAAACGAACTGCTACAAACTCCGTCTTGTAGTCTTTATTGAAGGTTTGTATAATCATTTCACAAATACGCTTGGAAGCCCCCATAATATTGGTAGGATTCACCGCTTTGTCTGTGGAAATCATAACAAATTTTTCTGCTCCATGCTCTCCCGCTGCCTTTGCTGTCTTAAAGGTACCAAATACATTATTTTTAATGGCTTCATTTGGACTCGTTTCCATCAAAGGTACATGTTTATGTGCTGCTGCATGATAAACAATTTGCGGATGATAGGCTTCAAAAATTTCATTCATTCGATTGGTATTTCTTACAGATGCAATCAATACCACCAATTGCAAATCAGGATAGTGGTATAATAATTCCTGTTGAATTTCATAAGCATTATTTTCATAGATATCAACAATAATGAGCATCTCCGGATTCTTAGATGCAATTTGTCTACATAATTCGCTTCCAATAGAACCACCACCACCTGTGACCATGACACGTTTCCCGCTGACGTAGCCCATAATAGAATCCAAATCCACTTTAATCTGGTCTCTACCCAATAAATCTTCTACTTCAACCTGACGTAATTTACTGATGCTCACCTCACCATTAATCAACTGATAGATGCCCGGTAAAATACGCACATGACAATTGGTTTCCTGACAAATCCGCAAAATTGCACTTCTTTCTTTTGCAGAAATAGATGGAATTGCTACAATAATCTCATCTATATCAAATTCTTTTGCCTCTTCTACAATCGCATCCCGATTACCTACAATCGGAATACCATTTAGGGACTTTCCGATTTTTTGTCTATCATCATCGATAAAACAAACAACCTTGCCCTGTAAATATTGACTGGCAATCATTTCTGACAAAATAGCACGTCCTGCATCTCCTGCGCCTACAATCATGACACGAGAATCACTTCCCTCGTTGGGCAGTGTAATATAGCGTGCTTTCATTTCATTTACAATTCTGTGGGTAAAACGCTCTATGGAAAGCAAACCACATAAAAGCATAAAACTGGTTAAGTGAAAACTAATAGGCATACGCCCCTTTGCATTCCACATTACAATCCATTGCACACCTGTTGTCAAAAAACAACCAATGATAATATGAGCAAACTCACCAATACCGGCATACTTCCATAAACTATTGTACATTCGACACAGATAAAATATGCATATACTGCATAGAATATGCAAAGGTAAATACTCATACATTTCCTTTAAATAATACACAGGAATAGAATGGTATTCCAAATCAAAACGGATCAATAATGCCAATACAGAAACGATACTGATGATACAGCAATCCCCCGCAACCAAACTCATTGCCTGTATTACATTTTTTAGTGTTAATTTTCGTTCTTTCACCTCAAAAACGACCTTTCTTTATGCGTTCCATTTCAAGTCCGGATACTCCGCTACACGATTTCTACACAATAATGTCTTCGTTGCCTCTTTCGCTGACCTTCCATGAAATAACACAGCATTCACTTCTTCAATAATTGGCATGGATACCTGATATTTTTGTGCTAATTTCCAAGCTGCTTTTGCAGAATAGACACCTTCTACCACCTGCTTTACTTCTTCCATGGCTGCTTCCATAGAATAGCCTTTTCCAATCAAATATCCTGCATTATGATTACGACTATGATTACTGGTACAGGTTACAATCAAATCACCCAAACCGGACAAACCACAAAGTGTTTCACGATTTCCGCCCATTGCCAAACCTAATCTGGTGATTTCTGCAATCCCTCTTGTAATCAAGGCTGCCTTGGTATTATCTCCATATCCCAATCCATCTACCATACCTGCTGCCAATGCAATGACATTCTTCAAGGCTCCACCAAGTTCAATACTGGTAATATCCGGACTGATATAGACACGAAATACTTCATTCATAAAAATATCTTGTATAAACTCTGCAGTTGCTTTTCTTTTGGCTCCCACAACCACAGTAGTAGGAATCTGTTTACTTACTTCCTCCGCATGACTTGGTCCAGATAAGACAGCCACTTCCGCTTGTGGCAATTCTTCTTCTATAATTTCTGTCAAAGTCATCAAGGTTTCTTCCTCGATCCCTTTTCCCACATTCACAATAATCTGTCCATCTTTGATAAATGGACTTGCCTGCTTTGCAGTGCTTCTTACATAAGGAGACGCTACGGAAAGCACAATCAATTCCTGATCTCTACATGCCGCCTCTAAATCTGTAGTCAATTGAATATTGTCAGGCAATTTTGCCCCTGGCAAACGATCCACATGTTCTCTGTGGGTTTGCAGCAAGGTAATTTCTGTTTCTAACGCAGACCATAAAGTCACTTCATATCCGTTATTGGCTAATGTAATGGCTAAGGCAGTTCCCCAACTACCAGCACCTAATAAACTTACTTTTTTCATATCTTACAATCCTCCCAATCTAATTTTTCTTACCAATCTTTCGTTCATTCCCGTGTAACAGACGTACGATGTTTGTTCTATGTTGGAAAAATGCCAAAAAGGTATATACCAAACTGACTCCCAACATTGCATAAAAATATGGGCTGGACTGATACCAAATCAAAAAATTAACCGGCAAATAAAATGCAACAATCAAGGATCCTAATGATACATATCTGGTGATAAACACAATAACTACAAATACGGTCAATCCTATAACCATAACCTGCCAATGTGCAAGCGCAAGGATGACTGCTGCTGTCACTGCAATTCCCTTTCCGCCTTTAAAATGTAACCAAAAAGGGAAATTATGTCCCAAAACAGTACCTAATCCAAGCCAAAGGGCATAAAACAGACCTTCTTCCTCATGCCCTGCACATATCACAAATCGCAGTACTAAGATGGGTATCAGGGTTTTTAAAATATCTCCTAAAAAAGTCAATAAACCAGCTTTTACCCCCAAGGTACGAAGGGCATTGGTACTACCTAAGTTGCCGCTCCCCTCTTTTCTAATATCTATGTGATGCATTTTTCCAACAAAATATGCTGTAGAAATACATCCACACAAATATCCGACCATTAAACACAGTCCAATAAAAATAACCGTATGTAACATGATTATTTATCCTTTCTTTCCCTTATAATAAACTTAAGTGGTGTACCTTTAAACCCAAAGGCTTCACGAACTTTATTCTCGATATATCTTGTATATGAAAAATGCATCAATTTCTTGTCATTTACAAAAATAACAAAAGTAGGTGGCTTTACAGCTACTTGTGTCATGTAGAATATTTTTAAGCGTTTTCCCTTATCTGAAGGTGGCTGTTGTAGTGCCACTGCTTCTGTTAAAATTTCATTTAATACACCAGTAGCGATACGCATCGCCTGATTCTCAATTACCATATCGATTGCTTCAAATAATCTAGATATACGAAGTCCTGTCTTTGCAGAAATAAACACCAATTCTGCATATGGCATAAAGGATAAAATCTCTCTTACTTTGTTGGTATATTTATAAATGGTCTTATCATCTTTTTCAATGGCATCCCATTTGTTTACGGCAATAATGACACCTTTCCCTCTTTCATGGGCAATTCCTGCAATCTTGGCATCCTGCTCCGTAACACCCTCTTCGGCATCAATCATTAACACTGCAACGTCACATCGTTCTACTGCTGTCACAGTACGAATGATACTGTAACGCTCCAACTCTTCTTTGATTTTATTCTTTCGACGAAGTCCTGCTGTATCGATAAATACATATTCTCTATCCTGATAAGTAACCGGTGTATCAATGGCATCTCGTGTAGTTCCTGCAATATTAGAAACAATCACACGCTCCTCACCAATGATTTTATTGATGATAGATGATTTTCCAACATTCGGCTTTCCAATTACAGCAATACGAGGTCTTTCATCTTCTTCCTCTTCTCCCTGTCCTGCCTCAAAATGACTGACAACTTCATCCAACATATCACCAATACCCAATTTAGACTGTCCTGAAATCGGAACTGGATCTCCCAAGCCCAAATTATAAAACTCATACACATCCGGCATAAATTTTTCATAATTATCTACTTTATTTACTACCAAAACTAATGGTTTATGAGATTTACGAAGCATATCTGCCACTTTAAAGTCTGCATCTACCAAGCCTTGACGTACATCCACCACAAACATGATTACATCTGCTGTCATAATAGCAATTTCTGCTTGTTCCCTCATATGTTTTAACATCAAATCATTGGTCTCTGGTTCTATACCACCAGTATCAATCAATGTAAATTGCTTATCTAACCAGGTTACCTCCGCATAAATACGGTCTCTGGTAACACCCGGTGTATCTTTTACAATAGAAATCTGTTCACCTGCAAGGGCATTGAACATGGTTGATTTTCCTACATTAGGTCTTCCTACAATGGCAACAATTGGTTTACTCATCTTCTTCACCTTACTTTCTTATACTACTCCACTATCGCTCTAATCAACGACATTCCATCTGATTCTACTATACGGATAGGTATTTGTAAAGTTTTTTTCACATCTTCCAAGGTATAATCATCTAAAAATACATCTTCTCCGCTTCGCAACATAGTATCCGGCAAAATTAAAGCGTCACCTAAAGGTTTGTCTTTTAATTGCTTCATGAGATCTTGGGCAGTAATCAATCCTGCGACAGTAATATCATGTCCAAAAAAATCATTGATAATGGTATATACATGCACCTCCACATTAGGAAATTTCTTTTGAATTTCTTCTACACAGGTCTGTATAATCGGTGCAGCCAATACACCAGTTGCCGCAGATATGGTTCTTTTCTTGTCCGAATGTGCATATGTTTCCATACCCTCTACTACTTCATCTATTAAAGATCGAACCATTCCCACACCATTTTCAATCTGTCCATACCCTTCATAATAGGATTCTTCCGGAATAGGACGTTCCGCTGTCAGATACCACTCATCACTTGCAAATACAAACCGAGTACCTAATCGTTCTAATAATTTTTCCTGCCAGGCTTCTATCTGATCTAACACGATATTGGCATCTTCTTTTTGAAATTTTTCAACTTTTGCCAAACCTTCCCGAAACTTTGTCAAGCCAATGGGAACCACAGAAAGACTGCGCATAAACGGTGCCATTTCTGCAAGTTTTTCTATGGAATAATCCAATTCTTTTCCATCATTGATTCCTTTACAGAGTACGATTTGACTGTTCATCTCTATGCCGCCTTCATAAAGTTTTTTCACTTTTTTCAAAGCATCTCCTGCAAATCGATTATGCAGCATCTTACATCTAAGTTCTGGATTCATAGTCTGAATAGAGATATTGACAGGTGACAATTTATATAAAATAATACGGTCCAGATCCTCGTCACTCATATTGGTTAATGTGATATAATTGCCCTGTAAAAAAGACAATCTTGCATCATCATCTTTAAAATAGAGCGTATCTCTCATACCTGGTGGCATTTGATCGATAAAACAAAAGATACATTTATTTCTACAGGAACGATACTCGTCCATCAATCCCTGTTCAAATTCTATACCTAAATCTTCTTCATATTCTTTTTAAGATGTCAACGGTCAACGGTCAACTGTCAACCCAAACTGACGGGT
>JAFORL010000148.1 GCA_017393285.1 Lachnospiraceae bacterium
GGGCTTGGTTTTTAGTTTCTAGGCAATTCTATTATACCATAACCCGTGAGGAGATATTTAATTTTGTAACAAAAAATGTGCCGTATTTATGCGGCTTGTAGCGTTTCGCAAACGCCTAATGGAGAACATTACGAAAGGAGAGCTGCAAGAAGAACCTTTGGGTTATAGCAGCAGATAAACATGTATCAAGTAAATGAAAATTATTTAAAGTTACCAGGAAGTTATTTGTTTTCTAACATTGGAAAGAAAGTCAGAGCTTACAAAAATGCAAATCCAGAGAAAGAAGTAATTTCTTTAGGAATCGGTGATGTAACACAACCACTTGTGCCAGCTATTATCAAGGCATTGCATAGTGCGGTAGATGAGATGGCAGTGGCAGAGACTTTTCGTGGTTATGCGCCGGATTTAGGATATGAATTTTTGCGCAATGCCATTGCAGAAAATGACTACAAACAAAGAGGTTGCCAGATTGCAGCAGACGAGATTTTTATCAGTGATGGTGCAAAGTGTGATTCGGGAAATATTCAGGAAATCTTTGCCAAAGATAATACCATTGCTGTATGCGATCCTGTTTATCCAGTGTATGTAGATACCAATGTTATGGCAGGAAGAACTGGTACTTATGATGCAAAGACAGAACAGTGGAGCGATGTTGTGTACATGCCATGTACTGCAGCCAATGGATTTGCACCGGAACTTCCAAAGGGAAAGATACCGGATATTATTTATTTATGTTTCCCTAACAACCCAACTGGTGCTACTATTACCAAGGCACAATTGCAGGAATGGGTAGATTTTGCCAATAAAAATGGTGCAGTTATTATATATGATGCAGCTTATGAAGCTTACATTTCTGAGGCAGATGTACCACATTCTATTTATGAGTGTGAAGGTGCAAGAACTTGTGCCATTGAGTTGAGAAGTTTTTCGAAGAATGCTGGATTTACCGGTGTACGTTTAGGCTTTACGGTTATTCCAAAAGAATTAAAGCGCGGAGAGACTGCCTTACATGCACTTTGGGCAAGACGTCATGGTACCAAATACAATGGTGCACCATACATTGTACAAAGAGCAGGAGAAGCTGTATATTCTCCGGAAGGAAAAGTACAGTTAAAAGAGCAGGTAGGATACTACATGCAGAATGCAAAGACAATCAAAGATGGACTTTCTGCTGCAGGCTATACCGTATTTGGCGGTGTAAATGCGCCATACATCTGGTTGCAGACACCAGACAAGATGACCTCCTGGGAATTCTTTGATTTCTTGTTAGAAAAGGGCAACATTGTAGGTACACCAGGTTCGGGATTTGGACCAAGTGGAGAAGGATATTTCCGTTTGACTGCATTTGGAACCCATGAGAATACCTTAAAGGCAATTGAAAGAATTAAGGCATTATAAACAGACATGACTGCTTTGTGGTCATTCAAGTCAAAGTAAACCCACATGTCGGGCTACAGACACCACAATAAAAGTGGGTTTACTTTAAAAGCAGCTGTTGGCACAGCTGTCTATATTCGCAATATGCGCCTAAAGGAGCTGTTTGCTTATACGGATAGATTGTCAAGTAGATTAGCTTCTTAGCAAGCGAGCTTGCATAAGCAATCTACGACAATACTTTTAAAATATAGGAGAAATGACAATGGATCAAGTAATCAATAGTGAAGTAAGTGTGAAAGAAGAGCAACTCCCAGAATTAACAGAAGCCCAAAAAGAAAAAAGATATGGGAATATTGAAAGGCTGAGAAATAGTACAGGTTGTATTTTGCAATATGAATTAAGATTGCACGTGTATCAAACAATCATTAAGCGTCTTAAAAAACTTGGAGATTACAAAGATGCGCCACAGTTGATTGAACAGTATCAAAAAATGATAGAGGAATTGCAAGTACAAGGGCAGGAAGAAATATACCAGGGTATGTTGCAACGTAAGGCGGCGGTAAAGAAGGCTGACGATATTCAGTGGGTGTTGAAAGAAGCCAACCGTATTCCAGATTACAAAGATTCAAAAGAAGTGGTAGCTTGGTGCGAAGCAGAGTTTGCACGTCAGGAAAAAATTGAACAACAAAAGGCTACCATTCGTTTAATTATCTTGTTTGTTGTAATTGCAGTAATTGCAGTTTTAGCAAATATGGCAATTTCTATGTTAGGAAGATAGAAATGCCATAGAATATATGTAAAATACATTTAAATAACTCATAAGTGGGAATCATTTTTTTTAGGTAACAAAGGTTACATTTGAGAAAAATGGTTTCCTTTTTTCTTTGTTGTGGTTGCTGCGGAGTAGTTTCATTTTTGGGGTTACCGGGTGTGCAAGAGGGCATTTGTTTGTAAGATGGATTTGTTTTCGTGGGGAAAATTACTAAAAAAATATGCAAAAGTGTGTCAGAAATGTGCATTGTAATAAAAATGTAATAATTATATAATAAACAGGAGTGGAAAAGGGGAAAGTGGTTGTATTAGAGTAATGTTCTTGCGATTTTTTCTAAAAAGATTTCAAGACAAAAAATGGAAGGAGTTTTTATGAAAAAAACAATATCAAAAATTATGGTGTGTATGGCAGGTGCAATCTTAGTTTCTGGTGGTACCTATGTGGGATTGCAAAAGTATGGAAGCTGTCTGCCTGGTTGTTTCCCAAAAAACAACGTGATAACTTCACAAGACAAATTAGTTGATGGACAAGCACTTCCTTTAGAAGTTTCGAGTTCCAAAAAAGATTTGCAATTGAAGGAGAATAGCAAAAAGAAAAAGCAGGTAATCATCCATTATAAGTGGACTGGTAAGCAACCACATTTACATGTGGAAAGTCAGGACAAAGATTTAGAAATGACGACACCGGGTGTTCCTATGAAGGACGAAAAAAATGGTTGGTATACATATACGGTAGACGATGTTACTAGTGTTGATATGCAATTAAGCGTGCCGGAATTGGATTATTCTACGTCCACATTTACAAAAACAGCAGGTGAATATTGGTACGCAGATTCTACTGGTTGGAGTGAGACAGCACCTGCGGAGTACACAGAGAAGAAAGCGGAAGTAGAAAAGCAACAACAGGAAGTTGTTATGGATGCCGAAACCTTGGCACAAGATGTAGAAATTATTGTACATTATCCGGCAAGCTATATGGAAAATGCATCTATTTACTATTGGAATGTACTTCCGGTGGACCAGGAAGTAGCTTGGCCTGGAAAACAAATGCAGGTAGATGCAGATGGTTATTATACATATACCTTTCAGCATGCAAATAAGGTCAATTTCTTATTTACCGGTTCGGGTAATCAAACAGAAGATATGACTCTCAAGCAGGCGGGAGAATATTGGTTCCAGGATGGAAATTGGACCACAAGCAAACCAAATGGTAACACCAATAACAATAATAATAACAATAACAATA
>JAFORL010000149.1 GCA_017393285.1 Lachnospiraceae bacterium
TATGTAATAGGAAATTGCGATGCAATTTCCTATTACATAAAAAACGCTCCGCGAGGATGCGCAGACCGCGGAGATGGAGTTAATTGCTGCGCAATACCGCGGTCGCGCTAGAGTTTTGCAAGCAAAACTCTTTGTTCTGTAATAAAAAATTGCGATACAATTTCCTATCACATAAAAACGCTCCGATTGGTTCTCTTCGCATCTAAAACGATCTTTTAGGGTATACTAGGAATATAGAGAAAAATGTGTTATACTAGTTATATAGCAAACCTTTAACGGAGATAAAAGTACCATTTCGTCATAGGGGACAGAAAAAAAAGAGACTTGAAAGAAGGGGAAAGAAATGGAGAGAGTGGACAAAATTAATGTAAAAAAACAATGGCATTGGTTACGTTGCAAGGTTGCTGTTCGTACGCGTATGCGCAAGAATTGGCAGGAAATATGGGATAAATATCATAAAGTATGTTTGATGCAGATTGTATATATGCTGGTGACCTGGAGTATTTTATCTCCCTTTTTGAGTTGGATATTAAAAAAGTTGTTGCAACTCAATGGATATAGTTATATAACAACAGAAATGATTATACCGTTTTTGATGCATCCCTTGGTAATTCTTTTTTTGTGCAGCATAATTTTTTTGCTCAGTGCCTTAGTGGCGGCAGTACAAATTTTTACCTATGAGTCTGTTTACCGTTATATCACATACAAAGAAAATAGTATTTATGCGAACTGTTGGTATACACTAAAGGTATTACATGGCATTATGGAACAAAAAAGATGGGAAGAAATATTTTCCATAGCAGCTAACATGATTTATCAAAATATATTCGTTTTCTTGATTTTTGGTGCTTGCGATCCGAGAATTTCGTATTTATTTACCACATTGAGAAAAGTGAAGTATGGGAAAGACGTATTTGGTCTGGTTTTGCTCTTTATTATTCTATATGGATTTGTACATGCTTTTACTTATGCAGAACACACTTGGAAGGGAAAATGGACGCTGCCTGGGGGAGAACGGAGAAAGGGAATATATCTGGTTTCGAAAAATTGGCTTTTGGTCTTGTCCGGTTGGTTATATCGTAATTTTTGGAATGTCTTATTTTTTCTCGTACTTTATAGTGTTTTGGCATGGACAAGTATTGGGGTGATAACACTTTGGATACAGCCACAGCTTAGAATTGCAGTATTCGCTGCTGTGGAGATTCATTTATACTGGGTAGCTTTTTTATGTACCCTTTGTGGAGGCATGACGTCTCAGATTAATGGGGTATTAAAAGAATTTCAACTGTGTGATAAAAGATGTTGTGGATGGAAACAAGATAAGACAAATAAATTGTGGATACAACAATCTTCCAGATGGAATCGGAAATGTATGATCCTAGCTATTGTTTTGGTTTTATGTACCGATGTATATGTGGTGTACGATATCTTGAGAAACGGTGGAAATTCGGTGATAGAACATTTTGGTGAAACAGAAGTAACAGCCCATAGAGGAGCCTCTTACGGCGCGCCGGAAAATACTTTGCCTGCCATGAAAAAGGCCATCAAGGAACAAGCGGATTTTATTGAATTGGACGTACAGGAAACCCAGGATGGAGTGGTTGTCTTGATGCATGATTCCACCATGAAAAGAACAGTAGGACTTCGAAAGCGAATTTATCAATGTACCTATGCAGAACTTTCTGACTTAGATGCTGGTGCCTGGTACGGAAAACAATATGAAAATACACCGATTCCTACGCTAGAACAGGTATTGACCCTTTGTAAAGGAAAATGCAGACTGAATATAGAAATCAAAAGTAATAAATATACACCTGATTTGGAACGCCATGTGGTCGAATTGGTTGAAAAATACGGATTTGAACGTCAATGTGTCATTACCTCTGTCTATAAGAGCAGTTTGCGAAAAGTTAAAAAATTTAATGCAAAAATTCAAACAGGGTATATTTTATCTTCTGCTTATGGCCGATATTATTTAGACGATGAAATTGATTTCCTAAGTATGCGTTCAGAATTGGTAACGGAAACCATTGTTCGTTTGGCGCACATACATGGAAAGGAAGTACATGTGTGGACGGTAAATAACAAGAAAGATGCCATTTGGCTCAGTCAGTTGGCAGTAGATAATATCATAACAGACCGTCCGGCTTATGTGAAGCAGATTGTCAATGAAAAGAAAAAGGGAACATCTTTTTTTGGTTTACTATCTTATATTTGGTGATGCAGGATAGAGGGGAAGATGATGATACTTGAGATGAGAGAGTAAGGGGGAATTACATTGAAGAAATTATTAATGACAGTGATGATTACAAGTACCATTATGATTTTGGTGATGGGAGTATTTGGCTTCATTATGTATCAAAAAAAGAAAAAAATACAGGTAGTAGAAGATGCAAAAGCACAACAGGAATTAGATATTTTAACCTATGGAATGGAAAAAATCAGTATAGCGGGAGAACGTGTGATTGATTTGCCGATTACCGTAGAACATCCTTCTATTACCTCTGTATACTTTGGGGAGTATACAGATTCTCAGATTAAAAATATACAACATAAGAAAAAAAAGAATTTATATGATTTTGAAAGTCCCTTGTGGATTTGGGATGCTTTTGGTACCAATCATTTATCTTTATATACTTACTTCAAAACGAAGCAGGAGGCCTATGTACGATATACCATTCATGTAGAAGATGAGACGATACCGGATTTTACCCGTTCTTTGTGTCCGGGAGAAGAAATGAAAACAACCAGAGAACATACATATCAGATTATGGGCTTTGTTCCGGGGATGACCAATTATATGATTATGGAATTGTACGATGCAAAGGATCAACAGATTACCAAGAAAATCTATAAGATTGAAGTACCGGCACTGGCTTCTAAGGCGACTAAGAAATTGCAGGTTTCTTCTGGTAGAAGTGAACAGTTGGTTTCCAATGGTTTGTACGCTATTTTCGGTAAAAAAAATATATGGTTGTATGATAATAGCGGTGTCTTAAGAGGTGAGATTCCAATTCAAAAACGAGGTGCACAAAATATAATCTTAGAAGAAGGAAAGCTGTATTATAGCATCGATCCGCAGACTGTGGTAAGCGTAGATGCCCAAGGTAGTGTAAGCCAGTGTTATGGTTTGGGAAAATACCGTCTATATGACAAATTTATGTATAACGGCTATGGGCAGTTGTGGATGTTGGTTACAGAGCAGGGCAAGAAGAACAAGAGTGTAAAAGATACGGTGATTACCTTGGATTTGGCTGACAAAACAGTAACAGCGTTATTTTCCATGGATACATTATTACCGCAAATGATGAAAAAAGCCAAAAAGACCAATGGGAAACTGGATTGGATTGCATTGACAGATTTGGCGCAAATCAATAGCGATGAAATGGTGGTTTCTTCCGCAGAATTGTCAACCATGTTTAAAGTGGTAAATGTCAACAGTAGAAAGCCACGAATTACATACATGATTGGTCGCAAAGAGATTTGGAAAAAGACGGATTATAGAAAAAAACTTTTGAAACTAACTGCCAATGAAGAAGATCAAAAGAAAAATGAAGAGGATGAAAAGACTAGAATTTTGAAAATGGAATCGGTAGAACAGGATTCGTATCCTCCGTTTGGAGAAACATGGTTGGAGAAGGCGACAGATGATACCTTGGCAGAAGGACAATATTACCTAAAGGTTTGGGACAGTAATTATGCGGAGAGTACCAGCCGACCAGATATCAAATGGAGTAATTTTAATGGTGTGGGCAATCAGAAAAACAAAGCAAGATTTTCTTATTTAAAAACCTATTTGGTAGATGAAAATGCGGGTACTTATACCTTGATGGATAAAGTAAAATTAACTTATACCAAGAAAGGTGGCGCTGCATTGTTTTATACTGATAACCATCGTATAGACACCAATGGTGCAAATGGAACGTATGGAGAATTTGATCAGAATGGCAAATTGATACGTAAATTCACTTACGATTTGGATGGCGTGACTATGGTGACGAAGTTATCCTTCAAACAGTTTGTTTTCCAATAATGGATACCACAAAGGCGTGGGGCTGTTGCAGGAAGAAGCAATACACAGAATATAGCATTTGTAAATGATGCATGATATTTTGTGGTGTTTTTCTTCCTACGACAGTCCCTACTTTTTTATGGGCATTCTTGTATTTATGAAAAAGATATGTTAAGATGTTAAAGTTAAGTGCTAATCCACATTTTAGAAGGGAATGTATCATTTCTAAGGAAGAAATTGATTTCAGTGAGAGAAGATGCTTTCTCCTAAGAAAAGCATGGGGAAAAGCTATCGCAAATCTGTCTCATGGGGAGAGAAATCCCTCTTTAAAGTAAAGCGTAGAGATGAGACTGGAAGTGGAATAGAAGTAAACGTGGTAAAAAAAGAAAGGATGGAATAGAATCTATGGAGAAGCTAATCAATCAGATTAAAAAAGAGGTTACCCAGGCATTTGTGCAAGCGGGTTACGAAGAAAAATACGGAATGGTTTCTGTATCAAACAGACCTGACTTGTGTCAGTATCAATGTAATGGTGCATTAGCTGCAGCAAAGCAATATAAGAAGGCACCAATTATGATTGCAAATGATGTGGTTTCTCGTTTAGAACAAAGCCAGACTTTTGCAAAGATAGAAGCGGTTGCACCAGGTTTTATCAATATGACAGTGAGTGGCGCATATTTGGCTGCTTATGTGAGTGAGATGGAAACCGCAGATAAATATGGTGTAGATGAAGCAAAGAATCCAAAAACCATTGTGGTAGATTATGGTGGACCCAATATCGCAAAACCGTTACATGTAGGGCATTTGCGTTCTGCTATTATAGGAGAAAGTATCAAACGTTTTGGAAGATACATGGGACATAAAGTCATTGGTGATGCCCATTTAGGTGACTGGGGCTTACAGATGGGATTGATTATTACAGAGTGTAAAAAGAGAAATCCTGACTGGGTATATTTTGATGATAATTTTACAGGAGAATATCCAACAGAGCCACCTTTCACGATGTCTGAATTAGAGGAAATTTATCCTTATGCCAATGCGTATTCCAAAGAACATCCGGAATACAGAGAAGAGGCACAAAATGCAACATTTTTATTACAAAATGGAAAAGCAGGATATCAGGCTTTATGGAAGCATATCTTAAATGTATCCGTAAATGATTTGAAAAAGAACTACAACAAATTGAATGTTACTTTTGATTTGTGGAAAAAAGAGAGTGATGCACAGCCATATATTGCAGACATGGTAGCTGATATGAAGAAAAATGGTTACGCCTATGTCAGTGATGGGGCTTTGGTAGTGGATGTAAAAGAAGAGACAGACAAAAAAGAAATTCCTCCATGTATGATTTTAAAGTCAGATGGAGCAACACTATACAATACCACAGATTTGGCAACCATTGTAGAGCGTGAAAAATTATTCCAGCCGGATGCCATTGTATATGTGGTAGATAAGAGACAGGAATTGTATTTTGAACAGGTATTTCGATGTGCCAAGAAGACAAAACTTGTGGACGACAATGTAGAACTTACTTTCCTGGGCTTTGGTACTATGAATGGAAAAGACGGTAAGCCATTTAAGACCAGAGAAGGTGGCGTAATGCGCTTGGAAACTTTGATTCAGTCTATTACGGATGCGGTGTATGATAAATTATCAGGTCGTGAATTTGAAGAGGCACAAGCCAAGGAAATTGCCAGAATGGTTGGTGTGGCTGCATTGAAATACGGAGATTTATCCAACCAGGCTTCCAAAGACTATGTATTTGATATAGACAGATTTGCTTCCTTTGAAGGAAATACCGGTCCATATATTTTGTATACCATTGTACGTATCAAGTCTATTTTACAAAAATATGCGAATACAAAGGGAAGTGTATCCACTACAGGTGGTTTGTTGGCGCCAGTGAGTGAAAGCGAGACCAATTTAATGTTAGAAGTTGCAAAATTTAATGATATGATGGAAGTGGCATTTGATGAAAAGGCACCACACAAGATGTGTCAATATATTTATGAGTTGTCCAATACCTTTGCAAGATTTTACCATGAAAATAAAATTTTAGCACAGGAAGATATAGAAAGACAAGGTTCATGGATCCGATTGATTAGTTTGACAAAGGGCGTTTTGGAGACTTGTGTGGATTTATTGGGAATGGAAGCGCCTGATCAAATGTAAGGAGGGGCAGTATGGTTAAGTTTACCAAGATGCATGGTTGTGGAAATGACTATGTGTATGTGAATTGTTTTGAAGAAACTATAAAGAATCCGGAAGCATTTGCCGTTAAGGTAAGTGACAGACATTTTGGTATCGGAGCAGATGGCTTGATTATGATTTGTCCGTCAGATGTGGCAGATTTTAGAATGGCCATGTACAATGCAGATGGGTCCGAAGGGAAAATGTGCGGAAATGGTGTGCGCAGTATTGCAAAATATGTATATGATAAAGGCTTGACAGACAAAGAACAGATTTCCATTGAAACCAAAGCTGGTATCAAATATTTGGATTTGTTTATAGAAGATGGAAAGGTACAAAGCGTAAAGGTTGATATGGGAGAGCCAGTGCTAGAAACCAAGGATGTACCAGTCTTGTTTGACAAGGAAAAAATGATTGGTGAACCAGTGCAAATAGGTGGTGCAGCGTATGAAATGACCTGTGTTTCCATGGGAAATCCGCATGCGATTGTTTGGGTGGAGGATACGTCTGTACTGAACTTGGAAAAGATTGGACCGGTTTTTGAACAGCATGCCATGTTCCCAGAACGCGTAAATACAGAATTTGTGCAGATTATCAATCGCAAGGAAGTCAATATGCGTGTATGGGAGAGAGGTTCTGGAGAAACACTTGCCTGTGGTACAGGGGCATGTGCTACAGCCGTTGCCTGTTATTTGAATGGCAAAACGGAATCAGAGGTTTTGGTTCATTTACTGGGAGGAGATTTGCGAATCCAATATGATCAGGAGAGCAATCACGTATTTATGACGGGACCAGCCACCATCGTATTTGATGGAGAGATAGAGGAATAAGAAAAAAGAAGGGCGATATCATGAAGCTAGCAGATTTGTTAAATGAAATATCCTATACACTTGTACAGGGAAATGTAGATATACCAGTTTCTGAACTGGTGTTTGATTCGAGAAAGGCTTGCAAAGACGGTGTATTTGTATGTATTCGTGGAGCTGTTGTAGACGGTCATACATTTGCAAAACAGGTGGTAGCAGATGGAATAATCAGTTTGATTGTGGAACAAGATGTGGAAGTGCCAGAACATGTTACCGTGATTCGTGTGGAGGATACCAGATTGGCCTTGGCATGTATGTCAGCAGCATATTTTGGGTATCCGGCACGTGAGTTAACCACAATTGGAATTACAGGTACCAAAGGAAAGACAACCACAGCATATATGGTAAAATCTATTCTGGAAAAGACTGGTTTTTCAACGGGATTGATTGGCACTATAGAGACGATTATCGGGGATACCCATATTCCTGCTGTGAATACTACACCGGAATCTTACATTGTACAGCAAACATTTCGTAAGATGGTAGATGCAGGGATTCGTTGCGTAGTAATGGAAGTATCTTCACAAGGTTTGAAGTTGCATCGAGTGGGTGGATTTACTTTTGATTACGGTATTTTTACAAATTTAGAACCAGATCATATTGGCCCAAATGAACATAAAGATTTTGAAGAATACAAACAATGTAAAGGTATGTTGTTTCGACAATGTAAAGTGGGAATTGTAAATATTGATGATGTACATACCAAGGATGTGATTCAAGGGCATACTTGTGAGATTGAGACCTTTGGATTTGCGAAGGAAGCAGATTTATGTGCCAGTCAGGTGGAGTTTATCAATAAACCGGGATTTTTGGGCGTGTCTTATCAGGTCAGTGGAAAAGAAGATATGCAGGTGGCAATCGATGTGCCTGGAAAATTTAGTGTGTACAACTCATTGGCAGCTATTTCTATATGCAGACATTTTGGGGTAGAACAAAAAGCAATCATAGATGCCTTGGCAGGTGTTCGCGTGAAAGGTCGTGTGGAAATTTTGCCTGTTTCTAACAGATTTACCCTTATGATTGATTATGCACACAATGCAATGAGTTTAGAAAGTTTATTGTCAACTTTGAAGGCATATGAACCAAAACGTTTGGTTTGTCTGTTTGGCTGCGGAGGAAACCGTTCGAAATTACGCCGTTATGAAATGGGAGAAGTATCTTCTAAGATGGCAGATTTGACCGTTATTACATCAGATAATCCAAGAAATGAAGACCCGGATGCGATTATGCAGGATATTTTAGTGGGTGTGAAAAAAGCAAATGGTGCCTATGTCATGATTGCAGATCGGAAAGAAGCAATCCGTTATTGTATGGTACATGCAGAAGACGGAGATGTGATTGTGTTGGCAGGAAAAGGACATGAAGATTATCAGGAAATCAATGGTGTGAAACATCATATGGATGAAAGAGAATTGGTAGCGCAAGTGAAAGAGGAAGAAGGTATTTGCTAAAATGGAACAGTTACAAGCAAGTCAGTTGGCAAAAATGGCCAAGGGAACAATTGTGGCAGGAGATGGAAGGGTAGAGATTTCGTCTGTTAGCATCAATTCAAAAGAAATTACAGCAGGTGCATTGTTTGTTCCGATTATTGGAGAACGTGTGGATGCCCACAAATTTATTGATATGGCGCTGGAACAAGGTGCTGTAGCTACTTTTACATCGAAACCGGTGGCAAATTATATACCGGGAAAGGTGTATATTCAAGTGGATGATACGGTGGCTGCTTTACAGCGTGTGGCAGAGCAGTATCGACACCAATTTTCCCTGCAATTAATTGGAATTACGGGAAGTGTAGGAAAAACTACCACAAAGGAAATGATAGCTGCCGGATTGGAAGACTCTTATAAGGTATTGAAAACAAAGGGAAATATGAATAGCCAAATTGGTTTGCCTTTGATGATGTTTGAGATTGATTCTACAATGGATATTGCGGTCATTGAGATGGGGATGAGTGAACCAGGAGAGATGGCACGTTTGGCAAAAATTGCAGATCCGGACCTAGTAGTGATGACAAATATTGGCGTTTCCCATATTGGCCAATTAGGCAGTCAGGAAAATATTCGAAAAGAAAAAATGCATATTTTAGATTATGCAAAAGAAAATACTACGCTGTATATCAATGGCGATGATCCTTTGTTACGACAAATAGAAGCATTTGTAGAAGCAGCAAAACAGGGGGAAGCAGTGGACGAGAAGCTGGTGGCTTCAGCTACTTACAAAACCCTCCAGCATGTGCAGGTGGTGTCTTTTGGTTTGGGTGAAGATTGTCAGATTCGCGCTAGTCAGATAGAGGGAACTGCAGAGGGACAAAAGTTTGTATATTCTGGCAATGCTGTGGAAACAGTCCTTTCCTTGAATGTGCTGGGAGAACATAACGTAAAGAATGCAACGGTGGCTGTTGCCATTGCACAAAAGATGCAGGTGCCAATTGCAAGTGCTACTGCTGGCTTGCTGGCCTATAAACCGATTGCCATGCGTGGACAAAAATACCAATGCGCAGGAAGAACCATAATTGATGATACTTATAATGCCAGTCCGGATTCTATGAAAAGTGCCATTTCTGTATTGCTACAGTTGGAGGGAATCAACAAACGTATTGTAGTATTTGCAGACGTTTTGGAATTAGGTGCAGTATCTTATGATTGTCATTATCAAGTGGGGCAGTATTTGGCCAATGCTTGTACAAAAGATAGAAAGATTGATTTGGTTGTTACGGTTGGAACAGAAGCAAAAGCAATTTTAAAGGGTGTTACAGATACCACTGACGCCATTGTAGTGCAAGCTTTTGATACCAATGCAGACGCTTTGGATTATTTATATACCCATAGTGAAGCAGGAGATGGAATGATTGTGAAGGGGTCCAGAGGAATGCATATGGAAGAAATTGTGGAAGGTTGTAAAAAATGGTCTTAACTTGTATTGACCTTCCTTGCAAAAGTGTATGGTTTTGCAGAAATGCAGATGCTGCTGTTGAAGGCATTGACCTGTTTTAAAACTCCGGAAACCAGCAGAGCGAAGCAGGAAAATCTGAAAAAACAGCAGGAAAAGAAGGGAAGATTGCATGAAATATGCAAATGTCATTGTAAATATTTCTCATGAGAATTTAGACAAAGTATATGCCTATGCAGTACCAGAGGAATGGAGAGACAAAGTTGGAATTGGTAGCCAGGTCATAATCCCATTCGGAAAGGGAAATCGGCAAACCAAAGGTTTTGTATTGGAATTGTCAGAGGAACCGGATTTTGATTTGGATAAAATCAAACCCATTACGCAGGTGTTGGAAGATGGCATGGTGCTGGAGAGTCATTTTATTCAGTTGGCAGCATGGATTAGGGAACAATATGGTGGAACTATGAATGCTGCTTTGCGAACTGTTTTGCCGGTTAAGACAAAATTGAAAGATAAGGAACAAAAGTATTTACATTTGGCTGTATCCCGGGAACGCTTGTCCGTGTATTTAGAAGAATGTCACAAGAAGAATTATAAGGCGCGTGTACGTTTGGGAGAGATTTTGTTAGATACGCCAGATCTGAAAATGGCAGAAGCAGTGCAAGTCTATAAAGTCAGTCGGGATGCCATAAAAAAATTTGAAGAGTTGGGGCTTCTACAAATATCTAGTCAGGTGGTGCGAAGAAATCCTGTTGAAACACACTTGGTGACGGAAAAAAAGATTGTTCTCACAAAAGCACAAGAAGAGGCCGTTGGGTATGTTTGGAATAATTACCAAAATTCGTATCATAAGCCGGTTTTACTCCATGGAATTACTGGAAGCGGTAAAACGGAAGTGTATATGGAGCTCATTGAAAGAATGGAGAAATTAGGCAAACAGTCCATTGTATTGATACCGGAGATTGCTTTAACTACGACTATGGTTACCCGCTATTATCAGCGTTTTGGAGATAGAATGTCTGTCTTACATTCCAAATTGTCCTTAGGGGAACGTTCGGATCAATACCAGCGTGCACAGAATGGGGAAATTACCGTGATGTTGGGACCACGTTCAGCCTTATTTACCCCTTTTTCGAATTTGGGCTTAATTATTATAGATGAGGAGCATGAACCTACTTACAAGAATGAGACGCAGCCTAGATATCATGCAAGGGAAGTAGCAATCGAACGGGCAAAGATGTGCGGTGGTATGGTAGTGCTGGGCTCCGCTACGCCATCCGTAGAGACCTATTACAAAAGTCAGACGGGACAATATGGTTATGTAGAATTGCAAGAAAGAATAGGGGAAAGTAGACTTCCTTTGGTATATGTTGTTGACTTGCGGAAGGAAATGCGCCAAGGAAATCGTTCCATCTTTAGTCGGGAATTACAGGCGGCAATGGAACAAGCCTTGCAGGAAAAAAAGCAAATTTTATTGTTTTTAAACAGGAGAGGTTATGCCGGTTTTGTGTCTTGCAGGGCATGTGGGGAAGTATTGATGTGTCCACATTGTGATGTGTCAATGACGGTACACAATCAAAATGTATTACAGTGTCATTATTGTGGCTATACAATTCCGATGCCCCATACCTGTCCAAAATGCGGGTCCAAATATATTGCGGGCTTTGGTATTGGAACCCAAAAGGTAGAAGCCTTTGCAAGAGCTGCTTTTCCACAGGCAAAAATTTGGAGAATGGACCGGGATACTACCTGTAAAAAAGGAGCTTATGAGAAAATATTAGAAAATTTTCAACAAGGCAATGGAGATATTTTGATTGGTACGCAAATGATTGCTAAGGGACATGATTTTCCAAATGTGACAGTGGTTGGAGCCTTGGCAGCAGATCTGTCATTGTTTGACGGACAATATCAAAGTGCAGAGAGAACCTTTCAATTGTTGTCTCAGGTAGCAGGAAGGGCAGGAAGAAGAAAGCAGCAGGGAAGTGTTTGGATTCAAACCTATAAGCCGGACCATTATAGTATTTTAGCTGCGCAGAACCACGATTATCAAGCCTTTTATCAGGAGGAAATTGCATATAGAAAATTGATGGCATATCCGCCCTTTGGCAGTATATTGACAATCGTATTGCATTGTGGCAGGGAAGATCTATTACAAATGGCAGGTGAGTTATTGGCTGGTGTGGCGAGAAAACAAGCAGGAGAAATATTTACGGTTATGGGTCCTGCAAACGCATCTATATACAAGGTCAAAGATGTGTATCGCAAAGTGGTATATGTGAAAGCAAGGGAAAAAGAACAATTAATCAAAATGAAAAATTTATTAGAAGAATATATCCGATTTTCACAATATTTTCGTCAAATTATGGTATATTATGATATGTAACAGTTCAGCTGAGCAGAAATAAAGTGGCCAGCCAAATTGAGAATCATAATCATAATGTAAATCTGGCACTTTATGAATGGCTCAGCTGAACTAAAAAAATGTTAAAATGGAGAATA
>JAFORL010000150.1 GCA_017393285.1 Lachnospiraceae bacterium
ATGCAAAGGAAATCATGAATATTGCATGGAACATCTATTTACCCATACACATGTAAAATAAATGTAAAGAGTGATCAGCTATTCTTTTATTTGTTTCTTTTGGTTTATCTGGCACTTTATGAATGGAGCAGCGGAACTGTTACCTTTGGTCAGTGGTTTAACGTTTACAGAATGGGGCAATGTTTGGTATTTTCGGTTGTCCAATAGAATTTTTATTTTACAGTTTCATATAGTCTGACTGAAATGGGTACAGGCTAGTTGGAATTGTTGCAATATATACTATAGAAAAATGGAGGAAAAAGAAGATGGGACTTGTGAATGTATGCTCGTTTCTATTTGTGTTTGTTGCTTTATATGGATATGTGAATATTGTCCAAAGAGCAAAAACACCTGTCATGGGAGCAAAGCAGACAAAGTTGATGAATCCAATCAATGTGATTATTTTGTTATTGGTGGGATTGATTGTAAGATGTGTTTTGGCTAAGATTGAGCCGGGATATGAAGTGGATATGAATTGTTTTAGCGCTTGGTCAGATATGGTGTATAATGATGGTTTTGCAAATTTCTACACCTCGGATGCCTTTACGGATTATCCACCTGGATATATGTATATTTTATGGGTTGTGGGAATGTTGCGTCATATCTTTCCTAGTTTAGCGGCTTCTCATTTGGTTGTGAAGATGCCGGCTATTTTATGTGACTTGGGAACAGGTTTTGTAATCTATAAAATTGCTAGAAAACGTTTTTCAGAAACGGTTTCTGTTTTCTTTTCATGTGTATACTTATTCAATCCTGTTATATTGATGGATTCTGCAATGTGGGGACAGGTAGATGCGGTATTTACACTCTGTCTTGTGGTTATGATTTATTTGCTGGCAGAACATAAGTTGATACCGGCTTATTTTGTATTTGCATTGGGTATTTTGATTAAACCACAAATGTTAATTTTGACCCCTGTTTTAGGATTTGCTATTTTAGACCAGGTGATTTTTAAAGATTTTTCTTGGAAACGTTTCTTTCAGGAACTTGGTGCAGGTTTAGCAGCCATTGGCATGATGTTTTTGGCTGTTGTTCCATATGGTATCCCTGTGGTATGGAAGCAATATGCAGATACCCTGTCATCTTATCCTTATGTAACGGTGAATGCTTATAATTTTTGGGCTATTTTTAAGTTGAATTGGCATTCACAGGATGAAATTGCATTTGGATTGCCTTATAGTACCTGGGGAAGCATTTGTATTGTAGTGATTTGTTTAAGTACATTGGTTCTATGTTGGATCAACAGAAAGAAAGAAAATGGTAGTAAGTATTTCTTCTATGGGGTTTGTATTGCTGCCGGTTTCTTTACATTATCTGTTCGTGTGCATGAACGTTATATGTTTCCGGTTTTTGCTATGGTTCTTTTGGCATATTTATATGAGCCGATGAAAGAATATATCTTTTTGTTTTTAGGTTTGACAATAGTACAAGCAAATAATATTTGGCATGCATTTAAGTTTTACGATCCTAATAATTTTGATTGGAACGCACCATTTCCAGTATACATAGGATATGGTCATGTGCTGTTGTTTATTTATATTGTATATATTGCAGTGAGATACTATGTATTACAGGCAAAAGTGCCGGAACAGGCTGTTTTGATTGCAACTGGAACAGGTGATGATGCTATTACAGGAGAATATTGGGCACCAAGAGCAAGTGAAAAAGATAAGAAGTTTACAAAATATGATTGGATTTCTATCCTTGCCATTACTGGTATTTATGCAATCATTGCCCTATATAACCTAGGAGATAAAGATGCACCACAGACCTATTGGGAGACACCTAATGTAGGAGATTGCATCACTTTGGATTTATCTAATAGAACGGGAAATATTACACAACTTGCATATTATGATGGACGTTATGAGGGTAGAGAGTTCTATTTGGAAGAAAGTGCAGATATGGTAAACTGGACACCGGTTATTACAGATGGGCAAGATGCTGCAACATTAGGTGCAGAAGCATCTAAATTTTCTATGTGTAGTGTATTTTGCTGGGGCAAGACAAGTTTTACTGCTGTGCAACCGTATCTAAGACTTCGTTGTAATTCTACACCAACTGTATTGAATGAATTGGTATTTTTAGATGAATCTGGAAATGTAGTACAGCCAAATAACGCAAAGGATTATGCAAATTTATTTGATGAGTCAGCTAAGATGCCCAAAGAGTTTAGTTTCCATCAAAGTACATATTTTGATGAAATCTACCACGGCAGAACAGGTTACGAGATGGTGCAGAAGGTATACAATTATGAGTGGACCCATCCACCTTTGGGTAAATATATCATATCCATCGGAATTCGCATTTTTGGTATGTGCCCTTACGGATGGCGTATCATGGGAACTTTGTTTGGTATTGCCATGTTGCCTATTTTCTATCTGTTTACCAGAAGATTTTTCAATCGTACTTGGATTGCAACCATTACGACGATTCTATTTGCAGCAGACTTTATGCATTTTGCACAGACTAGAATTGCTACCATTGATGTGTATGTTACCTTCTTTATTATTCTTATGTATTATTTGATGTATGAATATTATCGAAGAAGTTTTTACGATCA
>JAFORL010000022.1 GCA_017393285.1 Lachnospiraceae bacterium
GGTGATACTTCTCATAGATGGATAACTGTGTCATCATTTGTATCTTTTTCTCATCCAATCTTTCGCCCTCCTTGTCAAAAATGTGTCACACTTTTATTGTACCACAAAATCTTTCATTTCCCAAGTCACAAACTTATTTTTTCATGGTCTTTCTTTTTTTTAAAGAATCATGTAAAATGAAAGAATGATAATGAAAAATAACCTGACCTGTAGGGAGGAAACAGATAATGAATCAAAAGGCACTACGCACACTAGAATATACAAAAATTATTGAGCAATTAACAGAACTGGCAGATTCCACTTTAGGAAAACAGCAATGCCAAAAACTGACACCGGATACAGATTATACCCGTATTCAGCAAATGCAAAAAGAAACCAGCGATGCTTTGTCCTATGTTTTAAAAAAGGGCAGTCTTTCTTTCGCCGGCTTGACGGATTTGACGCCATCTTTTATGCGTTTGGAGGTAGGTGCAAGTTTGCGTTTGCAGGAATTGCTACAGATCAGCGATTTACTGACTGTAACCCTTCGTGTAAAAAGCTACAGCAGAAAAGAAAACGATGACGAGCAGGACAATAGCTTAACCAGTCGTTTTTCCTATCTTTCTCCCCTATCCAACTTACGTACAGAAATTACCCGTTGTATTACAGGTGAAGACCAGGTGAGTGATGACGCCAGTCCCGGACTCCACAATGTACGTAGACAGATGAAAGTGAGCAACCAAAAAATCCATGAACAGCTAAATCAAATTTTAAACCGTTCACGTACCATGTTACAAGACGGATTGATTACCATGCGAAACGGACGATATTGTCTGCCGGTTAAAGCAGAATACAAATCTTCCTTTCCAGGTATGGTACACGATCAATCTTCCACCGGTTCTACGCTTTTCATTGAGCCTGCTGCCATCGTAAATTTGAATAATACCCTGCGGGAACTTGCCAATCAGGAGCAACAGGAAATCGAGAAAATATTGGCAGAACTCAGCAATTTGGTGGCGCTGGAATTAGATGCCTTAAAAACCAATCTGGCAGTATTGGGGGAATTGGATTTTATCTTTGCCAAAGCCAACTTATCCAAAAAAATGAAAGCCAGTGAACCAATTTTCAACACCAACGGCTACATCCATATCAAGCAGGGAAAACACCCTTTGATTGATGCAAAAAAAGTGGTACCTATTGATGTATGGTTGGGAAAGGCATTTGATTTACTTGTGATTACCGGTCCCAATACAGGTGGTAAAACCGTCACATTGAAGACCATCGGTTTATTTACCTTAATGGGACAGGCAGGCTTACACATTCCTGCTTTTGACCATTCAGAGTTAGCTATATTTACAGATGTTTTTGCAGATATCGGAGACGAGCAAAGTATCGAGCAAAATCTTAGTACCTTCTCCGCCCATATGACAAACACAGTTTCCATTTTAAAAGAAGCAACACCAACTTCTCTTTGTTTGTTTGACGAATTAGGTGCAGGTACAGACCCGGTAGAAGGGGCTGCATTGGCCATGGCAATTTTATCCCATTTACACAATCAACAAATTCGAACAGTGGCAACTACCCACTATAGCGAATTGAAGATTTTCGCCCTCTCTACCCCTGGTGTAGAAAATGGTAGTTGTGAATTTGACCTTGCCACCTTGCGTCCTACCTACCGCCTGCTCATTGGAATTCCTGGAAAGAGTAATGCCTTTGCCATATCTGGAAAATTAGGTTTATCTCAGGATATTATTCAAATGGCAGAAAGTTACATCGACAGTGAAAACAAAGATTTTGAAGATGTATTAAAAGACTTAGAAGCCAGTCGAATCACCATAGAAAAGGAACAAAAAGAAATTCAGGAATACAAAGCGGAAATTGCATCTTTGAAGCAATCCTTGAAAGATAAAAACACCAAAATTGACAAAGCAAAAGATAAAATTTTACGCAATGCAAATGAAGAAGCCAACAAAATTTTACAGGAAGCCAAGGATTACGCCGACCAAACCATCAAAAAATATAACAAATGGTCGAAAGAAAGTGGCTTAAGCAAGGCGATGGAACAGGAACGTGCAGACTTAAGAAAGAAACTATCTGCCACCCAGGAAAAAATGGTAAATCAAGCCAAGAAAAAGCCAAAAAAAGCCATTGCTTCCAAAGATTTAAAAATTGGAGACGGTGTCATGGTGTTAAGCATGAATGTCAAAGGCGTTGTCAGCAGTCTGCCAAATGCCAAGGGCGATTTATTTGTGCAGATGGGCATTATCCGTTCACAAGTCAATATTTCAGACTTAGAGTTATTAGACGACGAAGTCATTACCGCACCATCCTTCAAAAAGACTGGCAGTGGCAAAATTAAAATGCAAAAACGTGCCAATATCAGTACAGAATTAAATGTAATTGGATTAACCACAGCAGAAGCCATTCCTCAAGTATCCAAATATATAGACGATGCCTATCTGGCGCATTTACCACAGGTAACCCTGATTCACGGTCGTGGAACCGGTGCCCTACGAAAAGCCATTCATGCCCATTTAAAGACCTGTAAGTATGTAAAGAGCTATCGTCTGGGTACTTTTGGAGAAGGAGATCAAGGCGTTACAATTGTAGAATTTCAAAAATAAGGGGGAGCATATATCATGGCCGAGAAACAACGGATTTTAATTGTTGATGACGATCAAAACATTGCCGAATTGATTGCATTATACTTAACCAAAGAATGTTTTCAGACCAAAATTGTGAACGATGGAGAGGCAGCTTTACAGGAATTTTCCAGCTTTCAACCACATCTTATTCTATTAGATTTAATGTTACCCGGCATCGATGGCTACGGTGTATGTCGGGAAATCAGAAAAACCTCTCTGGTTCCCATCATTATGCTATCTGCCAAGGGAGAAATTTTTGATAAAGTCTTAGGTTTGGAATTGGGTGCAGACGACTATATAATGAAACCTTTTGATTCCAAAGAATTGGTTGCCAGGGTCAAGGCAGTCCTTCGTCGTTTTACCAATGGACAACTTGCCCAAAACCAAGCCCCTGCCAAACCTAGCCAACCACTGCCACAGGAGCAGGGTGATTTTGTCTCTTTTGAGGATTTAACTGTAAATATTACCAATTATACCGTCATTTATCAGGGTGCATTTTTGGATATGCCTCCAAAAGAATTAGAACTTCTCTATTTTCTGGCTTCCCATCCCAATCAAGTATTCACCCGGGACCAGTTATTGCGTCACATCTGGGGCTATGATTATATGGGAGACACCCGTACGGTAGATGTACACATCAAACGACTACGTGCAAAAATCAAAGATCATAAAATCTGGGGAATCCATACGGTTTGGGGCATTGGTTACAAATTTGAGGTGCGACGATGAAAAAAAAATCATACCTTTTGAAACTGGCTGTTTATTATATTGTAATTTGTGCAATCATATTTTTCTTATTTCACACATTGGGACAACGCTGGATGTACGCACAAGTTTTTCAAAAACAAAAAACCATTTTATCCGATTATGCAAGCTATATCCAGAAGCAACACTTTGAAGCAGTAACCAACGCTACTTCTTCCTACCATACAGATGATATTGCCCTACAGATTGCAAAAACAGATGAAATTCTGCATACTTGCACTTGGATTGCAGATGCAAAGGGAAATTTATTATTAAACAGTCAGGCTCCACATTTGACTCCTGGTACAGTTTCCATTTTACAATACGATAGTTCTTTTTTTTCTGCCTATTACCACAAGGATAAAATGCTGGGGTCCTTGTTATCTACCCCCATGTTATCTGTTATTTTACCTATTTCCAGTTCCTTTCAGGTAAAAGGCTATATTGTGATTCACTATCCTATGTCGGAGCTGCGTAGTCAAAGTGCATACTATGCTTCCATTGGCTATCTGTATTTGATTTGCCTATGTATATTGATATTACTAGGCTTCTTGGTCTATTATTTTATCAGCATCAAACCCATGCAAAAAATCACTGCAAAAGTAAATGCTGCAACCCAGGGAACCTTTCAATGTGCCCCTAGTGTAAAATGCAAAAATGCCTTCGGACAACTGGATACAGAAATCTGCTACCTGATCGAACAGCTACAAAATCTGGACAACTATCAAAAGCATTTTATCGCCAATGTATCCCATGATTTTCGTTCTCCTCTGACTTCAATTCGGGGCTATGCCATCGCCATACAGGACGGAACCATTCCTCCGGAAATGTATGACAAATACTTGGAGATTATTACCTTTGAAGTCGATCGGCTTACCAAGTTAACCAATGATTTACTATCCATCAATCAATTTGACCAGGTGGGACATATATTGGACTGCACAACCTTTAATATCAATGCCATTGTAAAGAAAACGGCAACCACCTTTGAAGGCACTTGCGTACAAAAACACATCAAACTTAAACTTTCTTTTTCCCAAAAAGAAACTTATGTATTCGCTGACCAAGGGAAAATTCAACAAGTCCTATATAACCTGATTGATAATGCAATAAAATTCAGCTATAAAGATTCAGAAATTCATATTAAAACCTGGATCAAAAAAGAAAAGGTCTTGTTATCTGTAAAAGATTTTGGCATCGGTATTCCAAAAGACGGAATCAAAAAGATTTGGGATCGTTTTTATAAAACGGATTTGTCCAGAGGAAAAGATAAAAAAGGTACCGGATTAGGACTGTCCATCACCAAAGAAATTATCAATGCTCACAACGAAAGCATTACAGTAACCAGCACGGAAGGGGCAGGTACAGAATTTGTATTTACCTTACCCTTACGGCAATCTTAATTCCTTTTTCCATAGGCCTGAACAAAGGATTTTGCTGTAATAGGAAATGGCTGTCGCACAAAGAAAACGTATTCTTCATGCGACAGCCATTTCTATTTCTTACCAGTGTAAGCGATGTAACTGTCCGGCCTCTTTTAAATTCATAAAACCATTCTGTCGCAAAGCCTCATACAAGACAATGGCAACAGAATTTGACAAATTCAAAGAACGAATCTCGCCAAACATAGGAATCCGAACACAAGTATCCGGATGTTCTACCAAAATTTCTTCCGGAATCCCTGCGCTTTCCTTTCCAAACATAATATAGGCATCTTCTTCATAAGAAACCTCTGCATATGTATGTTCTGCTTTCGTCGTAGCCATATAAATCTTAGCCCCATGATTCCGCTTCAAAAAGTCATCATAATTGTCATATACGGTTACATCCAACTGATCCCAATAGTCAAGCCCGGCCCGTTTTACTTCCTTCTGACCAATGCGAAACCCCATAGGTTCAATCAAATGCAAGCGTGCACCTGCTGCTACGCAGGTTCGTCCAATATTTCCTGTATTTGCTGGTATCTCTGGTTCTAATAATACAATATTTAACATGTCAATCTTCCTTCACTGAAATATTTACATCGATGGCTCTTCCATCCTCCAACTGCAAAGGCACACTGATATTATGTGCTGCCGTAGGTGTAATGATCATATTACCAATACACACCGTTGGCGGTGTAATATCTATGCCAATTCCCTTTGTAGAAAAAATGGTTGCCGCATTTCCCATAATCATATTTCCCAATTCACAGATTGCACTCATATATAATTCGTTCATCTCCGTAGTTGGTGACATACACATATTACCTGCTACCAAACAGGCAATCTCATTTGGGAATGCCAGCATTACTTGTCCCCTCATCTCTCCAACGATACCAATCATAATCACAATTGTATCATCTTTAAACATTGCCGGTTTCACAGTAGGTTTCCCAATAGACGTTTGTACCTGTGACACATCTCTTAACATCTGCATACCTGCCATAAGAAATGGATTGATAATGTCTGCACTTAATCCCGCCATACCTATACCTCCTATTCCAATTGAAACTCTCATTTTGTATTCGTCCATCCAACACCTGCTTTCAGTCTCTCCTCACAAGACTTGGCGTAAAACATTTACCTCAGTCAGAGATTATTACCTTGGCTGAGATAAGCTACTGGATAAACAAATTGACTAAACTATTATCTCATTCCCTAATTTACCCAAAATTCTATATCTATTACTAGTTTAACACATCCCATGCTAAAATGCTAGTAAAAAGATTAGGAAAGCCTGGAGATAAATTTTTCTATTCGTTCCAATGCAATCTTAAGACTATCTATGGAATAGGCATAAGATATACGCAAAAAACCTTCTCCACAAGCACCAAAAGCGGTTCCCGGCACCACTGCAACCTTTTCCTCCTCCAAAAGACGTGTCGCAAATTCGTTGCTGGTCATACCAAATTTTTTGATACTCGGAAAGACATAGAAGGCACCAAAGGGTTCAAACACCTCAAAGCCAATCCGTCGCAATTCATGGATTAGGAAACGCCTTCTTTGGTCGTAAGCTTCCCGCATGCTTGCCACATCTTCCTCTCCATTACGCAAAGCCTCCACCGCTGCATACTGACTGGTGGTAGGTGCACACATAATGGCAAACTGATGGATTTTTAGCATTTGTTCTAAAATCAGCACTGGCGCAGCTGCATATCCCATTCTCCAACCGGTCATGGCAAAAGATTTGGAGAAGCCATTGATTAAAACAGTTCTTTCCCGCATACCTGAGAAAGATGCAATGGAAACATGCTGGCCTCCATAGGTCAATTCCGAATAAATCTCATCGGAAATCACATACAAATCTTTTTCTATTACCACCTCAACAATTTCCTGCAAATCCTCTCGCGTCATAATCGCTCCTGTAGGATTGTTAGGAAATGGCATAACCAAAACCTTTGTTTTGGGTGTAATTTTAGCCAATAAAGCCTCTTTGGTTAGCTTAAACTGGTCTTCCTCTTTCAGTTCAATCTCCACCGGTACACCGTCTGACAAGATGACACAAGGTAAATAAGAAACATAACTCGGCATTGGCAACAAAACTTCATCGCCTGGATCCAACATTGCACGCAGTGCCAAATCAATGGCTTCGCTACCACCTACTGTTACCATAATTTCATCCTTCGGTTGATATTGCACCTGACAATGTCTGTGTAAATACTTGCTAATTTCTTCTTTTAGCTCTTTTAAACCTGCATTAGAAGTGTAAAAAGTACGCCCTTTCTCCAAGGAATAAATGCCCTCTTCCCGAATATGCCATGGGGTATCAAAATCCGGTTCCCCCACACCCAAAGAAATAGCATCCTCCATTTCACTTACTAAATCAAAAAATTTACGAATTCCGGATGGTTGCAATCCAACCACCTTTTGAGATAATGGATTTCTCATGGTGTAATCAACATCCTTTCATCTTCTGTACTGACACCGGCAATTTCCATGCCATGCTCCTTGTATTTTTTCAACATAAAATTGGTGGAAGTACTTAATACAGATTCTAAAGTTGACAATTTGCTAGAAACAAAGTTGGCAACTTCTCGCATGCTTTTTCCTTCTATCATAACTGCCAGGTCAAACTCTCCAGAAATCAGATAGACACTTTCCACCTCATCAAATTTGTAAATTCGTTCGGCAATTTTGTCAAAGCCCTGTCCTCTTTGTGGGGTAACCTTTACCTCTATCCAAGCGGAAACCCGCTCTAAGTCCGTCTTATCCCAATTAATCAAAGTCGGATATCCACAAATAATATGTTCCTTTTCCATTTGCGTAATTTCCTGTCTTACTGCTTCCTCCTCATAACCTAGCATAACCGCCAATTCTTTTGGGGTTCTTTTGCTATTCTTATCCAATGCTTTTAAAATTGCATTTCTCATA
The DNA here is from genome assembly GCA_017393285.1 of Lachnospiraceae bacterium. Taxonomy (GTDB): domain Bacteria; phylum Bacillota; class Clostridia; order Lachnospirales; family Lachnospiraceae; genus CAG-411. Next base: position 7,721 of record JAFORL010000022.1, read on the forward strand.
ATCCCTCATTCTCCTTCTCTAAAAAATCAGCACATTTCTCCTTTTTTGCAACCTAGTTGAAAGATTGGGTGATAAAACAGTATCCATTCTCCCCTAAAAAATCAGCCCATCTCTCCTTTTCTGCCCTCTAAGCCACTGGCTTTCGGTGGTTCCAAATGAAATGCCTCTCCTTCTCGAATTACCACTTTATCATTACCTGCAATTACCCTTCCAATCACAGAAGCCACAATTCCCTCTTTTGCCAGCTTCGCAACCAAACCTGCACCATCCTGACAGGCAATAAGCAGGGAGCCGGTACTATCCAATTGATAAGGATTGAAATCGAAGAATTCACACACTTCCACTGTTTCCTGTCGAAGCAAAACGGCCTCCAAGTCTACCTCTACACCGATATTGGCTGCACTGGCCATATCCCACAAAGCGCCATAAATTCCCGATTGTGACACGGCATGCATAACCGTAGCCCCATGACTACAAGCGATGCCTGCTTCCTTTGCCACAGAACAATGTTCTGTAAACTCTTGCAACCCATTCAAAAAAGAAGAAGTATAGCGTTGCTGTAACTTTTCATATGTATTTTCGGCAAGAATCGCACTTCCCGTTAGCCCTGTCCATTTTGTTAAGACCAATTGGGTACCAGGCATCATTTTCTTCTGTTTCAACAAACCATCTTTTTTGCATTTTCCCACTGCGGTAATGGTAACAATGGGTTGTACCACCCCTGCTGTCACCTGTGTATTTCCGCCGATTACCGCCAAATCTAATTGTTTGGCCTCTACTTCCACCTGATCCATAATTCTACGTATGGCAATCTCTCTGGCACCATCCGGTAATAAAATAGAAACCAGGACTCCAATCCCTTCTGCACCACTGGCAAGCAAACTATTTAGGGTTCTGTGAAATGCCATTGTGCCTATGTATTGGGGCGTACAGGTACTCGGATTCGTAGACAACACCACAATTTCATCTTCTCCTACCTCCACAGCAGAAAAATTCTGTCCTACCCCTGCGGAAACCAAAACTTCTTTTCTTCTTTTATGTATTCTTTTTAAAACAGAACGTTTTAAAACGCTTTCTGAAACCTTACCAACCTTCATCGAGTTTTCTCCTTTCAAGTGTCATCTAAACCATATGCTCCAGCGAAATTTTTCTATAATCTGAATCAAATCACCGATTTTCATTTACTTTGAAAGTGTTTTCTGTAGTCAACAGAATGCAGGCTCCCATGCAATTCACTTTCCTATACTGCGATGCCAGCGAAGCCGGCATGTCTGATTACGAACCAAATCCATCTACACATTTGCCTGTGCAAACCCAGTGATTCTACAACAGGTCAGCCTACTGGCTGACCTGTGTTCTCACTACTCTACTCCTGCGTAGTTTCCGATGCTTCTTCTGTTTTATTTTCTTCTTCTTCTTCTGCTTTTTGTGTAACCACAGGGGCCTGGGTATGAACCGGTGCCTTCGTTGCCTTGGTTACAACCGGTGCCTTGGTGGCACTGCTAGTCTTATCTTTTTTTTCCGGCTTCTTTGTAGCTTTTGCATCTTCCGTCGTTTCAGGTTTTGGCGTTTCCTTTTCTGCACCTTTGGTGATATAGCGTGGTTCAGGTGCATAATAACTATAATTCACCTGTTCTTTGCTGGTCTGCTTTCCATTCTCTGTTACAATTTTCCATAACTTTGCTTTGTAACCCACATGAGCAGACTGGGTAACCGTTTCATAGCCAGCTGGCAAACTAGAATCCACAATCACTTTATCTTCTCCAGGCTCAATCTTTTCCAAAACCTCTGATTCATAAGTAACTTTTCTATTTTCAACATCTCTGGTTTCTTTTCCGTAAATCTTAAAATAAATACTTCTGTTGGCTGTATAGGCTTCCAAATAAATCGGATTTTCTGTGTTATTTTTAAACTTTAAGTCCTTACAACCGTCTGAAATTGCAGCATCCATGGATGGTTTGACATAAGCTACAATCATAGAGTGATTGTATCTTTCCACAATTTCCATTTCTGCTTCCAACAATGCATTGTAAAGCGTAGTAGCTGCCTGACATACACCGCCACCCACACTATCTACAACCTGTCCACTAGAATAGGCTTTGGATACCTTATATCCATTTTCCTCTGTAAAAGGAACCAAATGGGATGCAACCGAAAAAGTTTCTCCCGGATAAATGGTATGTCCATTCAATAATTTTGCTGCATTTACTAAATTTTGCGATCTGGCATTATCCGAACTGGCAAAACTCGTTGAAAAGTCACCCAATACATCCGAACAATCTACCAATAAATCTGAAGTATATTCCGGTTTTGCGTCATTCATAATTGCTTTTACCGTAATACCTCCCACAATCCATTGTTTTGCAATGGTTTTCTCTATTTTCTTGGTGGTATCCTCTACAGAAATGACACGTCCCTGTTTTTCTTTTACTACAATCATTTTTCCATTTTTTTTCTTCCAACGTGCATTTTGCGCCTCGACATCATACACGGAACATTTCTTTTCTACAAATTTTTCAACTTTATCATGATTTAAGGAAAATGCCAAATCGAATACCACATCTTCCTGCTCTAAATCCTTCTTTTCCTTGTAACGCTTGATAATATCTCCGGTTTTTCCATAATTGAATGCGGAATCGATAAAATAGTCCACATCACAAGAATAACCCAGCTTACCCAAGGTGGTTTCCACAATTTGATCATCCACCTTCACTTTAATCGTTTCACTCTTGGCATTTTTTACATAGGTATTGAGGGCAAGTTTTGCCTTCTTTTTCGTCATTCCACCTACTTCAATATTGCCAATATAAATGCCTTCACTTATTACATTTTTTTGATTGCCTTTGGCAGCTTGTAATTGCAGTCCGGCTGTCGTTACAACAAGAACGCACCCCAGCAGTGCCAAACCACGTAATCCTTTTTTTATCATTTTATTATATTCCTCTCTAAACGCCTCTATATGGTGTAACAGTTAACCCACTGTCTATAACTAGCAGGATTACAGTAGCCTTATTGCAAACGGAAACTGCCCTGTTACACTGCAACCGGAATCGGGTTTCATTTGACTTTTTTTCTCTATTTCGTTATGATAAACAAGTATATCAAACTTGAAAATGTACGCTTATACTGCGTAAGCGAATAAAGAAAGCACCATCATTGCAATTAACATAAATGCAATGACACCTATTACGATTCTTTGAAATTTTTTATTTTGAAATAACATATTTCTTACCTCCTGTTTATTTTGAACATGAAATATAAACTACATGCAGAACCATATACTTGCTACATGGTATGTACAGTAGCTAATTACTGTTTGTATCTATGCCACGCAGGGATTTTAAGTAACCCCACTTTTAGGATGATTATCTATACCTATAAAAAGAAAGGAGCACACGATGCCAGCTTTATTATTTTGTATTATTCTATTCGTCACACTATTTCACTTTCGTTTAAAACGAATTCAACAAGCAGAACAGACAGACCAAGAAGAATATCTTGCCTTAGAGCGCAAAGCCGCCATGCCGATTAAGCGTAATTTAAACGACCTTCCCTACGTTACCATTCCCTTGGAACAATTGCCCTTTTCCAAGCTAAAAACAAAAGCCGGAGAAGAATACGAAGCAACCCTTCAGCAGTTAGCCAAAGAAAAACTCTGCAACTTAGCTTCCAGTTCCGCTACTGATTTAAAACTAAAATATGGTGCAAAAAACTTTTCTCTACTAACCCGCTACGAAGAAAACTACCAGCTCTATGTGGTAACTTTGGCAAATTGGTGCGAAGCATTATTCCAAGATGGCCAATGGGAAGCTGCACTACAAGTGGGTAGCTGTGCCCTTGCCTGTCAATCTGATGTATCGAAAACCTATCGCATTATGGCACAGATTTATCTACAAGAAGACGACTACGATGCACTTCACCATTTGGCAGACACAGTAGCAGGTATTCCCAGCCCTCTAGACCTAAAAAAGACGGTCTATGACGTACTCAATCAAACTGGTATATAAGCCAAACTAGTATATAAACTAATCTAGCATAGAAGCCAAACTGGTGTATACACTAATCTAGTATACAAGCTAAATTAGTGTACATGCTAAACCAGTATACAAGCCAAACCAGTATACAATCCAAACTAACATACAAACTAATGTATAAGCCAAACTAGTATATAAACTAATCTAGCATAGAAGCCAAACTGGTGTATACACCAAACAAAAGTGTACTTCTATGTATACACAAAATCTACACACCAACTACCAGCGTCTACCATATTGTAAAATAATTCGATCAATACATTTAGACGCTTGGCTTTTGGTCAAGCTTTCCATCTCTACGTCCATTTCTTTAAAAAAAGTCTCACCTTGTATTTTATGACATTTTATCAAATCTAGCAAGTAATTTTTTTGTTTTGCGGTAGCTGGTTCTATCTTTTTTACTTTTATAATCATTTCTTTTGGCAGAAACAACTCTGATTTTTCTTCATGAAAGTTCTCATACATACGCCAATATACATCTGCTGTGGTTTTTGCATCTGTAAATGCACGATGGGCATTGGGATTCACAATACCATAATACTGACTAACCATACCCAAATTCTTTTTTTCCAAATCTGGCAGCAAGGCTCTTGCTAATTTTAGTGTGTCCAAGCCCTGCATTTGAAATGCAATTCCCAGCATTTTGCAATAGGTTTTTAAAAAAGAATAATCAAACCGTAAATTATGCCCCAACAAAACCCCTTCGTCCCCCACAAAAGAAACAAAGGCAGGCAAAACCGTTTCAATTTTCGGTGCATCTGCCACCATTTCATTGTCAATGCCTGTAATTTCCTTTATTCTAACAGAAATTCTTTTGTTTGGTTTGACTAATTGCGAAAAGGTGTCTACACATACCCCATCCACATATTTTAACGCACCAATTTCAATAATTTCATCCCGATCTGGTCGTAAACCGGTCGTTTCCAAGTCCACTGCCACAAAAGACCGCATCTTATCCACCTCCTAATTGATTGGTAAAACGGTCGCTTCCAAACTTAAAGGATGCCGTTTTTGATAATCAAATACCAAATGTTGTGGTTTTTTCTTTTGGATTCCCTCTTTCACCAAACTTTCCAAATCAAAGGTAAAATAATCAAAATGCAACATTCTCACCAACTGTCTAGCCTGGTATCCTTGATAATGCGCATATCGTTCTTCCCTTCCTTCTTCTAAGCGGTTTTGTATTTCTTTACAGGTGTCATAATACACATCTTTATAACCATCTATATTTGGCGCAAAAGATGGTCTGGTTTTACTATTTTCCCGCAAATATACATCATACACCAATAACTCACATAAAGGCTCCACCAATTCCGGTTTTGTATTCTTCACAAAATCCAGCAGTTGTTCATATCTGGCAAGCCTGCCATACTGATGTCCCAACTGTGCATGGGCCTTCACATACAAACCCAAGGCTTGAAAAAAGTCAAAGGGACTAGTATAAAAATGCAGCAAATAGGATACACTATTAGAAAACTGGCAACTATTATAATAACGTTCTACCATTTCCTCCACCGCTTTGAGTCGTAACACCTCTTCATAGGTCAACCACTTCGTAGAAAGTACCTCATAAGGTGCTTTGGATTTGTATACAATTCCATGTTGCCCTTGTTCTTCATACATTCTGGAGCCTTTTAAGACTTTTAAAAAGCCTAGTTGCAACTGATTGGGCTGCATGGCA
>JAFORL010000151.1 GCA_017393285.1 Lachnospiraceae bacterium
GAATTATGAATGGTGGAATAAGGAAGATGGTTTATTGCCGGGAGGCACTTTGGTAGAGGATGGATTTGAATATAATTCTGGTAATAACAAAGAGTGGCTTTCGGTAGAAGAGATTCGAAAAGAATTAGAGAGAATGCGTAACATTGAGAGAAGAAATGTGTGATAGAAGTGGAAGGGGTGACTCATATGGCAAATGTAGCAGTAATTACAGCAAGAGGAGGCAGTAAACGGATTCCTAGAAAAAATGTTAAGAATTTTTTAGGACGTCCAATTATCGAGTATTCTATAGAAGCAGCCTTGCAATCTGGTGTATTTGATGAAGTAATGGTTTCTACAGATGATGCAGAAATTGCAGAAATTGCAAGGAAAGCAGGAGCTAAGGTGCCGTTTTTGAGAAGTGAGAAAACTGCAGATGATCATACCACCACCTATGAAGTTTTAGATGAAGTGCTTCAGTGCTATCAAGAAGCCGGTAAACAATTTGATTATATGTGTTGCATTTATCCTACAGCTCCTTTTATTACAAAGGAACGTTTGCAGGAGGCTATGAAGGTGCTAGAGGAAAAGAAAGCAGATACGGTGTATCCGGTGGTTCGCTTTTCTTTTCCACCACAGAGGGCGGTTGTAAAGAATAAAGAGGGATATATGGAGTTTAATAAGCCAGAATATGCATTAACCCGTTCTCAAGATTTAGAACCATGGTATCACGATGCAGGCCAGTTTTATTGTGTCAATATAAAAGAATTTTGGAAACAAAAGAAATTGATTATGAAGAAAACGTTTGGTATAGAATTGGATGAAATGGAAGTACAGGATATTGACAATCAAGAAGATTGGGAAGTAGCAGAAGTTAAGTATGCTATGAGACATCCGAAGCAGGGATGAGATTGTGAGGAAGTTATGTTATGAGTTATGTGGAAAAAATAAAAAATGGTACCTATGTCATTGCTGAAATGTCTGCTAATCATGCAGGAGATAAGGAGCGGGCATTAGAAATTATTCATGCTGCAAAGGAAGCGGGAGCGGATTGTATTAAGATACAAACCTATACACCGGATACTATGACTATTGATAGTGATAAAAAATATTTTCAGATTACGGATGGAACTTGGAAAGGCGAAAATTTTTATCATTTGTACCAAAAAGCATATACACCTTGGGAGTGGCAAGGTGAGATGAAAGAGGAAGCAGACAAAATTGGTTTGGATTTTTTATCTACACCATTTGATAAAACGTCTGTAGATTTTTTGGAAAGTTTAGGCGTAGATAGCTATAAAATTGCTTCTTTTGAGTGTACAGATTTACCATTGGTTTCTTATGTGGCTTCGAAAGGGAAACCAATGATTATCTCTACAGGTATGGCTACGTATGAAGAAATGAAAGAGCTGAGTGAGACCATAAAAAGTAAAGGGAACATTCCATATGCACTACTTCGGTGTTGTAGTGATTATCCTGCCATTACGGATTGTATGAATTTGCGTACTATGGTGGATATGGGAGAAAAATTTCAAGTACCTGTAGGTTTATCGGATCATTCCATGGAGGATGTTGCAGTTATTTCTGCAGTGGCAATGGGGGCAAAAATCATCGAAAAACATTTTTGCCTGAGTAGAAAAATTGAGAATCCAGATGCTTCTTTTTCTTTAGAACCCAAAGAATTCGGTAAAATGGTAGAATTGATTCGAAAAACGGAAAGTGCAATGGGAAGCATTGCATATGGACCATCTAAGAGAGAAATGAAGAGTTTGCATTATCGTCGTTCTATTTTTTGCGTCAAAGATATTGAAGCAGGAGAACGCATTTCAGAAGAAAACGTGAGAATTATTCGCCCAAGTGACGGTTTGGAACCCAAGTATTGGGAGCAAGTAATAGGGAAAAAAGCAAAACAGAAAATTGAGAGAGGTACCCCTCTTAACTGGGAGATGTTAGGTGAATGATTCTTTTTCGGGTAGATGCAAATACAGTGATTGCATCGGGGCATTTAATGCGATGTATAGCAATTGCAGAAGCCGTTAGAAAACAGGGTGAAGATGTGTTGTTTTTGTTGGCGGAAGATTGTTTTACACAGCGATTACAAGAAAAAAATATAAAATATAAAATTTTGCATACCAATTGGAGGAAAATGGAGGAAGAGCTGGCACAATGGGAAGAAATTGTGGAGCAGTATCATCCGTCTTGGATTGTTGTAGATAGTTATCAGGTAACAGAAACATATTTAGAAAAGCTTTCTACTTTGTCAAAGGTTATGTATATTGATGATGAAAAAAAATACAAGTATTCGGTTGATGCTTTGTTGCGTTATATAGAGTGGGAACAAGAAGAACAATACAGAAAAGAATATGAAGAGAAGAAAACAGCTATTTTGTACGGATTAGCGTATGTGCCTTTGCGAGAGGAATTTTATCCTAATATTCAAAACCATGAGAAAAAAACTTTATTAATTACGACAGGTGGTACAGATGGAGAGAATATAGGAGGACGTATCATAGAAAAATTAGCGGCTGATTTGGTGAAGAAGCAGATACATTGTCTGATGATTGTTGGTGGATTAAATCAATATCAAAAGGAATTGCAACAATTAGCCAAAGAATATGCACAAGTTACTCTTTTGTACGATGTACGTAATATGGGAGATTGTATGAGGCAGGCTGATTTTGCAATTTCTGCAGGTGGAAGTACACTGTATGAATTGTGTGCCTGTCAAGTGCCAACGATTTGTTATTCTGTAGCGGAGAATCAGGTGCCACACGCTAAAGCTTTGGCAAAAGAGGGAGTCATTGCATATGCAGGTGATATACAAGATGGAATAGAACCCTTGGTAGAAAAGATTGTAACTGAAACGAAAATGTGGATGAATCGTCAGACAGATTTTTCCATACAGAGAGAAAAAATGGGTTGCTTGATAGATGGAAAAGGGTGTACTCGAATAGCAGAGTTTTTAATTGAGCATAGGAGGCAGAATAAAGAGTTATGAAAGAAGAATTTCAACTTCGAAAAGCAACAAAGGAAGATATGGATTTGCTATTTCAATGGGCGAATGATCCTGTTACGCGACAACAAAGTTTTAGTACAAAAACTATTTCGTATGAGGAACATGTGCAATGGTGGAAAAAAATGGAACAATCTCCCAATCAGGTACAATATATCTTTTGTGTAAATAATGAGCCGGTAGGGCAGGTAAGAGTAACGATAAAAGAGAAAGTTGGAGAAATTGGATATAGTATCAAAAAAGAAATGCGTGGATTAGGATTAGGAAAAAAGATGCTGAAAATTTTAGTGGAAACATTTCATGAAGAACATCCAGATATTGATTCGTTAATTGGTTTGGTAAAAAAAGAAAATACTTCCTCAAAAAGATGCTTTGAAAGTTTGGGATTTCAGGAGGTATTCTCACAATTTGAATTCAATTATAATATGCAGGAAAAATGATATTTTGTGTCCGAGTATTATGATAGAGTCGTTACAAAATATTTATAGGGCACTTAGGACGATTCTTGTTTGAATTTGTAACTAGTATTTAAATAAAAGTGAGGTACATACATGAGTGATTTAGCAATTTTTGGTGGCACACCAGTAAGAAAAGAAAAATTATATTACGGACATCAATGCATTGATTCGGCAGATATCGATGCGGTGGTAGAGGTGTTAAAGAGTGATTATCTGACCTGTGGTCCTAAGATTACAGAGCTGGAGCAGAAGTTATGTGCATTAACCGGAGCCAAGTATGCAGTGGTTTGCAGCAATGGTACAGCCGC
>JAFORL010000023.1 GCA_017393285.1 Lachnospiraceae bacterium
AGAATATATAAAATGTACTCTCGGAATCTACTTTATACCATAATTTCGGCTATATTTTCCTTGGATTTTCTCCATTTCCTCGTCGTACACACCGTGTACGCACTGCGGGAATGTCGTTATCCAAGAAAAATCTATCTCGAAATTCTAGTATAAAAAGACTCCGAGAGTACATATCACAGAATAGGAGTTTGGAATGAAAAAAAGAGCATGGCTTATATATGATGTCCTGGGAGCAGAGAGAAATAAAAATTACATACAAATGCACATAGATGAAGGAAAAAAAATGCAGATTGCATTTCAATTTTTATATGCGGAAAAGATGGGAATGGTTTTTCAAAATGGGGAAAGTCAAGTGGTTTATGACGGAAAAATAATAGAAAAGCCTGATTTTGCCATATGTCGAACTATCCAGCCACGATTATCTTTTCTGATGGAGGAAGCAGGTATTCGTGTATGGAATCCTGCAATTGTGTCTGCCTATGCCAATGATAAAGCCAAAACCTGTGCTTTTTATGCAAAACAAGGAATTCCCACTGTCACAACCACAGCCTATAGCAATGGTTGGTTCCGGGAACATTTACATACCTTGGAGGAAGGTTGCGTGATTAAGGCAGTAGCCGGACATGGTGGAAGTCAGGTTTTTCGCTATCAAAAAGGAAACGAAGCAGAAATTTTGCAGGGAATAGGAAATGCAGAAGTCATTGTACAACCTTACATAAAAGGGAAAAACCAGGATTTGCGTGTGTATGTCATTGGAAAGGAAATCATAGGTGCAGTGTTGCGTACTGCCCAAAGTGGATTTAAATCCAATTTTTCACTGGGAGGAAAAGTTGCTTGGTATCAACTGCAACCATTAGAAAAAGCATTGGTAGAAAAGATTATTTCTTATTTTCCTTTTGGTTATGTAGGCATAGATTTTATCATTGATGAAAATGGTGCCTGTATCTTAAATGAAATAGAAGATGTAGTGGGTGCCAGAATGCTTTATCAAGTAGCAGATATCAATGTGTTACAACGCTATTTTTCCTTTATATTGGAGCAGGAGATGGGGGTATAAAGGAAAGAAGAAAAAATTTAGCATCATTGTGCAAATGAGAAAGGAGATGATAGCAATGGCAGCAGGAGAATCAAATTGTGAAGTGTGTATGAATTATATTTATGATGAAGAGTATGAGTGTTATATCTGTGATATGGACTTGGATCAGGATGAAATGGGAAAATTTCTTACAAATACATTTTCAGAATGTCCATATTTTCGATTGGGTGATGAATATCAAATAGTGAAAAAACAAATGTAGAAAGGAATGTACGTAAAATGGAAAAAAAAGAACAATCCCTTTTATTCAAATTTTTGTCCAACAATGTGGGGATTCTTTTATTTTTTTGTGTCTTATTTTTGGGCTTGTTAGCCAGTACCTGCCAGAAAAATGTATTGGAATATACGGGAAAGGCGGCTACGGAACGGGACGGAAAAGGAAATATTACCTTGATGGTGCCACAATTTTATCAATGGGATGATACTTGGGGGTATGAACCTTATGGTTACGGAACCATTGCAGATTCAGGTTGTGGACCTACTTGTTTGTCTATGGTAACCGTATATTATACAGGTAATACCAAGAAAACGCCAGACTGGATGGCAAAGTATAGTACCAAGCATGGACATGTCATGGGCGGAAAAACAGCCTGGACCTTAATGAGTGAAGGGGCGCAAGATTTGGGGTTGCATGTTGCACAGGTGCCGATTAAGGAAAAAGATATGAAAAAGCAGATCAAAAAAGGACATCCAATGATTTGCAGTATGCGACCGGGGGATTTTACCAGAGGCGGACATTTTATTGTGCTTACAGGTTATAGAAAAGGAAAGTATGAGGTACACGATCCCAATAGTGCAGAGAATTCAAAGAAAACCTGGAGCTTTTCCAGATTGCAGTGGCAGATAAAAAATGTATGGGCCTATTGGAAATAGATCATTTTTTTATGTAATAGGAAATTGCGATGCAATATCCTATTACATAAAAAACGCTCCGCGAGGATGCGCAGACCGCGGAGATGGAGTTAATTGCTACGCAATACCGCGGTCGCGCTAGCGTTTTGCAAGCAAAACGCTTTGTTCTACCATATCCTTAGGTTTGACTTGTCGGCAGAAATGCTAAGAAAAAAAAGGAATCTTTTTTGACATGCTCTGTTTTCTCTGCTATAATACATTAGAAATCAAAAAATAAAATAAAAATGTACTCTCGGAATCTACTTTATACCATCATTTCGGCTATATTTTCCTTGAATTTTCTCCATTTCCTCGTCGTACACACCGTGTTCGCACTGCGGAAATGTCGTTATCCAAGAAAAATCTATCTTGAAATGCTAGTATAAAAAGACTCTGAGAGTACATTAAAAGTTAACGGAGGTAATCAATTTGAAGACAGATATCGAAATTGCACAGGAAGCATCTATGCTACCAATTCAAGAAGTGACAAAGAAAATTGCTATTTCTATGGATGATTTAGAGTTATACGGTAAGTACAAAGCAAAGTTGACAGATGAGTTATGGAACCGTGTAAAAGATAACAAAGATGGTAAACTTATACTTGTTACAGCAATTAATCCTACACCTGCCGGAGAAGGAAAGACAACAGTTACAGTTGGTTTAGGACAGGCATTTGGAAAACTTAATAAAAAGTCTTTGATTGCACTTCGTGAGCCTTCTTTGGGACCATGTTTTGGAATTAAAGGTGGAGCAGCAGGCGGCGGAAATTCACAGGTTGTACCAATGGAAGACTTAAACCTTCATTTCACTGGAGATTTTCATGCAATTACTTCAGCAAATAACTTATTAGCTGCCATGCTTGATAATCATTTAAAACAGGGAAATGCATTAAATATTGATACAAACCAAATTGTTTGGAAACGTTGTGTAGATATGAATGATCGTGTTTTGAGAAATATCGTAGTAGGTCTTGGAAGACCTGTGGATGGTGTTGTACGTGAAGATCATTTCATCATTACAGTTGCTTCGGAAATTATGGCAATTTTATGTTTGGCCAATGATATGAAGGACTTAAAAGAACGTTTGGGTCGCATTATTGTTGCATATAATTATGACGGACAGCCGGTAACTGCAAAAGAGTTAAATGCAGTAGGTGCTATGGCAGCCTTGTTAAAGGATGCAATCAAACCAAACGTGATTCAGACATTGGAAAATACACCAGCATTGGTTCACGGTGGTCCATTTGCGAATATTGCACATGGATGTAACTCTGTACGTGCGACAAAGACAGCATTGAAACTTGCTGATTATGTAGTAACAGAAGCAGGATTTGGTGCAGACCTTGGTGCTGAGAAATTTATGGATATCAAGTGTCGTATGGCAGGATTAAAACCATCTGCAGTGGTATTGGTAGCTACGGTACGTGCTCTTAAGTACAATGGTGGCGTTCCAAAGGATCAGCTTAACAACGAGAGTTTAGATGCATTAAAGAAGGGTATTGTAAACCTTGAAAAGCATATTGAAAACGTTCAGAAGTTTGGAGTACCATGTGTTGTTACATTGAATCAGTTTATTACTGATACAGAGGCTGAACTTAACTTTGTAAAGGAATTCTGTGAAGCAAGAGGATGCGAATTCGCACCTGCCCAGGTTTGGGAAAAAGGTGGCGAAGGCGGAATTGCATTAGCTGAAAAAGTAATTGAAACCTGTGAGAAGAAAGAAAGCAATTACAAGCCATTGTATGATGTAAATCAGCCAATCAAAGCTAAAATCGAAACCATTGCAAAAGAAATCTATGGTGCTGGTTCAGTTACTTATGATGCAGCAGCTAGTAAAGCAATTGAGAGATTAGAAGAGTTAGGATATGGTAACTTACCTGTTTGTATGGCTAAGAACCAGTATTCATTGTCAGACGATCCTAAGAAGTTAGGTCGTCCAACAGACTTTAACATGAATATTCGTGAAGTTTACGTAAATGCAGGAGCAGGATTTGTTGTAGCAATTACAGGAACTGTTATGACTATGCCTGGACTTCCATTACATCCTGCAGCAGAGCGTATTGATGTAAATGATGATGGAGTAATCACAGGATTATTCTAGGTTATATATAGGAGATGCAGAGCGAAAGTTTTGCATCTCCTCTGTTTTAATGTGATGGGAAATTACAAGCAAAACTCTTTGCAAGGAAAATCCGATATATATAATGTTCTCTCGAAATTTTTGTATAAAGTGATTTTGAGAGAACGAATATGGAGTGTTAGATTGCTGTTTTAGGGGGAGTTTACATGAAGAGAAAACATTGCATGAAAAAGAAATTGATTTATAGAATTGTTGCCATATGTTGTATGGTTGTACTGCTTGGGATGAACCTATGTGGTTACATTGAGTATGATGTTTTACATCAATGCAAAAAAAAGCCAATCATTCATGCGGCAACTACAATTTCTACGACAGAGAATATAAAATCACTAGGAATTGATGTAAGTAAATATCAAAAAAACATTGATTGGGAAAAGGTGAAAAATGATGGTATAAAATTTGCCATTCTTCGGTGCGGAATAGGGCAGGATATAGTGTCACAGGATGATACGTATTATGAAAAAAATGTTTCCGGCTGTGTTTCGCAAAATATTCCATACGGAGTGTATATTTATTCTTATGCAAATACAGTGGAAAAAGCTGTTGGTGAAGCAAATCATGTACTTCGTTTAGTGGAAGGTAAAAATCTTTCATATCCTATTTACTACGATATGGAGGATAAATCCATTGATGGCAAGTCAAAAGAAACCATAGGAAAGATTGCAGAGGCATTTGTAACAACTATTGAAAATGCAGGATATAAAGCAGCTATTTATTCAGGTTATTCTTTTGCTAATAAGAATCTTACAAATAAGAGATTTAAAACCATGGATTTTTGGGTGGCAAGATACAATGTATATTGCAGATACAGCCGCCCGTATCAGATGTGGCAGTTTACTTCTGATGGGCAGGTAGACGGTATATC
>JAFORL010000152.1 GCA_017393285.1 Lachnospiraceae bacterium
CTGCTCGTAGCAAGGGATTATCTGAACGGTTACTATTCCAACAGTATATGTGAGGGTGAGCTTCGGTGGAGATGGATTTGGATTGGAAGAAAAATGCAATCTATGTGTGTTGTAATTGCAAGAAAATAAGATATACGCTTTGTGGAGTGCATGAGTGATATTATGAAAAAATGAAAATAAGAGAATGAAAAATGAAATAGCGCTGAAAATAATAATAAAATTCTGCATAATACTTGCGTAACTTTGCAAATTGTGGGATAATAACTGTCAGTTGGTGCAATAGAAGTGACTGAATCTTGATTTTGGAGGATATAGTATTATGTACGATAAATTAACAAAAAGTGATATTGAAAAAATGGAGCAGGAAATTGAACATCGTAAATTGGTTGTAAGAAAAGAAGCCTTAGAAGCAGTAAAAGAGGCTCGTGCGCAGGGGGATTTGAGTGAAAATTTTGAATATTATGCAGCAAAAAAAGACAAAAATAAAAATGAGAGTCGTATTCGTTATTTAGAACGGATGATTAAGACAGCACAAATTATTGATGATTCGTCAAAAGAAGATGAAGTGGGCATGAATAATACAGTGGAACTTTATTTTGAAGAAGATGATTTATGTGAAACTTATCGGATTGTAACAACGATACGTGGAAATTCATTAAAAGGATTAATCAGTATTGATTCGCCATTGGGAAAAGCTATATTGGGACATAAAGTAGGTGAGCGAGTAGAAGTAAAAGTAAATGGAGATTATAGTTATTATGTAGAAATCCGTGCTATTACAAATACAGAGGATGATTCTCAAGATACAATTAGAAAATTTTAAGAAACAGGGCAACTGCAGATTGGTCGGAAAGCGAATATACGATGCTTATTGATAAAATTTGTTATATTTGCAAAGGGAAGGATCTATGGCAGATATTAGACAGAAACAAAGTGGCTGAAGAAAGGAAAAAATATAATATGAAAATTGAAACGCAAGATGAGAATTATTTTATACTCAATTTATCAGCGGAAGGGGATATCGATCGTAAAGCCTTTTCCCTTGTTCAACAAACTGAGATTTTGCTACCTTTTGCTTATGACGAAGGAGCTGGTGAAAATCGAATTTGTTATTGCAATGAAGGGTATCGTCCTTTGGTTGAGTATTTGAATATGATTGTATTGGATTTTGAACAGACAAAAGAATTGTTTGTGAATATAGTAGTTGGGTTTCAACGATTATTGGCAGCAGGGGGGAAATTAGAGAATATATGCGAAAATTTGTATTATGTATTTATTGATCCGGTGTCCAAACAAACTAGATTTGTTTATTTGCCTATGAAAACGGAAGTGAATGTAGATGGCTGGGCGCATTTGTTAAAGAAAATATTGTTCGCACTCAATACCAAAGATGCGGAGATGGTATTGGGAAATATGGTAGTTGGTTTGAGTAGTCATTTGGGTACGGAAGAAAAGTTAAAAAGTTTATATGAAATTCTGCAAAACAGTCATGAGAATATTAAAATCATAGAAAAGAAAGTGGAAGTAGATCGAGTGGTAGAAAAAGTGATTGAAAGAAAAGTACAAGAAAAGAAAAGTTATGTTGGAGATTTTGTTTTGCATACCATGTTATATACCGGATTGTTAATTTTTATTCCGTATTTTTTTGCGGATTTTACAAATAGGGATTTATTGGCAAAACCTGGACTTTTCAATTATGTATTGGGACTTTTGGCTGTATTGTGTAGTGTATGTTATACATTGCAAAGTGATCAAAAGAATACAAAGGATACCTCTGTTGTGACGATGCAACCCATGGGGGAAAAAGAAGAAAAAGAATAATATATATTCGTTGCATTTTTGATGGATTACATATATAATGAGTATGGATGCGTTTTTTTGTAAAAAAGCGAAATACTCATTTGTATTTTTAGGTAAAAATAACAAAAATATGTATACATGTAATAATTGGAAATTTTTATGTGAGTATGATATAAATATTAAATAATTAATGTTTTTATGGGAAGATATCCAAAATATGACTTGTATATATAGTATTTTGCAATTTCTTACAATTTTACGATGCAAGACTTACAAATAAAAAGATGGAGGGCTGATACAATGGGTAGTTCAGAACAAACAGCAATGAACCGTATATTGAATTTGTTAGATGATAACAGTTTCGTTGAAATCGGTGCAAAAGTAACAAAAAGAAATACTGACTTTAACCTAGATGGAGCGAAGGTTCCAGCGGACGGTGTAATTACGGGATATGGTCTTATTGATGGCAGTATTGTGTATGTATATAGTCAGGATGCCACTGCATTAGGTGGTGCAATTGGTGAAATGCATGCCAAAAAGATTGTAAAACTTTACGATTTGGCAATGAAGGTAGGGGTGCCGGTCATTGGATTGGTTGATTGTGCCGGTATGCGTTTACAGGAAGCAACAGATGCTTTACAGGCATTTGGTACACTGTATGCAAGCAAAGTCATGGCTTCTGGTGTTATTCCACAGATTACTGCAGTGTTTGGTAATTGTGGTGGAGGTGTAGCTGTTGCCAATGCACTAGGGGACTTTACATTTATGGAAGAAAAAAATGCAAAGGTATTTGTAAACTCTCCAAATGTTTTAGATGGTAATTATGCTGAAAAATTAGATACAGCTGCAGCAGGTTTTCAAGCGGAAATTGGAAACGTGGATTTTGTTGAAACAGAAGATGATATTTATACACAAATTAGAGAATTAGTATCATTATTGCCAGCCAATAATGAAGATGAAGCATCATTAGAAGTATGTGATGATGATTTAAATCGTGCTTGTGTTGCATTTGATGGTGATATGGCAGATCCTCGTGTGGCAATTGCTGATTTATCAGATAATGGATATTTCATGGAAGTGAAAAAAGCATATGCGAAGAATATGGTGGTTGGATTTATTCGTTTGAATGGTGCCAGTGTAGGTGTCATTGCAAATGCGTCAGCCTTTTTAGATGCAGAAGGTAAAGTAGTAGAAACTTTTGATAAGGTGCTAACTACAGATGCTTGTCAGAAGGCAACTACTTTTGTGCAATTCTGTGATGCATTTCAGATTCCAGTTTTGACCTTAACGGATATTACTGGATACAAGAGTACAGTTGAGGAAGAAAAGACAATTGCTTCTGCTGCTGCAAAATTAACATATGCATTTGCCAATGCTACCGTTCCTAAAATCAATGTGATTATTGGAGAAGCATATGGTAGTGCATATTTAACTATGAATTCATCACATATTGGTGCTGATTTTGTATTTGCCTTACCAACTGCTAAGATTGGAATGATGGATGCAGAGCAGGCAGCAAAGATTATGTATGCTGAAGAGATTAAACAGGCAGCAGATTCACAAGCGATGATTGCTGAAAAGACAGCAGCCTATAGTGCATTACAAGACAGTGCTGATTCTGCAGCAGCTCGTGGATATGTAGATAACATAATCGAAGGTAGTTCTGTGCGTAAACAAGTGGTATATGCATTTGAAATGTTATATACAAAAAGAGATGATAGACCAAGTAAAAAACATGGAACTATTTAAGCGAGGTGGAACAAGATTATGAGAAAGAGACTAGCATATGTATTATTGATGCTTTTGTGTGTAGTAAATATAGTATGGATGGGATCTCAAAAGATTACTGCTGCCGTTAGTGAGAGTAATGGTGATATTACGATTACCGGTAAGACGGACAATCAAGATCAACTTGTACAAATTATAGAAAGTGCAGTGCAGCAGTGGCAAAGTATTAACTGGGCTGATGAAGTAAAACAGGAAGAAGAAAGTTCTTCACCTGACCAGGCAATATTAGAGCAACATCGTGCATGGGAAACTTTACAAACAAATGCAGGTGTGTTTAGTAAGATTGATTCCATAGATTTTGAAGATGCAAAAGACAGTGCTGTGAATGCAAAAGCTGTCGTTTCCTTTGAAAAAGGAAAAATACAATTTGATTTTGTTTTTCAAAATGGAAGTCTTACAGACGTGAAGCTTGCAGCATATCAGGAAGAAACAAAGCCATTGGGAGAGACTATGCGTATTGCAGGTATTAATACGGTTATGTCAATTTGTATTGTGTTTGCTGTGTTATTATTTATTGCATTGATTATTTCTTTGTTTGCTTTCATTCCTAAAATTGAACAATGTTTCAAGGGTACGAAGGCGCCAATTGAGGAAAAAGCAACTGTTGTAGAGGAAAGTCCTGCACAGATAGAGACGGATGACACAGAATTGGTTGCGGTAATTACAGCGGCAATTGTGGCAAGTATGGGAGATGCTGCACCAACTGATGGTTTGCGAGTTACATCAATTAAGAGAAGAAATACAAACAGATGGTAATTAGACAAAAAGTTTTAGGAGGATAATAGAATGAAGAATTATACAATTACAGTAAATGGAAATGTTTATGATGTTACAGTAGAAGAAGGTGCTGCTACAGGAACAGCCAGTGCACCAGTGACAAAGACAGTTGCACCAAAGGCAGCTGCACCAAAGGCAGTAGCTTCAGGCACACAGGGAAGTGTGAAAATCAATGCACCAATGCAAGGTAAGATTGTATCTGTAAAGGCAGCAGCTGGACAGGCTGTGAAAAAGGGAGATGTTATTCTTGTATTAGAAGCAATGAAGATGGAAAATGAAATTGTTTCACCACAAGATGGTACTGTTGCAAGTATTGAAGTTTCTGCTGGAGACAAGGTTGATGCAGGTGCAGTAGTTGCTACATTGAACTAAATTCTGAAGGTTGAAAGAAAATAATGTAGAAAGGAAATGCCACGTGTTCTTTCAATTTTTTTTGTGGCATATCATTTGTTTATAATAGAACAGATGATATATGGTGTGAATATGGAATACATAGAAAATACATTAACAAATCTTGCACATCAAACAGCATTTGCAACTTGTACATGGGGCAATATTCTTATGATTGCCATTGCATGTGTATTTCTTTACTTAGCAATAAAAAAGGGATATGAGCCATTATTATTGGTACCGATTGCATTTGGTATGCTTTTGGTAAATATTTATCCTGGAATTATGGCATCGCCAGAAGAAACTTCGAATGGAGTAGGAGGATTGTTTTACTACTTCTTTACATTGGATGAATGGAGTATTTTACCTTCACTTATTTTCTTAGGTGTTGGTGCAATGACGGATTTTGGTCCATTGATTGCAAATCCAAAGAGTTTCTTATTGGGAGCTGCCGCACAAATCGGTATTTTTTCTGCGTATTTAATGGCAATTTTAATGGGATTTGGAGATAAAGCAGCAGCAGCAATTTCTATTATTGGTGGTGCAGATGGTCCTACTTCCATCTTCTTATGTGGAAAATTGGGACAGTCACAGTATATGGGACCAATTGCGGTAGCAGCATATTCTTATATGTCATTGGTTCCAATTATCCAACCTCCAATTATGAAAGCCTTAACTACAAAAAAAGAGCGTCAAATCAAAATGGAACAATTGCGTCCGGTTTCTAAATTGGAAAAAATTCTATTTCCAATTGTAGTTACAATCGTTGTATGTTTATTATTACCAACGACAGCACCTTTGGTAGGTATGTTAATGTTAGGTAACTTGTTTAAAGAGTGTGGCGTAGTAAAACAATTAACAGAAACTGCATCTAATGCATTGATGTATATTGTTGTTATTCTTTTGGGAACTTCTGTAGGTGCTACAACAAGTGCAGAGAATTTCTTACAAATCACAACCTTAAAGATTGTTGCCTTAGGTTTGATTGCTTTTGCGGTTGGTACAGCAGCAGGTGTATTATTTGGTAAGATAATGTGTGTAGCAACAAAGGGAAAAGTAAATCCGTTAATTGGTTCAGCTGGTGTATCTGCGGTACCGATGGCTGCACGTGTTTCTCAAAAGGTGGGAGCAGAAGCTGATCCATCTAATTTCCTTTTGATGCATGCTATGGGACCAAATGTTGCTGGTGTAATTGGTACAGCGGTAGCAGCAGGTGTATTTATGGCAATTTTCGGAGTATAACTGGAAGCTATATGATAGGATATCAAGATAATATGTTTTTTGAATAACTAGGAGGTAGTAGAATGGCAGAACAGGTTAAAAAACCAATTCAATTTACAGAAACGGTATTGCGTGATGCCCATCAATCATTGATCGCTACAAGAATGACAACAGAACAAATGTTGCCTATTATAGATAAGATGGATAAAGTTGGATACCATGCAGTAGAATGTTGGGGAGGCGCTACATTTGATGCATCACTTCGTTTTTTGAAGGAAGATCCTTGGGAAAGACTTCGTAAATTACGTGATGGTTTTAAAAATACAAAATTGCAAATGTTATTCCGTGGTCAAAATATTTTAGGTTATAATCATTATGCAGATGATGTTGTAGAATATTTTGTACAGAAATCAATTGCAAATGGTATCGATATTATTCGTATCTTTGATTGTTTAAATGATGTGCGTAATTTGGAAACAGCAGTAAAAGCAGCCAATAAAGAAAATGGTCATGCGCAGATTGCATTGTCCTATACTTTGGGAGATGCCTATACACTTGATTATTGGAAAAATATGGCAAAACAAATTGAAGATATGGGTGCAAAGTCATTATGTATCAAAGATATGGCTGGATTATTAACACCTTATAAAGCAACAGAATTGGTTACTGCATTGAAAGAATCAGTGGAGATTCCAATTGATTTGCATACCCATTATACTTCAGGTGTTGCTTCTATGACTTATATGAAGGCTGTAGAAGCAGGTTGTGATATTATTGATACAGCAATGTCACCAATGGCTATGGGAACATCACAGCCAGCAACAGAAGTAATGGCAAAAACCTTTGAAGGTACACCATATGATCCGGGCTTAGATCAAAGTCTGTTGGCTGAAATTGCAGCTTACTTTGCTCCATTGCGTGAACAATGGCTAAAATCTGGAAGAATGAGTACAAAAGTATTGGGTGTAAATATTAAGACATTGATGTATCAAGTTCCAGGTGGTATGTTATCTAACTTAGTTTCTCAGTTAGATGAGATGGGAGCTTCTGATCGCTTCCAGGAAGTATTGGAAGAAGTGCCACGTGTACGTAAAGATTTTGGAGAACCACCATTGGTAACACCATCTTCTCAGATTGTAGGAACACAGGCTGTTTTGAATGTGGTTACAGGTGAAAGATATAAAATGGTTACAAAAGAATCTAAAAAATTGTTATCTGGTCAGTTTGGTCAGACAGTAAAACCATTTGATCCGGAAGTGCAAAAGAAATGTATCGGTGATGCAGAAGCGATTACTTGTCGTCCGGCAGATTTAATCAAACCACAATTGAAAGAAATCGAGGAAGAAATGAAGCAATACAAGCAACAGGATGAAGATGTGTTGACATATGCATTATTCCCTCAAGTTGCAACAGATTTCTTCAAATACAGAGAAGCACAGCAGACAAAGGTAGATTCTACTGTTGCAAGCGAGGAAAATAAAACATATCCAGTATAAAAATGAGTTGGATAGCTTGAAAGTTTTTGTTTTGAGAGCGATTAGGGGGAAGATTCAGATCCTATATAAATAATTATGGCGTAGGATATTTTGTGTTGTAGGATGAAAAATCCCTTAAGCAAAAATAACAGAAAGGGGCTGTCGCATTAAGAATACGACACACTTGATATGGCGATGTTTACAAAGGATGCGCTATGTCTGGTGATGCTTTTCTTGGTGCACAGTCCTTTTTCTGTTATAACAAAGAAAGAAGGTAAGTATATGTGGAAGGATAGTATATTTACAGATGGTTCCTCTACTTTTGTTGCTCCGGTTAATCCGCAAGTAGGGGATATGGTATCTATATCTTTACGGGTAATGCAACAAAATCCACTGGAAGAAATCTTTCTTCGATATAAACAGGATGGATTGGAAAATTTAGTAAAAATGGAGTGTAATAAAGAAAAAGATGGTTTTTGCTATTATCAATGTCAGATTCAGATTATGAGAAAAAAAGTTTCGTATCATTTTTATTGTATTACGAAAGAACATACGATTTATTATTACAATCAAATGGGATTACATGATTACTTGCAAGATGAAACCTATGATTTTCGTATCCTTGCCGCATATGAAAAGGCAAACTGGTTACCGGGAATGGTGTTTTATCAAATTTTCCCAGATCGATTTTGCAATGGGAATCCAGAAATATCTGTGAAAACAGATTCTTATTTTTTTGATGGGCATGCCACCAAGCAAATAGAAGATTGGAATACTGTGCCTGAGGAATATGATAAAGCTTTTTGTTTGGATTTTTATGGTGGAGATTTGTATGGAGTAACGCAAAAATTATCTTATTTAGAAGAGCTTGGAATCAACGGTATATATATGACACCGATTTTTTCAGCAGCTACTGTGCATAAATATGACTGTATGGATTATTTTCATGTGGATTCACATTTGGGAGGGGACAGTGCCTTAGAACAATTATGTGAGAAAATGCACGAAAAACAAATGCGTTTGGTATTAGATATTTCCATCAATCATACAGGCATGGAACATCCATGGTTCTCGGAGATTGCAAAATCGGGAAAAGGGAAAAAAGAGTTTTACTATTTGGGAGAAGATGGATATGGTTGCTATGCAAATGTGCATACCTTGCCGAAATTGAACTATCAAAGTGATAGTTTGCGAGCAATTTTATATGAAGACCAAGATAGTGTTTTGCGCAAATGGTTACGTCCACCTTATTCTATTGATGGGTGGCGATTTGATGTTGCAGCTACAACCGGCGAATATAAAAAGGATCATTTTAGCCATGATTTATGGAAAAAGATTCGAAAAGCATTGAAAGAAGAAAATGCAGAGGCATATATTTTGGCAGAAGATTGGAATGATGCTGCCGAGTTTTTGCAAGGAGATCAATGGGATGGAATTATGAATTTTTTTGGTTGCGGTAGGCCAATTCGTGAGTATGTGGGACAGCTGGATTTTAGGCATAGCCGCAAACCAGAGTTGCGTCAGGTTTTACCAAATCAGTCGGCGCATGCATTGCAAATGAGAATTATGCAATTTTTTGGGAAATTACCATACGTAGTGCAGGAAAGTCAGTTTAATATGCTGGATTGTCATGATGTCAGTCGATTACATAATGATCCGTACATAGATTTCGCGAGCTATCAAATCGCAGTTTCTCTTATGTATATGTTGCCTGGTTGTGTGTGCATGTATTATGGAGATGAAATAGGGTTGAAAGGTAGATTGGGTTCAACAGAAGGATGCAGGTATCCTATGGAATGGCATCCTAATAGCAAAGAACATCCTCATTTTCGATTGTATCAGACTTGGAATCGTGCGAAACAACAGTATACTTCCCTACGAACAGGAAGCTTTCGAATCATAAAAGCAGTTGGAAGAGTTTTTGTGTGTATGCGTTTTCAAGAGCAGGAAGCTATTATTTGTGTCACATCTATGGAGGAATGTAATCAGTCTGTTATACTTCCGCTGGAGGCCTATTTGGGAAAAGGCTGTATGATTGTGGGACAGGAATTTTTTGGGAAAAATGTAAATTGGAAAATGATCACAGATGGGAAAATGGAATTAGTGATATCGGCAAAGAGTTGTTATGTTTTCCCTGTGCGGTTAGCAGAATGAGGTGAGGACAATGAAAGAACGAATTTTAGCATATCGTAAATATATAGATGACGTTTTAGAAGCAGATGACCCATTCATGAATTGGGGAAAAATGAAGCAAGAACATTTGGTTCAGGTTGGATTTTTTCAACATGAGCGACTCATACATTTGATTGTAACAGTAACCTTTGCTATTTTGACTTTACTTTCTTTTGGTATTTTAATGGTCACTGCTTTTTTGCCTGTACTGGCATTATGCTGTTTGTTATTGGTGTTGTTGCTTCCTTATATTGGACATTATTATTTACTAGAAAATGAAGTGCAAAAAATGTATGGACAGTATGACATGCTTCTAAAAAGGCATATACAGCAACTTGCTATGGAAACAAATAATGATAAATGCAAAAAAAATTAGGGAGTGAGTCTTGCATTTTTGCTTATAAAATGTTCTCATTTCATGCAGTTGGAGAAGCGTTCTTGAGGGGGCAAAGGCACCAGATGATGCAATTTTTATGAGAACAAAGGAAGATGCCATGGGAAATGGTCAACTCAAGCCTGCCTTTAACCTGCAACATGGAGTAGATTCTGAATACATTACATGGCTCACCATTGGTTCGCAACCAACAGATGCTACTACTTTGATACCATTTTTTATTGAAACAAAGTGCATAGCTTTTAAAAATTCAAATCAAAAAACGAATCTTATTTTCCTAGGGGAAGTCTACCCCAAAACAGAAAAAATTCTAAAAATATAAAAACGGGAGCCTCACAATAACGATTTATAAAATCGTTATTGCGACAGCCCCTTTTTACATTTTATTGTTAGCATTATAGAAGAATAAAAAAATCTAGAATGGGTATACTTCTTTTTATAGAATACGGAGATAAACGCTCCGGGAGGATTTACAGGGATTTTGTCAGCTTTGCTGATGCAAATTCACCGCCAAGTTTCGTTGGACAAGACTTGAATTTGGTATGTTTGGAGTGTGTAGGTGTAAATTTGTATTGACTAATTGATAGAAAGAAGTGAGAGAACATGATTGGTTTTTTAGTTGCAATATTGTCAGGTGCTTTGATGAGCATACAAGGTGTATGGAATACAGAGGCAACCAAACAATCTGGCATGTGGTTAATGGCAGCTTATGTACAATTAACTGCATTTTTTGTTTGCTTAGTTGCTTATGTATGGCAGGAACGAATGGTGCCAATGCAATCTATATTGCGGATTTCACCCAAATATTTTTTGTTATCTGGTGTAATTGGTGCATTTATTACAATGACAGTAGTGAAAAGTATTCATATACTGGGACCGGCTAAAGGGGAAATGTTAATTGTGGCATCCCAATTAATTGTAGCTTATATCATAGAATTGTTCGGTATGTTTGGAACAGAGACTACAAATTTTTCTTGGAAAAAAATGGTGGCTGTATGTATTTTTTTAGTGGGAATTATTTTATTTAAGTCTAAAAGTTTATAAAAAAACGAAATTGTAATTTATTACAACTGCTTGTGGGTTGTATTGCATGTAATCTATTATAACTGCTCATGGGTGTTGTATTGTTCTGTAAACCCATAATATTGAAGTGTTACAAAATTGTTACGTTTTTTGAGTAAAGAGACAAGGACTGCTTGTATGCATAGGGTTTAACCTAAGAGAAGACCAATTACTTGTTCATATTGTTTATACGATCTGAAGATAATACGATTAAAATAAATGAGTGAAAAATGGCTGGAATGGTTGTAAAAATTGGAAAATGTGATAACTGTGACATAAAATTTTGAAAAAAGGAAGTTATAACAAAAAAATATCGTAATTTTTAAAAAAATGTAAAATAACTATTGTAATCATGTACAAAAATATGTAAAATATATATAGCAGAATAATATAGATGGATGCTTAATATTGTATAGCATATGAGAAAAAATATTATAAAAATTATAGTTGTTACATTTACAGTTTTGGCTTTGACTTTATTGGGAATGTTAACTTTTTTTCAATCTTCGCCCAATGGGGATGATTTTGTGATTTCTGTTTGTGAAAAAGAACAGGAGACGGGAGAGAAAGAAGTAACAGCAACTACACCAGCTAATCAGGTGGGGAAGGATATATACGTCCACGTGTGTGGTGCGGTTCGCAAACCTGGTGTATATTGTTTGCCCGCGAATGCAAGGGTTTGTGATGCAATTCAAGCTGCCAAAGGGTTGAAAAAGAAAGCTTCAGATGTAGAAGTGAATCAAGCAGAGCCTATTACAGATGGACAACAGATTTATATTCCATTTCGAGTGAAGAAGTCTGCATCGCAGGTGGGAGACGATGCGAATTCTGTGTTGGATGCTGGAAAAGGAGAGGGCAAAATCAATATTAATACTGCAAGTATAGAGGAATTAAAAACATTGACAGGGATAGGCGATGCAAAGGCAACAAGCATTGTGCAGTATCGAGAAGAACATGGAAGTTTTAAGAATATCGAGGAACTGAAATCTATTTCTGGAATCAAAGATGGTGTATATAATAAGATTGTTGAGAACATTACTGTTTAACAAAGCATGCATTTTTAGATGTTTATGGTGAAGTTTGTAAAGTTTGGAATTATAGATACAACAAAGTTGTGATGCAATTTACATACATACACTGTAGTGCTAAAGGACTGATATGTAGGCTTATATTATATGCACTGTTGAGTTAGTAAACAACAATAATATAATGAGGTGAGTATTTTGGAAAAAAAAGTATTAGTTGTGGATGACGAAAAGCTAATAGTAAAAGGAATTCGTTTTAGCTTAGAACAGGATAATATGCAAGTAATGTGTGCGTATGATGGTGAAGAAGCATTAGATATGGTAAAAGCATATGATTTTGATGTTATTTTATTGGATGTAATGTTGCCAAAATTAAGTGGCTTTGAAGTGTTACAGATGATTAGAGAATTTTCTAGTGTGCCGATTATTATGTTGACAGCCAAGGGAGATGATATGGATAAGATTCTTGGTTTGGAATATGGTGCTGATGATTACATTACAAAACCATTTAATATTTTAGAGGTAAAAGCAAGAATTAAAGCAATTATGCGTCGTAGCAAAACTACCAAGGGAGAAGAAGAAGAAATTGCGAAAATAGCTGTATTCGACGAATTGAAGGTTGATTGCGATAGCAGACGTGTATTTATAGATGATCGAGAAGTAAATTTAACAGCGAAAGAGTTTGATTTATTAGAATTGTTAATGTTTAATCCAAATAAAGTATATAGTCGTGAAAATTTATTAAATACCGTATGGGGTTACGATTATCCTGGCGATGTGCGTACGGTAGATGTACACATTCGTCGTTTACGTGAAAAGATAGAAGTGAGTCCAAGTGAGCCAAAATACATACTAACAAAATGGGGTGTAGGTTATTTCTTCCAACACTAAACCTGTAGGGTGGAAGCATTCCCTACGGAAACAGATTTTTACGGTACTTATACTTACAGGTATAGTTTCTATTACTGTTACCCTTGGATTAACATGGTATTTAGAAAAAAACAAACAAATTAGAGATGTAAAATATACTTTGGAGCAGACCACAGAGGATGTTGCATTTCAAATAAATGGATCAGGTTTGGAAAAACTGATGGAAGAACCTACAGCCATAGAGTCTTTTATTTCTTATTCTTCTAAGAAGATCAAGTTATATTTGTTACAAGAGCAACATATCTTGCCTTTATCTAAAACAGAACAAGTAGCAAAAAAGTCTGAAGCAGACCGAATGGAAGCTAAGATTATACAAATTGTGGATGACAAAATATTAAAAAAGACGAATAAAAATGGATCATAAATTTTTAAGGGACAATCAGGTGATTTGTTTTGTGTCAGAACAGTTGTAGAAGCGTATGGTCTGGAAAAACAGCCTGTCTATATCGTAGGCATCATGAAACCGGAAGGCTTTTGGACTTTTGTGCAAGAAGATTGGCAAATATATATGATTTGTTTATTGGTTTATGCCGTTGTGCTAATCATTATTGCATACATGTATGGAAATCGTGTAGCAAGACCTTTACAAGAGTTGGTTTCCAATATTGGTAAAATTACAGATGGCTATTTAGGGGAAACGTTTTCTATGAATAGTTATATGGAAATTGAAGAAGTGGTGGATTCTATCAATCATATGATGGCAAAGTTGGAGCAGTTGGAAAGCTCCAGACAGGAATTTGTTTCTAATGTGTCACATGAATTGAAGACACCAATTACCTCTGTAAAAGTATTGGCAGACTCTTTGTTACAACAGGAAGATGCACCGGCAGAGCTATATAGGGAGTTTCTTGCTGATATTAACGAAGAGATAGAGAGGGAAAATAAGATTATTACGGACTTATTGTCACTTGTAAAAATGGATAAAACCGCAGGTGAATTGAATATTTCTTCTGTTAATATTAACGAGTTGTGTGAACAGATTATAAAAAGAATGAAACCTATTGCGAATAAACGTAATATTTCATTGATATTTGAGGCATATCGTCCGATTATGGCTGATGTGGATGAAGTGAAGTTATCCTTGGCCATTAATAATTTGATAGAAAATGCTGTGAAATATAATTATGATGAAGGATGGGTTCGTGTCAGCTTGAATACTGATCATAAATTTTTCTATATTAAGGTGTCTGATTCGGGGGTTGGTATTCCTGCCGATGAACAAGAGAATGTATTTGAACGTTTTTATCGTGTAGATAAAGCGCGTTCAAGAGAAACCGGTGGAACTGGTTTGGGATTAGCAATTACAAGAAATGCGATTTTGATGCATCGTGGTGCTATTAAGATTTATAGTAAGGAGAAGGAGGGAACCACCTTTACGGTTCGTATTCCGATTACTTACGCAAATACCTAGAAGGATTATGAAAATTGATAAATCTCAGATTGAATCGGCTGTTGCCTTTTAACAAATAGTTGGCGGAAGTAAGAAAATTGTCTCAGATGGGGATGTTCTCCGTCTGAGCTTTATACTTCTGTGTAGAGAAAAACGATATTCTTTGTGACTTGGAAATTTATGAAACGGATTGTAAGCCGTTTGCTCAGATATTGGGGGGAAAATTGAAATTTGTATAATGAAAAATGAAAAGAGGAAATTAAATAATGAAAAGACCTATGTTATTTGTCTTTGCTTTTGTTATTTTATTATCTATTGTGCAAGTAAAGACACCAAATAGGAGCGTGTTGGAGCAAAAAGTTAAGAACAACACAAAAGTGACAGCAAGTGGTGATATTTCTCGTATTTCTTACAGAGAAAATTGTGTTGCTGTTTGGGTGAAAGATGTAACCGTTTATGATGAATGTTCTCATATCACATATTCACATTGTGGAAATCTGTTGTTGTACTATAGTGGACAACAAAATCTTTATATAAAAAATCAAATTTCCGTTTCGGGAAAATTACAATATTTTTCAGTTGGAACAAATCCAGGACAATTTAACGCATATATGTATTATAAAGGTTTAGGTTTAGATTTTTCTATATTTTCTGATAGCTTGATTATAACAGATGATAAGCAGTCTATTTTTGCAAATAAAATACAAGAACTCAAACAATATATGCATGAAGGTTATGAACGTTATTTGGGAGAAGATGCAGGAATCATGGAAGCTATGTTGCTTGGAGAAAAACAACAATTGGCAGAAGATACAAAAATATTGTATCAAAAAAATGGTATTGCGCATATTCTTGCCATTTCGGCATTACATATATCCTTCATTGGTTTGACGCTATACAGAGGGTTAAAAAAAATATATATTCCAAATGAAATCGCGATTCCAATTAGTATTTTTATGATTTATCTTTATGGATATTTGACAGACTTTAGTGTATCTACAAATCGGGCAATTATTATGCTGGTATTATCATTGGTTAGTATTTTATTGGGACGAACCTATGATTTTGTTTCTGGCATTAGTTTGAGTGGTAGTTTAATTTTATTACAAAATCCATATCAATTATGGAATTGTGGTTTTTTATTATCTTTTGGTGCGGTAATTGGCATTGCAGTTTTGTATCCAACATTATTGCAATTATTTGAAAAGGAAGATATACCAGTATTTCGTGTCATAAAATCTGAATTTCAACTATTTCGTATAATAGGTGAGCACACAGAGGAAAAAGAAACAATTGCTGGATACCCTTGGCTGAAAAAATATAGCAGAATTTTTTTACAAAGCATCTTATTAAGTGGCTCTATTCAATGTATGACACTACCAATTTTATTATTTTTCTATTATGAAATTCCAATATATAGCGTATTACTCAATTTTTTTGTATTACCCTTGTTATCATTTTTGGTTGCTGCCGGTGTGTTTTTGGGGTTATTAAATGGATTTGCTGGAATCGGTTGTTGGATGTTGACCTATTTTATACGAGGCGTTTTACAATGGTATCACTGGATTTGTCAAATGTTTCTACGATTCCCTTGTGGTATACAAATTGTTGGCAAACCGTCTTGGTTGCGAATTTTTGTATATTATGGTTTGTTGTTTCTTTGCATAGTGATAATTCGTCTTGGGAAAAAAAGTGGTATGTGTTTGCTACTGATTGCAATTCTTATATTGTGTACAAAAGGGGAGCGCCATAAATTGCAGATTACATTGTTGGATGTAGGGCAGGGAGATGGTATTTTGATTGAAAGTCCTTCTGGGAAAAATTATTTTATAGATGGAGGGAGTACAACTGTCAAATCGGTTGAAACATATCGCATTACGCCTTGTTTGAAAAGTAAAGGCATTGGTACTATAGACTATGGTATTATTACCCATATGGATGAGGATCACATTTCTGGTATGAAAGAATTGTTGGTAAAAAACGTTTCACCTGGAGCAGTGAAAATCAAAAATCTAATCGTCCCCAAATTAATGATGCAAGATTCGGCTTATCAAGAAGTTATTTCCTTAGCAAATCAAAATGATGTAAAAGTATATTATTTTCAAATGGGAGATAAAATTTCTGATGGTAAAATTCAATTTACTTGTTTTAATCCTTATGATAGGATGGTTTCTGAGGAGCGGAATGATAGTTCGATTGTGCTACGAATGGAATATGAAAAATTTAGTATGCTATTTACAGGGGACGTTTCAAATTCAGGAGAGGAAAACTTGATTAAAAATGACGCTTTGCCACCTTGTGATATATTAAAATTGGCGCATCATGGCAGTAAGTATACAAATTCAACTACATTATTGGAAAAAATACAACCTAAGGTTTCGATTATTTCTGTGGGGGAAGGAAATCGGTATGGACATCCCCACCAAGAAGTTCTAGAACGATTACAGGAACAGGGGTGTTTTTCTTATTCGACTATGGATTATGGAGCGGTTTGTATACAATCTGATGGAATAAAAACAGACATTTTTGGGTACTGTGATAAA
>JAFORL010000153.1 GCA_017393285.1 Lachnospiraceae bacterium
ATACAATTTTTAAAAGGAAAAGATGCACAGGAATTTTCCTATTTACAGAAATTAGAACCGGATATTAAATTATTTCGTTTTGAAAAGGCAGATGCTTTTTATGGAGAGTTGACACCGGAAGAGCAGGCGGAAGAAAGAAAAAATATATTAAATGGCTGGAACTTTGCCAGAAAAGTTTTGAACGCAGGCGAATGTGACATGCTGGTGTTAGACGAAGTATTGGGCTTGGTTGACTTAGGAATATTAACCTTGCAGGATATTATTGATTTGATTGAGCTGAAAGATGATTATTTCAAATTGGTGATGACAGGTTTACATATGCCAAAAGAATTAGAAGAATATGCAGATATGATATCTTTTGTAGAACAAAAGAAAGGCAATTAAAAGGGACATGGCTGCCTGGCAGTCATGTCCTTATTTTATGTAACAGGAAATTGCGATGCAATTTCCTATTACATAAAAAACGCTCCGCGAGGATGCGCAGACCGCGGAGATGGAGTTAATTGCTGCGCAATACCGCGGTCGCGCTAGAGTTTTGCAAGCAAAACTCCTTGTTCTGTAATAAGAAATTGCGATGCAATTTCCTATTACATTGCACTCTAATTCATCCTATTAATGAATGGTTGTACCGGTTTTGCCCTTCATGGCTAATTTTGCATGTTGCCAGTTGGTAATGACAGCTTTGCGATAATTTTTTGCACCTACGAATTCAACAGAAGCGTGAATCTTAGGCAACATAGAGTGTTCTTCAAAGTGTCCTTCCTCTGCATAGGCCTGCACTTGTGAAAGCGATACTTTATCGATTGGCTCTTCGTTTGCCTGACCAAAATTGAGACATACTTTCTCGGAACCGGTGATAAACATCAAAGTATCTGCATTGACCTGATCGGCTAAGCGGGCTGCGATGGTATCTTTTTCGATTACGCCGGAAGCACCTTTTAAAGCGGTACCTTGTTGTAATACCGGAATACCGCCACCGCCACAGGCAATGACTACCTGGTTGGCATCTAACAAAGCCTTAATGGCATCAATTTCATAAATTTCAATTGGTTTTGGAGCAGCAATAATACGACGATAACCACCTTCTACTTCCACTGTGTGATTGCCCTTCTCTTCTTCTTCCTTTGCTTCCTCTGCTGTCATAAGACGACCAATCACCTTGGTAGGATTAGAAAAAGCAGGATCAAATGGATCTACACGAACCTGTGTGATTAAAGTCGAAACCGTTTTGAAAATACCGCGATTCAATAATTCTGTACGGATGGCATTTTGCAAATCGTAGCCGATATATCCTTGGCTCATGGCACTACATACAGAAAGTGGCGCAACCGTAAATTGATTATCCAAACGGCTGAATTCTGTCAAAGCAGTATGAATCATACCTACTTGTGGTGCGTTACTGTGTGTGATTACAACTTGATATTTATCTTCTACTAAATCCGCAATTGCTTTGGCCGCATTGACCACTGCCTTTTTTTGCTCTTTATAGACTGTACCTAAGGCTGCATGTCCCAAAGCTACAACGATTCTCTTGTTTTCCATGTTAATCTCCCCTTTGCTAATTTTTGTTCTCATTATACCATAAAGACATAAAAAATGGAATGGGGGAAGGGAAAAAACCGTTTGCAAATATCAAGTAATAAGGTATACTAGGGTGAGAGCAATATTGGCTGCTTTAGCAATCCGCCCAATCGGGCAACTTGAATAATAGAAAGGAATAATAAAATGGATCAGAATATATTTATGAATGCAATGAAGGAGTTAATTGAACTTGCGAAAGTAAAGGAAAATGTTTTGGAAGCGGAAGAAATCAAAACATTTATGGAAGATTTTTCGATAGATGACCAGCAATTACATTCGATTTTTCAATATTTAATGGCAAATGGAATCAAGATTCCCAATGTACAGATTGCTACGGAGACAGCCGCTGCCAATGAAGAGGAAGCAGGAGAGGAAGCAGGCTCTGTTTCTTATCGCATCTACATGGAAGAACTGTCAGAATATAACGGTTTAGGGCAATCGGAAAAGGAACAACTATTTCTTGCAATGCGGGGAGAACAGACGGAAGAGGCTAAGCAGAAAATTATTGAAGGATATTTACCGGTAGTAGTAGAATTGGCAAAACGCTATCAAGATAAAGGAATGCCTTTGGAAGATTTGATACAAGAGGGAAATTTAGGTTTGCTGGCAGCTGTTAATCAGTTGCACCAGCTGGCAAAGCTGGATACGGCAGATGAATTTTTAGTAGAAAGTATCCGAAAGGCAATTGTGGAAAGTGTGGATTTACAGATTGCAGGAAATGACTGGGAACAGACCATTCTTGCAAAAACACAATTGTTACATGAGGCAAATACCTATTTAGCAAAAGAATGGGGACGGGTAGCGACGATACAGGAGTTGGCAGAATTCACCAAAATGACAATGGAGGAAATTGAAGCATTACAGGAAATGTCAAACCAGTCCTCGAAAGACTGACATTGCCATGAATAAAAGTGAATTGTTCCGCAGCATTGCTACTTTCGTAATGCATACATTCTGTTGACTAGGGAAAACACTTTCAAAGTGATATGTTACAAAAAGGTTAATTTTTTTGCGTAAAATATAACAATGTGTGAATTGTTACTAAAAATATTGAAAAAACACGTCAAATTATAGTATAATTGTATATGTGAATGATATTATTATTGAAGTAATATTGGAAATTTTATTCATAGAAGGGGGAGAAAACAGTGTTAGCGTATGAACAATTCAGAAAAACAAAGAGTGATTATACTTTGATTTTTTTGCATGGTTCTACCATGACGAAAGAGGGAATGTTGCCGTTTGTAAAATGCTTTAATGAATATGATTGTGTTGTATTCGATTTGACACATCATGGAGCCTCATCTGGTGATATGCCCGCATCTGTCGAGGATGTTGCGACAGACGTAGAAGAAACAATAGTTAAGATGCAAAAAGATGGTATATTGCAGGAAAAAGTAGTATTGCTAGGGTACTCTATGGGAGGTGCTATAGCATATGAGGTAGCTTTACGAAAAAAAGCAAAGCTGGATGCGATTGCTTTCTTAAGTAGTGGTGCAGATTTACAACATCATACGCCTATGGTAGATCAATTAAAAAATATGCCGGTAGACCAGTTTGCTTTGGAAAACATTGTGGATGTTTTGTTTGGCACGTTAGCAGACCAAGAGAAAAAAGAGGAAATCAAGAGTCTGTTTCTAAAGAATAGCGTGGAGAATGCAATTGGATATAATGATTTGATGATATCGAATGCATATAACCGCATAGAATATGCAAAAGAAATCCAGATTCCTACTTTATTGGTGCAGGGGTGTGATGATCAAATTGTTTTACCTTCTGCAGCGATTGAAACTTGGGCACATATTAAGGGAAGTCAGTTACTTATGCTACCATACGGTGGTCATGCATTAATTTTTGAAGATAGTTTATCCGTTAGTCAGGAGATAAAGAGGTTTGTTGAGAGACTTTAGGAGGTGAATTTAGTTATGCCAGAACAACCAGTTCTATGTTGACATATGAAAAAAATAAATATCAGAGGGGGAGGTTTGCATGGTAAATGTAAAAATGATTGGAACAGGAGTATATGTCCCTAATAATGCAGTTTACAATCAAGATATTGATAGACATTTTGAAAAACTGGGGTTGAGCGCACATAATCTAATGGAACATTTGGGAAGAAAGAAGAGATACTTTGTTTCAGAAGGAGAAAATACCATTTCTATGTGTAAAAGTGCAATACATGATTGTTCGAAAAAGAATAATATAGATTTGAATTCTATAGAAATGATTGTTGTGTGTAGCGATACTCCTGAATATTTATTTCCTTCTAATGCGATGAAATTGGCTGGAATTTATGGTGAAGCTATGTCAAATGTCAAGGTTGCTTTTGATTTAAATAGCAATTGTACTGGTATGGTTCAAGGGATGGATGTTGTAAACAAATATATGAGATGCTCGGATATAAATAGAGCGTTGGTTGTCGGATGTTTCTGTATTTCACCAATAGCATTGTGGTCTGATACTGTTGTATATGCTACATTTGCTGATGCTGCTGCATGTGTAGTTTTGGAAAAACAGGATAGTGAGCATAAGAATGGTTTTATGGATGTGGAGATTTTTGTAGATGCTAGCTATCATGAGTATATTACATATCCAAAATGTGGAATGTCTAATGTTCCATTGAAGTCAATACAACCAAATGAAAAACGGCTTGAATGGAATCCTTTTCCTATGGATTTTATTCCTCAAAAATGGGTTGATACAATTAAAAAGGTGCTTAGGAGAAATGATATTGACATCCAAGGTGTAGATTATTTTGTTTTTTCACAACTGAGTGATGCGTATAATTTAAAAACATTGGAACTGTTAGGGGTATCAGAGAAAAAGTATTTCTTTTGGGGAAGAGAATATGGTTACACAGGTAATACCTGTCCAATTTTATGTATTGATAAAATGTGGGATCGTTATAACCAGGATGGAAAAATTATGATTATATGTACAGTTGGTGCAGGATATTCGGCAATTGTTCAGTTGTATATTTTTTGAAAGGGGGAAAAACAATGGAGAAAAGAGAGTTAACAGCATTAGAAGATTATGTTAACAAAGTATATATTATGGTATTGTTATTGGTACCGGGGGCATGTCAATGTGCTGGAATTACATATACAATAGAAAAAGTTATTGGATGGTTACCTACCGTTTCGTGGATTGCATTAATTGTGTTTGATTGCACCTGTTTGTTGTATCTTTTGATTGGAATTTATTTTATTAGAACGGGATTTGAAGATAATTTGGTTAAGGATCAAAAGTTGAAAAGTGGTAAAATTTATATAGTCTTAATTATGTTTACCCAATTTAATTTTATTTTGTATATGGTTCCGTCATGTGATTTCTGGGGCTTTTCGTTCTTTTTTGTAATATTAACATCATTTTTTCTAGATGGGAAAATGGTTGGAGCTACAATAGTGGAAATTACATGTTCTTTAATTGTATCGTGGATTGCACGCAGTGAAGTGCTTTTGCCGGTACATAACCAATATTTTAATGCGAATATGGTAAACAGGTCGGTTTGTGTTGCGTTATCATTACCAACAATTTGGTTGTTATGTTATTTTGTACAACGATTTTTGGTTAATGCAAAAAAGGATGAGATGGAAAGAAATAATGAACGAGTGCAGAATGTATTAAAGAAAGTGACTTATATTGCAGGTGAATTGGGGAATGCAAGCTCGAATTTATTGGAAACAACACAGGTAGAAAGTGCTTCTACACAAGAGTTGTCAGCTGTTTCAGAAACATTATTAGAGAGTAGCCAAAAGATGATAGATATGGCAGAAACAAGCAAAACGAATTTGGATGAACTAAAATTAAGTAGCCAGAGTATGGAAGAAAAAATGCATAATGTCGATGATATTTCTAATAATTTGGTTGGCATTTTGTCAACAAATGAACAGTCATTAAATCAGTTGTTGAGTATGAGTAATGAAGTTGAAAAATCTACACAGCAAACAAAAGAAGTAACACAACAGTTATTGTCTGAGGCTTCTGAAATTGGTAAGACATTGGATATCATTAATGAAATTGCAGAATCAATTAACTTACTTGCATTAAATGCTTCTATTGAAGCGGCTAGAGCTGGAGAGGCTGGCAAAGGATTTGCTGTTGTGGCACAGGAAATTGGTCATTTGGCTGAAAGTACAAAAGACACTTTAAGTATTGTGAATGATGTGGTTTGTCGAGTGCAAAATGGGACGAATAATGTGTCAGAGTGTATGAATACAAACGCTTTAAGATTTATGGAACAGAATAAAGTCATTGTAGCTACAGTTGATGGCGTTCGAGCGATGATGGAAATGTTAAAAGAATCTGTAAGTGCAGTTGGCAAAGCAGATAATATAAGGCTAAATCAGGCAAATATTATTGTTTCTACAGTTGAAATTAATGAAAAGATTGCCAATAGTATTCAAAATGAAAATGAAGAATTTAAAAATATTGCAAATATGTTACAAGGAAATGCAGAGGAAGTTTTAAATATTACACAACAAGTGGATGTTATCAATAGAATGGTGAAAGAATTGGAAGCTTTATTAGAATAATGGTATAACGAATAAGGGACGGTCGTATCGAGAAAAGCATTATAGGATAGATATAGATAGTTTATCAAAGATAAAACAAACACTATATCGTGTATGTTTTGCGCTTGATGCGATTGCCCCTTATTGAAATGTTGGGGGGGAAATGCATGCATGATAATATAAAAACAAGAAAGAAACTAACGGTTATGGATACTTATACAAATCGAGTATTTTATATTGGCATGCTGATTGCACCAAGTGCATGTCAATGCGCTGGCTTGACATACACACTTTTGAAAATTTTGGGCTATTTTCCAATGATACCATGGATGGAAATGATTACTTTTGATTTGAGTTGTTTGCTATATCTATTAACCGGTATATATTTTGTTAAAACCGGGATTGGAATAGATGGTGTAGTTATTCCGAAAAAGCTGAATTATGGGAAAATATATTTAGTTTTGATTATGTTTACTCAATTTAACTTTATCTTGTATATGGTACCATCTGAAGATTTTTGGGGATTTGCATTTTTCTTTGTTATATTGACTGCTTTTTTCATCGATGTGAGAATGGTTGTTGCGTGTAGTATAGAAATTTCGATTTCCTTAGTAGTGTCTTGGATATTTAGAGGTAATGTGTTGCTTCCGGTACAAGATGAATATTTTGTTCCTAATTTTGTTAATCGAACAGTTTGTGTAATACTATCCTTGCCGACTTTATGTTTACTAGTCTATTTGGTAGAACATTATTTGGTTACGGCAAAAAATGAAGAAATCAAAGAAAACAATGCGCAGATGGAACAAATGCTTAAAAATGAGATTGAGCAAAAAAATATGATTGAGGAAGCGTTAGCGATAGCAAAACAGGCAAATCAGGCAAAGACTTTGTTCTTAGCAAATATGTCCCATGATATCAGGACACCGATGAATGCAATTATTGGTTTTTCTGCCATTGCTGCCGGACAAATAGATGATAAAGAAAGGGTGGAGGATTGTATTGATAAGATTCAAATTGCAGGAAATCATTTATTAGGATTGATTAATGATATTTTGGATATGAGTCGGATTGAAAGTGGAAAGGTGGCACTTCAAGAAGAAGAAGATAACATTAGTGATATTATTCATGATACTGTAAATATGATTCAGAATCAGATGAAAGAAAAAAAGATTGACTTTCAAGTGGATGTTCATGAAATTACAAATGAATTCATTATAGTCGATGCTATGAAACTTAATCGCATTTTTAATAATATTTTGGGAAATGCAATGAAATTTACGCCAGAAGGAAAGTCGGTTACGTTTAGTATACGACAAAAGAAGGAGGCACCAAATGGTTTTGGTTCTTACGAATTTTGTATAAAAGATACAGGTATAGGTATGAGTGAGGAATTTATAAAGAAAATATTCGAACCATTTGAGAGAGAGCAAAGTGTGACGCAGACGAAAATAGAAGGTACTGGACTTGGCATGGCTATTACAAAAAATCTGGTGGATATGATGGGTGGTGTAATCACTGTTCATAGTAAAAAGGGAGAAGGAACAGAATTTGTCATTGATATGCCTCTACGATTGAGTCAGCGAAAGGAAGTTATGGAAGATTCAGTTGTATTTAAGGATCTTAGGTTATTGGTTATAGATGATGAGTTGGATTACATTGAAAATATTACTTTTATGCTGGATCAGCTTGGTGTTTCAGCAGACTGGACTACTTCTGCCAAAGACGCAGTATTACGAGCAAAGAAAAGTGAGAAAATGGGAAAACCATATGAAGTATATATTGTTGATATGCTTATGCCGGATATGGATGGTTTGGAAACAATAAAACAGCTTAGAAGTGAAATAGGAGATGATGTACCGATTATTCTGTTGTCAGCGTATGACTTGGTTGATATTGAGCAGGAAGCCAAAAAAACAGGAGTAACCTGTTTCTGTTCGAAACCTTTGTTTAAATCAGACCTTGTACGTGTATTGAAAAAAACGAGAGTGTGTAATGCTGGAATGATAGAACAGGAAGAGAAAAGTATACAGGTGCAAAACTTGAATGGTAAACATGTATTATTGGTTGAGGATACATTGCTCAATCAAAAGTTGGCTATTATGGTTCTGGAAGAAAGAGGGGCTAAGGTGACCCTTGCACAAGATGGTAAAGAGGCAGTGGAAATCTTTGGAAAATCTGATGAAGGAACGTATGACCTGATTTTGATGGATATTATGATGCCAAAGATGGATGGGTATCAGGCAACAAGAATAATTCGTGCGATGGATCGGCAAGATGCAAAACAAATTCCTATTATTGCTATGACTGCAAATGCCTTTGATGAGGATAAGAGAAGTTCTGTCGAAGCTGGAATGAATGCCCACATTTCGAAACCATTTAAGAACGATACCTTGGATAAGGTATTGGGGAGTTATATAAAATAAAGTGTGAATATGGGTGCAAGACTTGAAGTTAGCACCAGAAACTGCGGGAAACACCCACTTGACAATTGATAGACAATAAGAGTATACTGAAGTAGATTGAGACGAAAAGAAAGATGACAGTTAGGAAAAATATTTGCCCTAGGCATAGTGCTTAGGGTTTTTCTATAAGAAAAAGGAGA
>JAFORL010000154.1 GCA_017393285.1 Lachnospiraceae bacterium
GGGGGAATGGTAGATGTGGGAATTGAATCCACCATTGTGGATCTTACCGGTTCGGTACCTACCATACTAAGACCAGGCGCTTACACCAAAGAAATGCTGGAGACGATTGTAGGAAGGGTAGAAATAGACCCAGCCATACAAGGAGAGCAGATGCCGGTGGGAATAAGACCAAAAGCACCCGGCATGAAATATAAACATTATGCACCAAAGGCAGATATGACTATTTTTGTAGGGAAAGCGGAAGCAGTGATTACCCGTATTCAACAAGAGACAAAAGCAGCCCTTGCAAGTGGTAAAAAGGTTGGCATTTTAGCAACGGAGGAAACCAAAGACAGCTATCAAGAGGGGCAGGTGTACAGCATCGGTTCCAGAAATGAGGACGGAAGTATCGCGAGAGGTTTATATCAGTCTTTGCGCGCCTTTGATCATGCGACAGTAGATGTTATTTTTGCAGAGAGTTTTGAGGCGGATTCTATGGGAGATGCCATTATGAATCGAATGAAAAAAGCGGCAGGTTATGCCATTGTACATGTATAAGGGAGAAAAAATTATGAGAAGATATAATAGTATTCTCTTTGTCTGCGAGGACAATACAGCCACCAGTCTGATGGCAGAATGCATATGTAAGAGCATGGTGGCAGACCAGACTGTGCAGATTAAATCCAGAGGCATGGTAGTATTGTTTCCGGAACCCATTAATCCTAAGGTAGAAGTGGTGTTGGTGAACCATGGGTTGAAGGTACCGGAGCGGACAGCATTGATGTTAGATGCAGACGATATTGATGAAAATACTTTGGTGTTGACCATGACCATTCGTCAAAAGAAGCAAATATTAGAAGAGTTTGAATATACAGGAAATGTGTATACTTTGTATGGCTTTATCGGAGATGATATGAATATGGAGGATCCTTATGGAGGCACATTGGTAGAATATGATTCCTGTTTTCAAACTATGTTTCGGGTCATAAAAAAGATTGTAGTGAAATTAAAGAAAACCTATGGTTTGCAAGATACGGAAACTATGGTAGAATAACAAGAGATAACAACCCAAACAGTAAAGTCTGTAGGTTGTAAAAGAGATAGATACCAATAGAAGAAAGGGGCGAATGCACATGATAGCAATCGGTTGTGATCATGGTGGATACCAATTAAAGCAGGAAATTATAAAATATTTAGAGGAACAAAATATTGCCTACAAGGATTATGGATGTTACGATGAGGCTTCTGTAGATTATCCGGTTTATGCAAAGAAGGTGGCGAATGCAGTAGCATCAAAGGAAGCAGAAAAAGGAATATTGATATGCGGAACCGGTATTGGTATTTCTATCGCAGCCAATAAGGTGAAAGGTGTACGTGCGGCACTTTGCCATGATTGTTTTAGTGCACAGGCAACCAGAGAGCACAATGATGCCAATATTGTAGCTATGGGTGCACGTGTGATTGGACCAGGCTTGGCAGTGAAAATTGTGGATATCTTTTTGCATACTCCATTTTCCAATGATGAAAGACATGTGCGCAGAATAGCACAAATAGAAGAATAAGAAAGAACCAAATAGATGAGGCGTATGGTTAAGCGAACAACTGGTGTCAGGTTAACCATACGCCTATTTTGTTTTATGGGAAACTAGACTTATCCCTTTGTTTCATAACGATCTATAATATTGGTGTATTTTTTGAAACTACCTTCGTAGATGGTGTTCAAAAGACGATCGCAGAGTCGCAAAGCCTTGATGGCAGTGGCTTCGTGGATCAATCCTTTTTCTAGTGCATCTCCAATTTCGTCTAAGTCCAAAACATGTAGTGTATCATCTGGATAAACAACCACATCTGCCAGAAGATCAGTAAAAATATAAGTGTTGGTTTGTGCATTGTATTCCGTTTCTATAATGTCACAATACCAATATATTAATTTGTTATGTTTGTTAAAGATTTTGCTAACCTTAAAGCCATCTTCTAAAAAATAAGCAGAAATTCCATTAGAAAAATCTTTTCTTGGTTTTAAAGAGTCCCACTTGGTTACAATAATACGAGAATCCAGATGTAAGATTTCGTCATCTTTCAGTAGGATCATTTCTTCTGGTATGATACGTTTGCGATATAGGTTTGGTTTGCTGCTTTTCATATTTATCCCTCCAATAGTTATCATATATTCTTAGGAAAATCTTGTATAAACAGACTCCAAGAGAACATATCCTGTGCAATTTGTGTTTCCTTTAAAACAGCTCATTGGTGAAAACATGCTGTGAATTGACAAAAAAGGATTTCCAAAGCACACATCTATCATACAAAATGACTCTGGGAGAACATTTTGTATTTGAATTGGTTTTTATATGATAGCATTATAGCACAAGTAATATAGGGAAATAAAGAAAAAAATGAGTAACCTTTTGTTTGGTGGGCTACTGCTTGAAGAAAAACAGTATTTGCATCCGCCCAAGAGGGCTGTTTCTGTAACAGTAGATTTATAATCTCTGCTATTTTATTTGCATCCGCCCAAGAGGGCTGTTTCTGTAACAGTAGATTTATAATTTCTGCTATTTTATTTGCATCCGCCCAAGAGAGCTGTTTATGCATGCAGATTTGGTTGTCTGGTGGGTATGTTTTTTGTTGGTAAACATGCAGAAACGACACCAATAGACAACAATTGACAACACATTTAAAGTAAATATCGCAAAAGGCAAAGAAATATTAAGGATTTGTTAAAAAATAAAATTCAAGTTTGTTTTTATGGACATTTTTGGAAAATGTAGTATAATAAATGTAGAGTGTACTTGTAGCAGTTCGAAGGAAATGCATGTACAGGAAATCTGTATGGAAAGGGAGTGCAGCCCCATGAAAAAAGGCAAGGGGAATAATATAGGCAAGATTTTGACTATGTTTTTACAAATTACGATTACTATGTTATCGCCCTTATTGATTTGTGGTGCTTTGGGAGTCTGGCTCAATGATCGTTTTCATACTACTTTATGGTTTCTTGTGATGATGCTGGTAGGGGTGCTGGCTGCATTTCGAAACTTCTTTTGCTTGGTTAGGGGATTTTATGAGAGCGATTTAAAGCGAGAACGAGAAGAACAAGCATACTTTGATGATATGAGGAAAGAAAGGGAACAGCGCGCAGAGACGAGACAGAAAAAATGATAGGAGAGAGGGTTATGAGCAAGGAAAAGAGGACATTATTAGGCTTATTAGTGGGGAATATCATATATGCCGCAATCGTTAGTTGCATTGGGGCATTCTTTGCAGAACACCGTTTATCCTTCGTTTTGGGTGTTTTTTGGAGTTCTATTGGTGCATGTATTGTCACCCTTCATCTTTATTTCAGTTTACAAAAAAGTTTGGATATGCTTGTGGAAGACGCAATCAAATATCAGCGTTCCCAAGCGGTTATTCGTACGTTGATTATGATTATGGTTGGTGTATTTGGATTTGCATTACAGAAGTGGATGAATATGTATGGCATTTTGCTAGGCATGTTTGCTTTGAAAGTATCCAGTTATGTTCAACCATTTTTCATAGGTCAGGAGGATGTTAGCAAGGAGAATCAAATGGAACTATAATCTTTTTTAGGTGATAGGAGATGGCTTCGAGGACATCCGGACTGAGTTATATATTCAATAGAAAAGGAGGGAGAGCTTTTGAATGGGGAAATCTCACAAATTGCAAAGGGGTTGCCTGGTGCGAATTTGATTCGTGCAGACATCGGAGATGAGCTGGGAGCGAAAGGGTATTTAAAATACCAGTTGTTCGGGCAGGATTTGTACATTACAACTACCCATATATCCCTGTTCATCGTATGTGTGACGCTGATTATATTTGCATTTGTGTCCTACCGTGCTGTAAAGCGGACAGATCCATATGGAAAGCCCAGCAAATTTGTTGCATCACTGGAAATGCTGGTACAAGGCGTGGACGGTTTGGTGGTATCCAATATGGGAAAGAAACATGGACCAAAATTTGCAAATTATATTGG
Organism: Lachnospiraceae bacterium; assembly: GCA_017393285.1. GTDB lineage: Bacteria > Bacillota > Clostridia > Lachnospirales > Lachnospiraceae > CAG-411. Next base: position 3,971 of record JAFORL010000154.1, read on the forward strand.
CACTTTAGCATGTTTTATTTTGCTATCAAACATATCTGGATTGCTAGGTCTTAGAGCACCTACAGCAGATTATGGTGTCACATTTCCATTGGCTTTGATTACCTTTGTATTGATCCAGTTCAATGGATTTAGGTATCAAAAGCTTGGTAAAGTGAAGGGTTGGTTTGAACCAATTTTCTTCTTCTTCCCAATTAACATTGTGGGAGATTTGGCTACACCGGTTTCTATGTCATTGCGTTTGTTTGGTAACATTGTATCAGGAACCATTATGTTAGGTTTACTGTATGGATTGTTGCCATGGTGGGGAACTTTGGTTTGGCCGGCAGCATTGCATGCATATTTAGATTTGTTCTCAGGAGCAATTCAAACATTTGTATTCTGTATGTTGACTATGGTATTTGTATCAGATGCCATTGGAGAGAAAGAATAGAAATGTAAGGAGCCTGTATTTTTGTACAGGTAAGGATTTGCATGAAAATGTGGAAAAGACAGTAGAAATGAGAGAGTAAAAAAGTAACAGGAATATTTGTTACGAGTCATTAATAGGAGGATGAAATATGAATAACGAAATTTTAGCAAGAGCTTTAGTATTAGGTGGATCAGCAATTGGTGCAGGTATTGCAGTTATTTCCGGTATCGGTTCCGGTATTGGACAAGGTAATGCAGCAGGTCAAGGTGCATCAGCAGTAGGACGTAATCCAGGTGCAAGAGGTGAAATCATGGCTACCATGTTATTAGGACAAGCCGTTGCCGAAACAACTGGTCTTTATGGTTTGGTTATCGCTTTGATTTTACTATTCGCAAACCCACTTATTGGAAGACTGTAATTGCCGTTGAGTAGGTATACTAGATTTTAGTAAATCATCAAAGGAAAGGAGGCCGTACAGTGAGTAGTTTTGGACTATGGACAAATGTTCTTTTGACAGAGGGGTCTAACGATGTTATGAGCCGTATTTTTGGTTTGGACTTACAATTAATAGTAGATGCCGGTATTACCGCATGTTCTGTTTTTGTTTTGTTCTTATTCCTGTCCAAATTATTGTTTAATCCTGTGAGAGATTTAATCGAAACCCGACAGGAGAAGATTGTAGCAGATTTGGAGACTGCAGAACAGGCAAAGAAAGATAGTATTGCAATGAAGGAAACCTATGAAGGAAAATTGAAAGATGTGCATAAAGAAGCAGAAGGTATCCTAAGTGATACAAGAAAGAAGGCTTTGTTGCAGGAAAAAGAAATTGTGGAAGAAGCCAAAGAGGAGGCACATCGCATTCGTGTGCGTGCAGATAAGGATATTGCCCTTGAAAAGAGCAAAGTAAAAGATGAAGTCAAACAGGAAATGATCACAATTGCAACTGCTATGGCTGGTAAGATTGTTCAAAATTCCATCAGCGAAGCAGAGCAATATTCGTTGATTGAGGATACTTTAAAAGAGATGGGTGATAGCACATGGCAAAGTTAGTAACGAAGACATATGGAGAAGCCCTGATGGAGTTGGCAATAGAAGAACAGAAAATGGACGCCTTGGCTGAGGAGGCAAAAGCAGTATTAGACGCCATTGCAGCCAATCCGGAAATGATGGGATTCTTTCAACACCCTAAGATTGGAAAGGAAGAAAAACTTTCTTTTGTAGAGCAGGTATTTACCCCATTTATATCAGATACTATGGTAGGATTTTTGCGCTTGATTGTGCAAAAAGATCGTTATGTGGATATGGATGGTATTTTAGAATATTTCTTAGATGCCGTAAAAGCATATAAGAAAATCGGGGTGGCGGAGGTGACATCTGCGGTTGCCTTGTCGCAAGAACAACAAAATCAATTGGTACAGAAGTTGTTAGAAACAACTCCATATGTGCAATTTGAAACCAGCTTCCACATAGATCCAGCCTTGATTGGAGGAATGGTTATTCGCGTGGGAGATCAGGTTGTAGACAGCAGTGTTCGTACAAGGTTACAAACCATGGCGAAAACATTGTTAAATATTCAACTGAGTGAATAGTAGGACGGGAAGATGAGATCCGTTTATAATGAAAAATATGAGAGGAAAGAAGGTGCGCACATATCATGAATTTGAGACCAGAAGAAATCAGTTCTGTGATTAAAGAGCAGATCAAAAATTACAGTACAAAATTAGAAGTTTCCGAAGTGGGAACGGTTATTCAGGTTGCCGATGGTATCGCACGTATTCATGGATTGGAAAAAGCCATGTCAGGCGAATTGTTGGAATTTCCAAATGAAATTTACGGTATGGCTTTAAACCTGGAAGAAGATAATGTTGGTGCCGTTTTACTGGGAGATGGTAAGAATATCAACGAAGGTGATACGGTTAAGACGACAGGTAGAGTGGTTGAGGTACCCGTAGGAAATGTTATGCTTGGACGTGTTGTAAATGCATTGGGACAAGCCATTGATGGAAAGGGACCGATTGAAAGCAACAAATATCGTCAAATTGAACGTGTAGCCTCAGGTGTAATTTCAAGAAAATCTGTAGATACACCATTACAAACCGGTATTAAGGCGATTGATGCCATGGTACCAATTGGACGAGGACAACGTGAGTTAATCATTGGAGATAGACAGACTGGTAAAACAGCCATTGCCATTGATACCATCATCAACCAAAAAGGACAAAATGTAAAATGTATTTATGTTGCCATTGGTCAGAAGGCATCTACAGTTGCCAATATTGTTAAGACCTTGGAAGAATACGGTGCTATGGACTATACTACCATTGTAGCGGCTACTGCTAGCGAATTAGCACCATTGCAATATATTGCCCCATATGCAGGTTGTGCCATTGGTGAGGAATGGATGGAAAATGGGGAAGATGTATTGATTATTTATGATGACTTGAGTAAACATGCTACTGCATACCGTACCCTGTCATTGTTATTAAAGAGACCACCTGGACGTGAGGCATATCCTGGTGATGTATTCTATTTGCATTCTAGATTATTAGAGCGTGCAGCACGACTATCAGACAAATTGGGTGGAGGTTCATTAACAGCCCTACCAATTATTGAAACCCAGGCGGGAGACGTTTCTGCATACATTCCTACCAATGTAATTTCTATTACAGATGGTCAGATTTATTTGGAAACAGAGATGTTTAATGCCGGTTTCCGTCCGGCTATTAACGCTGGTTTGTCAGTATCCCGTGTAGGTGGTTCTGCACAGATTAAGGCTATGAAAAAGATTGCCGGTTCTATTCGTACAGAGCTTGCGCAGTATCGTGAATTGGCTGCCTTTGCCCAATTCGGTTCAGATTTGGATGCAGACACCAAGGAGAAACTTGCCCAAGGTGAGAGAATCCAACAAATGTTAAAGCAACCACAGTACAAGCCAATGGCGGTAGAATACCAGGTTATGATTATTTATGCAGCTACCAAGAAATATCTGTTGGATATTCCAAGTGAAGATATTTTAGCATTTCAAGATGGCTTGTTCGATTATATTGATACAAAATATCCAGAACTTCCAAAGAGCATCAAGGAAGAAAAAGTGGTAAATGAAGATGCAGAAAAACTGCTAGTGAAAGCCATTGATGAATTCAAAAAAGAATTTGCTAAAGAATAGGGGGTGTAATGTATGGCCTCTATGAGAGAGATTAAGCGTCGTAAAGAGTCAATTCAAAATACTGGGCAGATTACAGCTGCCATGAAGGTGGTCTCTACAGCGAAGCTACAAAAAGCAAAGGGAAGAGTGGAGGCTTCTAAGCCTTATTTCCAGCATATGTACGATGCGATGTATTCTATTTTAGCAAAATCAAGCAATATTAGTCACCCTTATTTGCAAAAAAACAGCAGTAAGAAAAAAGCAGTGATTGTGATTACTTCTAATCGAGGATTAGCAGGTGGTTATAACAACAATGTGGTAAAATTATTGACACAGGGTGCGCATAAAAAGGAAGATATTTTAGTGTACGCAGTTGGTAGAAAAGGTAGAGATTCTTTACGTCGTGCAGGATTTGAAATCAAAGCTGATTATTCGGAAGTAATGAATGAGCCTATGTTTTCTGATGCGATAGAAATTGGAAGGGCAGTGTTAGATGCATTTTCCAATGAAGAAGTTGGGGAGATTTATTTGGCGTATACGGTATTTAAAAATACCATTACCCAGATTCCGACTTTGATGCAGTTATTACCGGTTGCTGTTACGCCAAAAGAGGAAACAGAAAAACCTTCGATCGAGGATTTGGTTTTGATGAACTATGAACCGGAACCGGAGGAGGTATTAGATCAGATTATTCCTAAATACGTGAATAGCTTGATTTATGGTGCTTTATGTGAAGCGGTTGCCAGTGAAAATGGTGCGCGTATGCAAGCCATGGACTCTGCTTCCAATAATGCACAGGATATGATTGCGGATTTGTCTTTGAAGTACAATCGTGCCAGACAAGCAAGTATTACACAGGAATTAACCGAAATCGTTGCAGGTGCATCTGCAATTGAATAAGAGAGTGAGGTATAGAGATGGAAAACAATATTGGAAAAATCACTCAGATTATCGGTGCGGTATTGGATATTAAATTTACGGAAGGCAATCTTCCAGAAATTAATGATGCCATAAATATTAAGACAAAAGACGATAAGAAACTTGTCGTTGAAGTAGCACAGCATTTGGGAGATGACATTGTAAGATGTATCGCCATGGGACCAACAGATGGTTTGGTTCGTGGTATGGAAGCTGAAGCTACCGGAGCGCCGATTTCTGTTCCAGTGGGGGAAAAGACATTGGGTCGTATGTTCAATGTACTGGGAGAACCCATTGATGAAAAGCCAGCACCAGAGGGTGTAGTATATAAACCAATTCACAGAAAAGCACCAGCCTTTGAAGAACAATCTACTTCAACGGAAATTTTGGAAACAGGTATCAAGGTAGTAGACTTACTTTGTCCTTACCAAAAGGGTGGTAAGATTGGTTTGTTTGGTGGTGCCGGAGTAGGTAAAACGGTATTGATTCAGGAATTGATTACCAATATCGCAACAGAGCATGGTGGATATTCTGTATTTACAGGCGTTGGAGAACGTACTCGTGAAGGTAATGACCTTTACTATGAAATGACGGATTCCGGCGTTATTGATAAGACTACCATGGTGTTTGGTCAGATGAATGAGCCACCTGGAGCCCGTATGCGTGTTGGTTTAACAGGACTGACCATTGCGGAAAATTTCCGTGATGAAGCAGGAAAGGATGTATTGTTATTTATTGATAATATTTTCCGTTTTACCCAGGCTGGTTCCGAAGTTTCCGCTTTGTTGGGACGTATGCCTTCAGCCGTAGGTTATCAGCCAACTTTGCAGACAGAGATGGGTGCCTTGCAAGAGCGTATCACATCTACCAAGAATGGTTCTATCACATCCGTACAGGCTGTATATGTGCCTGCCGATGACTTGACAGACCCTGCGCCAGCTACTACATTTGCCCATTTGGATGCAACTACGGTACTTTCCCGTTCTATTGTTGAGTTGGGTATTTATCCTGCGGTAGATCCGTTGGAGTCTACTTCTCGTATTTTGGATCCTAGAATTGTGGGTGAAGAGCATTATAAGGTTGCTCGTGGCGTACAGGAAATCCTGCAACGTTACAAAGAATTACAGGATATTATCGCCATGTTAGGTATGGACGAATTATCAGAAGATGAAAAGGTTTTGGTAAATCGTGCAAGAAAAATCCAAAAATTCTTGTCACAGCCATTCTTCGTAGGAGAACAGTTTACTGGTATTCCAGGAAAATACGTACCTTTGTCAGAGACCATTCGAAGTTTCAAAGAAATTTTAGATGGAAAACATGATGATGTACCAGAAAGTTATTTCTTAAATGCCGGAAGCATTGAAGACGTATTAGAACGTATGAAATAGTAGTTGAACAAAGTGGTAACATTTTAGCTGCTGGCTGAATTGTTACAAGCAACATGCGAAGGTAGGAGGATTGCCATGGCAGACAATAAATTATTTCGTGTGCAGGTTGTCTCTCCAGAACGTATATTTTATGAGAATGATATTGAGATGCTGGAAGTTCGAACGACAGAGGGAGAGATTGGCGTATTGCCGGGACATATTCCTTTGACATCGATTATAGCACCTGGTGTTGTTCGGTTTAAAGTAAATGGAGAGACCAAGGAAGCTGCTTTACACGATGGATTTTTAGAAATTCTTCCAGATAAAGTATTGGTCCTTGCAGAGTCTTGTGAATGGCCGGATGAAATCGATATGAATCGTGCCAAAGAAGCAAAAATCCGTGCGGAACGTCGCTTGAAGGGTGCGGAGGGCGAAATCAACGTATCCAGAGCGGAGCTGGCTTTAAGACGTGCATTACTTCGTTTGGAATTAAGCGAAAAATACAAAATCAAACATTAGGGCGTTTTTACACGCCAATTACAAAACCCTTGTGCGAAACAAAACAGCGTTCGCATGGGGGTTTTTTGCCTTATAGGAAATTGCGATACAATTTCCAATAACAAAAAAACGCTCCGCGAGGATGCGCAGACCGCGGAGATGGATTGAATTGCTGCGCAATACCGCGGTCGCGCTAGAGTTTTGCAAGCAAAACTCTTTGTTTTGTAAATGGATATTCCTATAGGACAGTTATCACCATTTTACAAGAACGTAATAAAAATGCAACAGTATTGTAAAAAAATTACAAAACTTTTGAAATCAATTGTAAAATACTTGGTTAAAGTCATGAAAAATGGGAAGGGGGATGCTTTGGCATTGCATGTATGTTAGTAGCAAGTTATAATTTAACAGTAAAAGTTTTTGCCCCAGATTCATGAAGACGCAAGTAAAATGTAACTGCCTGCAGGTTTAGTTGCATTTGGCATTTTATGAATGTGCTAGGCGAAACGGTTACATGGAATAATAGCTAGTTTGAAATGCAAGGAAAGGTATTTGTAAAATGGTGGGTGAAAACATAGCTGTAAATGCAGAAAAAAAGTAGGAGGCAAACAAAAATGAAACAATTTATGAAACAATGTTTCAAAGAAAATTTTTTAAACCGTGTATTGGCAGTGGTATTGGCACTTGTTTGTGTTGTGGCAATGATACCACAGGGGAAATGGATTGTGCAGGCAGAAATAATTTGTCAGCCGGCACCAGAATTGGTAAGCAATGGTGCATCCAATAATTTATATGTAAAAGGAAGCCAGGAAACTACACAAAGTGGGTATGATGTAGTAAAGTGGCATTATAGAAGCGAAGATGGAAAGTATTATTTATATTTACCATCTTCTACAGATTTGAACAAATTAACAGTATGGCACACATTTAGTGGGAATATTTCTGTAAATGGTACAGTCGTTCAAAACGGAGAAACTACTGATGTTTTCAAAAATGCAGGAAAATTCACATTAAAAGCAGGAAATAGCAGCTATTCTCTTGTGGTAATGAAGTCTGAAAATATCAATACATTGTTCATTGGAACGGATTCGGGTAGTTTGGATCAAGTCAATGAGTGCAAATCCAATACAGATAAAGGAACGGTGGTTTATGTCAATACCACAGGGAAGACAGAGGAAATTGGCTTAGATCAGATCAAAGGACGAGGAAATTCATCTTGGGAAGCAGCCCAAAAGTTATTTTATAAATA
>JAFORL010000155.1 GCA_017393285.1 Lachnospiraceae bacterium
ACATTCATTTTCCAGAGGGAGCTGTTCCAAAGGACGGTCCTTCTGCGGGAATTACTATGGCAACAGCTATTTTATCCGCTGTTACAAAGCGTAAAGTACGTTCAGATATTGCCATGACCGGAGAAATTTCCCTTCGTGGAAAAGTGCTTCCAATCGGTGGATTGAAAGAAAAATTATTGGCAGCAAAACAGGCAGGTATGAAAACGGTTTGTGTGCCTGAACAGAATTTAAAAGATGTGCAGGAGATTTCAGAAGAAATCACCGGCGGATTGGAAATAGTGTATGTAAATGATGTGGAGCAGGTATTTGAGCAGGCTTTTTTACGCCACAATGTATGAAAGTGACTTGTCGGATAAACACATGTAGGAGGTAAGGAAAATGCATGTAAGAAGTGTAAATTTGGAAACGGTTTGCGGAATTACCAGTAAGATTCCGGACAATCAGATGTTGGAAATCGCATTTGCAGGAAAATCAAACGTGGGAAAATCCTCTTTGATCAACTGTATGATGAACCGTAAATCCTATGCCCGTATTTCACAAAAACCGGGTAAGACACAGACCATCAACTTTTACAACATCAATGATGCGTTGTATTTTGTGGATTTGCCGGGATACGGATTTGCGAAAGTTTCTCAGGATGTAAAGAAAAAATGGGGAAAAATGATTGAAAACTATCTGATGCAGTCAAAACAGCTTCGTATCATTTTCCTGTTGGTAGATATCCGTCATGAGCCGTCAAAAAACGATGTAGATATGTATCACTGGATTTTGCGTTACGGTTTTAACCCTATCGTTATTGCCACAAAGGCAGATAAAATCAGTCGTGGTGCAATACAAAAACATGTGGGAATTATTCGTAAAACATTGCAGTGTATTGAAGGTACCCCAATTATTCCATTTTCTTCTTTGAAGAAAACGGGTATTGAGGAAGTATGGGAATATATCGAAGAGATGATGAAATATTACGAAGCCGAGAAAACTGGTGAGAGTATTGTTTTAGAAGGTGAGTCGGATGAGTAACAGGCGTTTTTGGAAAGAAAAACGGTATTATTCCTTGGACGCATATCTGCAGGAAACCTTTGGAGAAAAAGTTTACAAAGTATCACTAAATGGCGGAATGACCTGTCCAAACAGAGATGGAACTTTGGATACCAGAGGGTGCATTTTTTGTAGTGCAGGAGGTTCCGGTGATTTTGCGGCACCTCTTTGTGAAAATGTCACCACACAGATTGACCGTGGAATTGCAGGGATACAAAAAGCAAAGAAAGTAGGCGATAAATTCATTGCCTACTTTCAGTCATATACAAATACTTATGCGGATATTGAGTATTTAAGAAAGCTCTTTACAGAGGCGATTCATCATCCAAAGATTGTAGCCCTTTCGGTAGGAACCAGACCAGACTGCCTCGGGGAAGATGTGTTAAAACTTTTGGAAGAATTAAATCAAATCAAACCGGTCTGGGTAGAATTAGGATTGCAGACCATTCATGAAAGAAGTGCAGCATTTATCCGACGGGGATATGAGCTTTCTGTATTTGAAGAGGCGGTGAAAAATCTTAATAAAATCAACGTGCAGGTCATTGTGCATGTGATTTTGGGATTACCCTTTGAGAGCAAAAGAGAAATGCTTGAAACGGTGGAATATCTTTCAGATATGTCACCATCCGGCAGTAATCCTCTTGCCATACATGGCATCAAACTCCAACTGTTACATGTATTAAGAGGAACAGATTTGGAACGATATCTGCCTTATTTTAAGACGTTATCCTTAGAGGAATATGTACAATTAGTAATCGAATGTCTGGAGCGATTGCCACAGGATATCGTTGTTCACAGAGTGACGGGAGATGGCCCGAAACGCCTGCTTTTAGCACCTATGTGGAGTGCCAGCAAAAAGACAGCTATGAATACCATCAACACACAATTAAAAATAAAAGACAGTTGGCAGGGAAAACAAAGATAAGGAAAATAGATAACAAAATAACAGTTTCCAATGTGGGAAACTGTTTTAGCTAAGGAAGGTGAAAATTATGGCACAGGAAGCATTTACATTGTATAAACTGATTATATTATATATGTTGGAACAAACGGGAACCGCCCTTACAAATGCCCAGATTTCTGATTTTATTCTGGAAAAAGAATATACCAATTACTTTACGATTCAATCAGCCATTACAGATTTGGAAAAAAACAATTTCATTACCGTTGAAACCATCAGAAACAGTTCCCACATCCGTATTACAAATGAGGGAAGCGAAGTGTTAGGGTATTGCGTGCAGGATATTTCCAGTGCAATCAAAGACGAAGTGAATGAGTATCTGAAAAAAAACAGAGCAACGATTTTGGAAGCGACTATGGTTGTGTCAGATTATTACCAGTTGGAGAACAATGAATATGTTGCCAGAGGTATTGTAAAAGATGGAACTTCCAACGTGATGGAGATTAACTTAAATGTTGCTACTGAGGAGGAAGCAGTACAGATTTGCGACCGATGGAAGGATAAGAGTCAGGAGATTTATGCCTATCTGATACAGCAGTTGCTGGCAGAGTAAGACTCGGTTACCAGTCGTGCAAAAATGCCATCAAGACTTGATTTAGACAGAATAGATAAAATTATTATATGCATTTTAGGAAAATGGTCTTAGCCAATATGCCGAAACTACAAGCAGGGTTTCTAAAAAGTGACTATTTCGGCGAATAAACGCAAAATGTGTATAAGAATTCATGAACTAGAGGGGGATTTACACAAGTTGCTAAAAATGGAATAATATGGTATTATAATTGTACTTGGGGGAGTAATTTACTTTTGAATATCATGCTGTATGCCCAGTAGGCATGGAGGTTGACTGCTATGCAATGTCGAGCAATGTGCTGGATTTTTGCAGGCAGAACACGTAGGTTTAGGTGATAGAAAGTAAAAGTATGTGGTTCATTAACTTATGAGTAGGGATAGAAAATTAGAAAAAGAGTATGTTTTCTAATGACGAGTGGATGAGCGACAGGGGGCGTTTGATATGTTAAAAAAGTGGAAAAGAGAGAATAGAAAAGAGAAAAAATTGAATAAGAAAAACAGCGGATTTACAGTGCTGGAGTTGATTATTGTTGTGACAATTATGGCAATATTGGTTGCTATAATAGCACCTAATTTATTTTCATTTTATGAAAAAACTAGAGCTGCCAAGGATTATAATTCACTAGATGGATTATATTTGGCATATAGTTCAGCAATTGCAGCAACAGATCATCCGGAAGCTGTAAAGCTTAATGATGCAGCGGTACTTAATAAAGTTGGATATTCTACAATTGGTGAATTTGAGGATAATTTAGAATCAAATCAATTTGAATCTTCTAACATTAGTTGTTATTATGATTCTGACAAAAATGAGTATGGTTTATACATTCCGGGACAAAATGGATATACCGGTGTAAAGATTGATAATAAAGGAACGAAATGTCTGTTAGGAAAAAAGGGACAGGCAGACTGTTATGTAGATGAAGATACAAAAACAGAAGTTCAGTTTGTTTACGAGTAAGCAAGAAAGCTGGTTGTTATGACGACAACAAAAGAAAGATGAGAATTAGAGCCTGTCAACAGGGATACCTGATGGCAGGCTCGATTTGTTTTTTTTGTAAACAAAACTCTTTGTTCTGAATATTGAAAAATGTAAGAAAAAATTAAGAAATTCCCAAGGGT
>JAFORL010000156.1 GCA_017393285.1 Lachnospiraceae bacterium
ACAAAGAGTTTTGCTTGCAAAACTCTAGCGCGACCGCGGTATTGCGCAGCAATTAACTCCATCTCCGCGGTCTGCGCATCCTCGCGGAGCGTTTTTTATGTAATAGGAAATTGCATCGCAATTTCCTATTACACAAAAAAATGGAGCTGTTACACTAAGAAAAACACCACTACCTATCCTGCATCTTTTTTACAAAGATGTGCAATCTTAGGTATACTGTTTTCTTAATGCGACAGCTCCTTGTTACTTTGAAAGTGAACCTACTTTCATACATTATGGTGACTGCAAAGCAGTCATATTCCTTTACTATTGTGTTTTTATTTTTTCTTCCGGCAATATTTTTTTATATTGTGTTTCTGCTGTTTTCGGCACATAAAATACCAACTGCTTTCCAGTATGATTCCATGCATTCTTTGCCACTTTTTTCAAATTTTTTCCTTTGATTACCACTTTAACAAGTGATGGATTATTGGCAAAAGCCTTGCTACCAATCAGTCGAATATTTTTTCCCAGCACTACCTGTCTTAATTTTTTATTATTGGAAAATGCTTTTGCTCCAACTTTGGTTACTTTGCACTTAGCAGTTCCATTTAAGACAACTGTAGCCGGTACAACAATTTTCTTATGTTTTTTCACACTGGCAACCACCTGTACCTGTTGCGTTCCTAAATACTTGTACACATATCCCTTACAGGTGTATTTCTGGCCAATTTTTAACTGTTCCACACTTGCTGTAGTGGTAGGCGCTATTGTATTTTCGCTAGCATTTTGGTGCAAGGCACTTGTCTGACCTCCAACAACCGTAACCGGTGGGGTTGTATGCAAGTTTGTCGCTGTAACACTGGTGGTTGTTCTAGTCTGCTCTCCTGTAGCTTCTGGACTAGCTGTAACCTGTGAATTTCCACTAGCATCTGGTGTAACTGCAGAATTTGAATTTTCACTTTCTTTCAGCTCCTGTGAACCCGGAAGCATACTACCAATCAAGGACGGATCAGACGGCAGCGTGGTTTCCTCTGCCATTCCTGCTCCTACAGAAGATACATTTGGCACCTGTAAATCCGGTTGTGGTTCTACATTGACCCTCATCTCAAAATGCAATAGTGTACCATCTGTTGTGACAGCTCGTAATTCTGCACTTCCCAAACCTACTGCAGTTATTTTTGCACAGTTTCCACCTGGATTTTCTGCATTTTCCAATACTTCTACCTGCAGGACTTCACTATTATCTGTATACCATAACAAAGTCTGATTACTAGCATTTTCCGGTGTTATTTGCGCAGTGATTACCTGACTATCTCCCATATGCAGGGTATAGGTTTCTTGTTCCAAGGAAATCCTTATAGCCAGTATCTCATCAGGCACTTTATGTAAAACCGGTGTGTTACCATTTCCCACAAAATAATAATCATCCTTTTTGATACAAGGCGCCACGCGATATCGATAACCATATCCTGCCTCAATATTGGTATCTTCATAACTATAGGAAGCAAGATTCTGTGCCGGTATATATTCTAAATGTTGATATTCTATGGATTGGGTTCTCAATACCATATACCCTGTCATCTTACCACTTTTCACCATTTCTTCTTCGTTCTCTATTGCAGAAAAACTAACATTTGTTTTCATTGCAGTACCAGTGACTACCACTGTGTCTGCCATGGTTTCTTCCGTTAAGACACCAATTGGCACAGAAAGGCTTCGATGTAAATCATCGGTAGATGTAAGCACCAAATTGGTTACACCGTACTGCAAGCCCTGTAATACCAACTCATAGGTGCCTGCTTGGGTTTTATTCATACTTACCAATTTTACAATATTCTCATCTTCTATTTTCCCGGTTAATGCCAGCTTTTCATCGTTTTGGTCTGAAGGACCATAACCAATTTTTATGTTTTTTTCTGTCTTACCCAGTATCGTGCAGCCATTCCCACTGCAATATATACTGGTAATAGGCTGATAAGTCAGGGTACGAACAGTAAGTTCCTGTCCCTCCCCTTCATGATGCCGTTCTACTCCATCCTTCCAGGTTCTAAAGTATGCAGTTACTTTATAACGGTATTCCGTATTGGTTTCCAGATTTTCCATTTTCCAGTATAGTTGGTCTGTTTGGTTGATATAAGACCACTTGGATTTTTCCTTATTCCATTGATACACCTTATATCCAAATGCTGCCGGTACCTTGTCCCAGGCAATCTTAATCATATTTTGATTTTGTTCCTCCACATGCAAACTAGTAATGGTTTCCGGTGACACAATGATTTTGCAAGCGCCATAACAAGCACCATCTAAGGAATATGCTCGTACCTCTGCACACCCGGCTCCCTGCACAGTTGCATTTCCAGTTTCATCTACCGTAACAATGGTTTCATCTGTACTTTCCCATTTGGAAATGCCTTTATTGATTGCGGTATCCGGATAGTAACTTTTTACCGAAAATTGTATCTTGCTTCCAATTTTGTCATAGGAAAAAGTTAATTCCTGATCCGATTGATTGGAATCCTGCATAGAAATGTCGGACTGCAATGAAATTTGTTTTACTGTTACATCGGTAACCGTAACCTCTATACTCTGACTACAAGCTCCATCAAATGTCCTACCGGTAATGATTGCCTTACCCTCTTTGATGCCCTCTACGGTTCCATTTTGGGATACGGTTGCCACAGAAGAATCAGAAGTTTCCCACTGCAATTGCTGTGCTGTACCCTCCGGCAATACTTGATAATCCATGTAGTATTTCAAGCCAGGTTGTAGTTCTAACTTTTCTTTTGCCATAACAATAGACTTGGCACTTTTTTCTTGAAAATGCACGACTAATTTGCCGTAGGTTTCACTTCCATCTGTCGGCGTTGCATAAATCACAACCGTACCATTATGCTTCTTGGTTACTGTTCCATCTGCAGATACTTCGGCAATGCCCGGTATAGAAGCATACCATTTTATTTCTTTTTCTGTTCTTAAAACTTCTTTCTTTGTAACATTTCCATCTGCATCCGTTTCTAGCGCCTGATATAAAATCGTATCTAATTTTAACTGCTTCTCAGTAGTAGAAATTTCCTCTACCTTGTTATTTTGATATACTAGATCTACCTGACAACAGGTTGGAGAAGGCAAGGTCTTTGGAGGTGGCAATTCTGTATTTCCACTGGCTTTAATCCAATCATTGCTTTGCGGTGCTTTTGCCCCTTGAATCACATTATCCCAAACAGAAACATTGGCATATTTCCCTGATCTCGCTCGGAAGAAATCCTTTTGATAATAGGTTCCTGCTGAATCTTGATATTTTACCGTATCATAAGGTTCTGATTCTGTATATCTGACATTTGGATAAGCAATGGTATTTCTTGCGATTTCCAAGCCACCCACATCTCCATTTAACAAAAACAAGGTATGAAAAGTCATTTGCTTATGCTCTTGTACATAACTGGTAATATGATTATCCGAAAATACATAACTTGGTTTATCTTCTGATCCATATTCCGCTAATTGCAATCGAATCACCCCTACCATAGACAAGGGACGATACAATTCAACTGTATTACCGGTAAAATTTCCTCGATCCGTCAAAAGCCCCATACTTCCCAAAAATATCATGTTATTTCCATGGGTTTCCGGTGCACGCAGACCATTGGATATTACTACATCTGAAAAAATCCGATTATCTTTTAAAGTTACATTTCCCTGTACAAAACAGTCTCTACCGATTTGCTTGTCACTGGTTATATAAAACTGATTCTTTTGCACCAATACATTTTTGCAATCACTGGCAGAAGAATCAAATATCATAGACCAGGTTCTATTGGTACATTTTATTTCAATCCAATTGTTTTCCACTACCAAATTTTTTACCGGCTTACCAACTGTCATAAATTTGGAATCCGTCTCACAAATAAAATGATTGCCTGCAATCAAGATATCTTCTACATCATGAGAATCATCGTAACCTACTGTAATACACATGGTTCTGGTTCCAATAATGTTAGGGTATTTGATTTCTGTGGAATGTACTGTATTATTGATAAAACGTACATGCTTTACAGAAGCATTTGCATTATTCAAGGAGAAAAATCCCAACTGCTCATCTCTTGCATTTCCGTACATATCACAATTCATGATAATGATATTTTCTTCTCCTGCAGCCCAAAGATCCAAGACACCCAAGTTTGCTCCTCGGTAAGTTCCGGACATTTGTTCCATTCTACATCCATCTACCGTAATATTTTTATTTCCGGAATAACAACAAAAATTGGAATATTGTTTGTCCTCAAAATAATAAGAATGATAGGTTTCCTGCGGAATAATCAAATCCACATGACTCACATAAACATCTGATGAATAAATCAAAACAAACTGTCGCATATAATGATATAAGTCTACTTCTCTGGCTTCTATGCGAAAATCTGCCACATACATATTGGATACACCCCAACATTCAAAGAAGAATTCGGATAAACCTTCATTTTTTCGATAATCATTGTCCGTAAACAAAATGGTATCCTTGCCATCTCCAATGATGTTCAAATTACTATAGCCCACATGAATCAGATTGGTACATTTATATTCTCCCTTTGGCAGATAAACCAAACCTCTCTGTTTTGCTTTGTCATTGATTTGGCTTCCAATGGCAACAACACAGGCATTGATTGCTTTTTCGTCCGCATTTTTTCCATCACCTTTTGC
>JAFORL010000024.1 GCA_017393285.1 Lachnospiraceae bacterium
GTGACTGCTTCACAGTATACACCAAACAAACAAGTATTGACTTTCTTTTTCTTTTGTAGTATTGTTAATAATTAACGATGTTAAATATTAACATGATAAATGTTCTCTCGGAGTCTTTTTATACAAGAATTTCGAGATAGATTTTTCTTGGATAACGATATTCCCGCAGTGCGTACACGGTGTGTACGACGAGGAAATGGAGAAAATTCAAGGAAAATATAGCCGAAATTATGGTATAAAGGAGATTCCGAGAGAACATGATAACCAAAAAGGAGGTCGTTATGTCCAATCCAGAATTACAAGATCGTTTTTTTAACATGATGCAATCTTTTCATCGTTTACACTTTGATCGACTCTTTACAAGTATATCCAAAATGGAATTTTTTGCTTTACGCTCTCTTTGTGCGTTACATTATAAAAGCAAAAGTGATACGCCCATTTATGTTTCTGATTTAACCAAACATATGCATCTATTTCCTTCTGCAATTTCTCGTTTACTGAAAGGATTAGAAAGCAAAGGCTATATTGTACGGGAAGTCGATCCCAACAATCGACGTAATACCATCATTCAACTTACCCAAGAAGGAGAAGATTTAGCAAAGCAATTACAAGACCGCATGCAAACTTATGTAGACCAGGTCTTCGAAAAAATGGAAGACAAAGATATGGAAGAACTCCTTCGGCTAAGTAACAAATTGTTTACTTGTATGCAAGAAGAACTTGATACTTATAAATAAGACACTGTTTTCTACCTATGCACACAATATTACTATTGTTCACAATCTCATTGAAACCATAAGTAGACAAGTAGTTTCTACCTATGCACACAATATTTATAAGTAAATGAACCTGACTACTACTGCAGTCACCATAGTAATGTACTCTCGGAGTCTTTTTATACTAGAATTTCGAGATAGATTTTTCTTCGATAACGACATTCCCGCAGTGTGTACGACGAGGAAATGGAGAAAATCCAAGGAAAATATAGCCGAAATTATGGTATAAAGTAGATTCCGAGAGTACATTAGCATATGAAAGGAGTTTTTATGAGAAAAGTCATTAAAAATTTTAAGCCGTTTTGGAAAAGTATTATCGTGATATTTATTTTTCTCTGTATACAGGCAGTATGCGATTTATCCTTACCTACCTATACTTCTAATATCATTGATACGGGTATCCAAAACAAAGGAATCACACACATTTTACCAGAAGAAATGACAAAAGCAGATTATGACAGCTTTTGCTCACTTTTGACCAAAGAGGAAAAGGAAGAATTGGCTTCCTATTATAAAATTACAGACCAGATTTATAGCAAAGAAAACCTTTCTTCCCAAGAGGAAGCACAAGCAGATGAAACCTATTTGATTCCGATGCTCTTACATGCACAAATGTCTAAAATGACAACTGCACAACTACAAGCAATGCAAGAAAAACAAATAGCGTCCCAGCAAGACCCAGAAACTAGTTTATTACAAATCCGTTCTTCTATTGAGAAAAAAATTGAGACCACCGGAACCTCTCTGGTTCGCTCCTCTGCCATTTCTCAAACGATTGAAATGGAAGAACATGCGGGCATAGACCTAAACCAAAAGCAAACAAGCTATTTGTGGAAATGCGGAGGCATTATGTTAGGCATGGCTTTGATTATGGCTTTGGCTACCATTGTAGTAGGGTATTTTGCCTCCCGAATCGGTGCAGGTATTGGTAAAACCATTAGAAATCAAATGTTTGAAAAAGTAGTACGATTTTCCAATGCAGAAATGGATCGTTTTTCTACTGCATCCTTGATTACCCGTACTACAAATGATGTGCAGCAAATTCAATTGGTTTCCACTCTTTTGCTTCGCATGATTGCTTATGCCCCTATTCTTGGCGTAGGCGGTGTTATAAAAGTTTGGCAAACCGGCGCCGGTATGGGCTGGGTGATTGGATTAACACTACTGGTTCTATTTGGTTTTGTAGGCTTATTAATGTCCATCGCAATGCCTAAATTTAAAATCATGCAAACCCTGGTTGATCAAGTCAATCTGGTGGCAAGAGAAATTTTAACCGGACTATCCGTGATACGTGCGTTCGGACGTGAACAAAAAGAAGAAGAACGTTTTGATCAGGCAAATAAAGCCCTTACCAAAACAACCCTGTTTACCAACCGTGTTATGACTTTTATGATGCCAGGTATGATGTTGATTATGTACGGCTTAACGATTTTGATTATGTGGGTTGCTTCTCACAAAATTGACCAAGGTGTTATGGAAGTTGGTACCATGACTGCATTTATTACCTATGCAATGCAGATTGTTTTATCCTTTTTGATGTTGTCAGTTATGTCTATTTTTCTACCTCGTGCCATTGTATCAGCAAACCGAATCGACGAAGTAGATAAAACTGCCATATCAATTGTAGACACAAAGACACCACAGGAATTACCTGCGGAAACCAAAGGGGAATTAACTTTCTCTCATGTGTCTTTTCGCTATCCAAATGCAAATGAGGACGTATTACATGACATTAACTTTACAGCAAAGCCAGGTGAAATTACAGCCATCATCGGAAGTACCGGTTGTGGAAAATCTACCTTGGTGCAATTGATTCCTCGCCTATATGATGTAACCCAAGGACAAATTCTCCTGGATGGCATTTCTATTGACCAATTATCCTTGCACACCCTTAGAGCTGCCATTGGTTTTGTTCCGCAAAAAGGAATCTTATTCTCCGGTACAATTGCCTCTAATATTTCCTATGGAAACCCAAGTGCTTCTCTAGAAGAAATCCAAGAAGCAGCCACAGTTTCACAAGCGATGGAATTTATTTCTGAAAAAGAAAACACCTTTGACAGTGAAATTTCCCAAGGTGGAAGCAATGTATCCGGTGGTCAAAAGCAAAGACTAGCCATTGCCAGAGCCATTGCTAAGAAAGCCAGCATCTATATTTTTGATGATAGTTTTTCAGCACTGGATGTAAAAACAGATGCTGCTGTAAGAAAAGCCTTGGCGAAAAAAATGAAAGAATCAACCGTCCTCATAGTCGCCCAAAGGATTAGTACGATTTTACACGCAGATCAAATATTGGTTATTGATGATGGCAAAATTGTAGGAAAAGGTACCCATCAATCTTTAATGAAAGAATGTGAAGTATATCAACAAATTGCCGAATCACAACTTTCACAAGAAGAATTACAGCAATTATAAAAGGAGGCTGCACCAATGAGTACAAAAATCAAACAAAAGCCACCCATGGGTGGACGTATGGGAAGACATGGTGGTATTGCACCAGGCGAAAAAGCAAATGACTTTAAAGGAACAATAAAAAAGATCATTCACTATATGGGTAACTATAAATTTGCTGTTTTATTGGTTATGTTTTTTGCTATTTGTTCTACCGTATTTAACGTAGCCGGTCCAAAAATTCTCGGAAGAGCCACTACCGCTTTAGCAGAAGGTCTGGGCAGAAAAATTAGCGGCACCGGTGGCATGGACTTTTCTTATATTGGAAAAATATTATGCATTGTATTAGCTTTATATGGTGTAGGCGCCATGTTCAGCTTTATACAAGGTTGGATTATGACAGGTATTACGCAAAAAATTTGTTATCGTATGCGAAAAGAACTTTCTGAAAAAATCAATCGCATGCCGATGCAATATTTTGAAAGTCGTACCAATGGTGAAGTATTATCCCGCATTACCAATGATGTTGATACACTAGGCACAGGACTCAATCAAAGTATTACGCAAATCATCACTTCTACTGCTACCATGCTTGGTGTTCTCGTTATGATGCTTAGTATTTCTCCCCTTATGACGGCGATTACCCTGATTGTATTACCAATTTCCGTTGGATTGATTGCATTTATTATCAAGAAATCACAAAAATATTTTCAAACCCAGCAAAATTATTTAGGTAAAATAAACGGACAAATTGAAGAAGTTTTTGGCGGACATCTCGTGGTAAAAGCATTTAACAAAGAAGAGGATATGATTAAGGAATTTAAAGATACCAATGATATTTTATATGACTCTGCATGGAAATCCCAATTTTTATCCGGCATGATGCATCCAATCATGATGTTCGTTGGTAACTTAGGCTATGTTGCAGTTTCTGTATCCGGCGGATATTTGGCAATGAAAAAAATCATTACGGTAGGTGATATCCAAGCCTTTATTCAATATGTAAGGAATTTTACCAATCCCATTCAACAATTGGCACAAGTCATTAACCAGGTACAATCCATGGCAGCAGCTGCAGAACGTGTATTTGCTTTATTAGAAGAAAAAGAGGAAGAACAATTCGCCGAAAACCCTGTGCAACTTCAGGACATTTCTGGCGCTGTATCCTTCTCTCATGTCAATTTTGGTTATCAACCAGAACAAACCATTATCAAAGACTTTAACTGCGATATAGAACCCGGTCAGACCATTGCTATTGTAGGTCCTACCGGCGCTGGTAAAACAACCATGGTAAAACTTCTTATGCGTTTTTATGACGTAACTTCAGGTTCCATTTGTGTAGATGGACACAATATTAAAGATTTTCATCGTCGAGACTTACGCAAGGCTTTTGGTATGGTATTACAAGATACCTGGTTATTCAAAGGCAGCATTATGGAAAACATTCGATATGGTCGTTTGGACGCAACAGATGAAGAAGTCATTGCCGCTGCAAAAGCTGCACATGCCCATCATTTTATCCAAACCTTACCAGGCGGTTACCAAATGGAATTAAACGAAGATGCCAGCAATGTTTCGCAAGGTCAAAAGCAATTATTAACCATTGCACGAGCTATTTTGGCAGATAATCCAATATTGATTTTGGATGAAGCGACCAGTTCCGTTGATACCCGTACAGAAGATCGTATTCAAAGAGCCATGCATAATTTAATGAAAGGCAGAACGAGTTTTGTGATTGCCCACAGACTTTCTACCATAAAAAATGCAGATGTTATTTTAGTCATGAAGGATGGAGATATCATAGAACAAGGAAATCACCAAACTTTGCTTAAAAAACAAGGTTTCTATGCAAATCTGTATCAAGCACAATATGAATAATAATTAATTTTGTTATACAAAAAACAGGGGAACTGTCCAACCAAGACA
>JAFORL010000157.1 GCA_017393285.1 Lachnospiraceae bacterium
GCAGTTACCGTAACACCAATAGTTACCACAGCTGCTGCAGTAACCACAAGCCCGGCAGTTACCGTAACACCAATAGTTACCACAGCTGTTGCAGTAACTACAAGCCCGGCAGTTACCGTAACACCGATAGTTACTACAACACCAGTAATAAAAACACCAACAGCATCAGCGGTTGCATCTGGTTATGTATTTACTGCAACACCAAATGTAAGTAGCACACCAAACAACTCCATGATTCCAGCAACGGAAACAACATTGTGTCCGACAGATTCCCTTGTACCGGTTGTTGATGAAACGATACATCCAGTGATAACGGTTACACCACAAACTACATTGACAGCAGTAACACCACAAAGTTTTAACAATGTAAATCCTGCTACAGTCATCAATATCAGCAGAGGAAGTTTTAACAAAAACAAAGTTATTTGTTATCCTACACAAAAAGTAAAATTAAAATTCTCTGCATCTACTGATGTAGTTTCTAATAGTGCAATCACATGGAAAAGTGCAAATACAAAAATTGCAACAGTAAATCAAAAGGGTGTAATCACAGCAAAGAAAAAAGGAAAAACGACAGTTTGCATATTGGATGAAAATGGAACGATTTTAGCAAGCTGTAATGTAGTGGTAAAAAAAGCAACTATAAAAATCACCAAAAAAAGTATTGCAGTTAAGCAGAATTCTGTTCTATCTATAAAGAAATTTGTTAAGCTTGTAAAAGCAGACAAAATTAAGAAAATTAAAATTGGAAATACATCTGTTTTGAAAAAAATGAATACGAAAAAAGTCAAAGTTTGCAAAAAAGGTAAGACAAAGATTACAATTGTTACTAAATTTGGAGCAAAGAAAAGCTTTGTACTTCATATAAAATAAGAATTTATCTCATACACATTCTTATTTCAGATTCAAGGCTGTTACATAATAAGAATCAGTATCTATACAAGTGCTTCTATCCGTATTTGTAATCTGCTCCGTTAGGGCGGCGTGCAAATACGGGGTTCGCTTGTTCTGTGTAACAGCCTTTTTAAAGGAAGAAAAATTATGAAAAAGAAAAAAAATTGGCATCCTTTATTTGGATTTATACTTATTTTATGTTTTATTTTAGATTCGGTTCCAACTATTACACTACATGCAACGGCATGGAATTGCAATGAAGCTACAAATCAATTACATATACGATTTTATGAAAATGAGAAACCCAATTATCGTTTTTATCTGAACGCAGGAGAACGTTACATATTAGAAACTGTGAAAGAGCCTGCAATGGGGTCAACCTATGGAGAATGGTCTGTACTTGATTTATTGCGTGGAACTTATACAGGATTGGATTATATACAAAAAATTCCTGAGGATTATTTTCTAAATTATCAACAAAGATTAGAAGGACATATCAAAGAATTAAACGGGGTTTTAGATCGAAGTAAATCTACCGAATGGTCCCGCGTCATGCTTACCCTATCTGCCATGGGAAAAGATGTAACCAAGGTGGCAGATACATACAATTTTATTGAAAAATTATCAAAATCTTATAAATTTTCTTACAAACAAGGAATCAATGGTCCCATTTGGGAAATCATTGCCATGCAAACTGGAAAATATTCTTTTTATTCTTCCGTAGAAGGTGCAAATCCAAATGATTTGAATAGCTATGGAAAGATGATTGATTATATTATAAATAAACAAATCACCCAAAGTGATGGCACCCAGGGAGGATTTGCCTTAATGGGAAATGTTCCAGATGTGGATATTACTGGAATGGCATTACAAGCCCTTGCTCCTTTTTATTTAGACGCAGAAAAATTCGCACAGACAGGCGCTACAAAAAGTTATGAGGAATTGTGTCTTGCGACAGAAAAGTCTGTGTTATTATTATCCAATCTGCAAGAAAAAAACGGTGGATATCAAAGTTGTAATTCTATCAATTCAGAAGCCATTGCACAAGTGATTGTAGCATTGACAGCATTACAGATAGATCCATTGTCTGAGGATATTTATTTACCACATTTACAAACCCATTGTAACTTTTTTACAGCGGGTGGCGAACGAGATGGCGTATGGTCAAACAATCTTATAGATGCTTTATTAAGTTTTTATGCGGCAAATAGCGGAAGTAGTGGTGCAGTTGGTGGCTTTAAACATGTGACTGCAGGTGACGATGGTGGTGGAAATGCAGGAACCACCGCAAATGCTATGGCTACAGACCAAGCTGTATATGCTTTAATTGCTTATGACAGATTTTTGAACCATCAAACTTCTTTATATGATATGACAGATCAAATAGATGGAAGTTATAAAAATAGATGCATTAGCCAATATACCATCACCTTTGTAGAAGGAGAGAATTCCCGGTATAAACAATCCTATGCACCTTATGAGGAAGTAGAAATTGGGGTAGCAAAAGGACCGCAAAAAGATAGCTTTATTGGTTGGAATACCAAAAAAGATGGAACCGGCGTTTCTTATCTGCCAAAGGAAATATTATCTATGCCAGAAAAAAATATTACTTTATATGCCCAATATGGTTCGCAAGAATTTACAATCCATTGGAATATGGGGGGCGGAACTTATACAGGCAACGACACCCTACTTGGCAAGTACACAAATGTCACAGAATGGAATTTACCTACTGCAGAACAAATGCAGTTAGAGGGCTGTGTATTTGAAGGATGGTATACCAATCAGGCATTTACCGGAAATAAGGTAACTAAAATTGAGGAAGGCACGTATGGGGAGCAATATTTCTATGCCAAATTTATTGTAGATTGGACACCTATTACAGAATTTTATCAGTGCATGAATCAATTAGATTTGGAAAACTTATCGAAAGAAGATATGGCAGAAATCAGTAAAGCCAGATTACTGTACAATAACATGGCATTGATACAAAAAGAGCAAATCCTACAATCCAGTTATGAAAAATTGCAGGCTGCTGAGGAAGAAATGCAAAGACTTCTTACACAAATTGGAGAGACTATGCAACCAGTTGCTACCATTATAGTAACAGAAAAGCCTATCAATTATACAGAAGTACCACAAAACAGTAGCATGCCAATAGAAACAATGAGGAATTGTACAGAAGAACCTGCCCCCATAGAAACCATTGGCTGTACTACACAAAAAACGTCCATGACAGAAACCCCTTCTAGTGCTACACAAGAGCCTACAGCAACCATACATCATAGTGTTGAAATAGAAACGCCTACACCAACAGGGACTGGAAGTGCGACTACAGAAAATACATCATTTGAAATACCAACAACAAGTAACACGCCTCTTGTATCATCTGGAAACAATACAAATGTGGTTGTAGAAGCTAACACAAATATGGAAACAGTTATGTCAACTTCCACCGATAATTCTAAAAATGAAGTCATACAAAATAATAATGGAAATGTGGCAGAACCTATCGTTTCCAATACGACTTCCCCAGCAACAGAAACAATAATTACGATGAAAAAACCAAGTGTTTCTATTTGCTATCAAAAGAAAAAACAACGTGTACGTATTAAAGTGAAAAAACAAAAAGAAAGCTATCGTTACGAACTACAAATTGCCCAAGATAATAAAATGACCAAAAAAATCCGTTTGGTGCGCATAAAGGCAGGCGTTACTTATCTTACCCATTGGGCAAAACAATTAGGCTCTTATATGCGTGTTCGTGCTTATACGGTTACGGAAACTGGTAAAAAAATATATAGTGCCTATACCCAAAAAGTACGTTTACGTTTCAAGTAAAGAGACCTGACTGCTTTGCAGTCACCATAATATATCAAACTAGATTTTTGCCAAAGAAGGAGGGGCATGATGAAAAAAATAAAAAAATATAAACATATATTGTTAGGATTTTGCTTTGTCCTTCTTTTCTTTGGTTCTTTTTTCATAGCCAAGCGTGAAAATAAAAATCGTATTCCGGTTGGAACTGTATCGAAGATTCAGGCCCAAACAGATACAGAAATCACAGGATATCAAGACGTAAATCATATTTCTTCTGATCCTTCAGATACAAAAGATGAATCAGAGCAAAAGAAACAGAAAAGTAATAAAAAAAAGAAGGGTAATGGAAAGGCAGACTCCAGCCAAACTGCAAAACCCGAAAAAAATCCTTCTAACATTCAAATTAAAACAAAAAAAGACCAGACAGACCCAGAATATTTTGTTACCACGATTATAGACAAAGAAATTGTGACTGATGAAACCTACGCATTTTCTATTACACATTTACAAGCAGCGCTTACCGTAAAAGAAACCAATGTGTATGTCAATGATAATTGGGTTTTATATCAAGGCAGTGTCTTTTTAACCAAAAAAACAAATCATATTGTAGTAGAAGTAGCTTATGAAACCAAGGAGCAGCAAACCATATGGATTAGACATGCCTATACGGTTTACTTAGAATTAGAAGATATTGTTATTTCCTGTGATTTAGAAGACAAAAAAACATATACAACACCGTACTTACAATTTTCTGCGAAGGCAGAATTAGCAGGTGTCCAATTGCCTTTACAGGTGTACAGTAATGATGTGAAATTAGAAGGACAAGAAGAAAAATACGAAACTACATTAGAAGCGGGAGAAAATCTCATTGTTTTACGTTGCAAAAAAGGCAATAAAACTTGTGAAAAGCGTTATCATATCACTTATACAATACCTGAAAAAAAAGAGACAAAAGAGAAAGCAGCGCTACAAATTGAAACGAATTTAAAAGAAGAGACTGTCTATAGAAGTAAGCTGACGGTACATGCAAAGGCAATGCAGGGAAACACAGAAATACCTTTGACACTTACAAACAATTCCAAAATAGTAGAAGCGGAAAGTACAAATTGCTATATAATCACATTGACAGAAGGGGAAAATACGGTTGTATTATCTGCCAAATCCGGTGAGCAAGAAATTACAAAGACTTATAAAATCCTGTATAAAGTATTGACAGGAACCGGCGAAGAAAAAAGCAACGATGATGCACCTACGTTATACTGTTCCTTAAAAGATGGTGATTCGGTAAAAAACAAAAAACTAAATTTTTACGTAAATGGAAAAGATAAAAATGGACATTGGTTAGATTCTTCCCATTTTACAATTCACTGTCAAGGAAAAGATGGAAAATTAATCTATGCAAATACAGACCAAATTAGTTATCAAATTACCTTGACAGAAGGTTATAATATTATTTTGATTGCCTTGACAGATGAAGAAGGCAATCAAGCAAAAAAAGCATATAGTATCCAATATAAACCAGACGAAAATGGGATAGTGGGAACAGCCACCATTTCTGTAGAAGCTACTACCATTGGATGTGGAAATCTGATTCCGCCAAC
The DNA here is from genome assembly GCA_017393285.1 of Lachnospiraceae bacterium. Taxonomy (GTDB): domain Bacteria; phylum Bacillota; class Clostridia; order Lachnospirales; family Lachnospiraceae; genus CAG-411. Next base: position 5,316 of record JAFORL010000157.1, read on the forward strand.
AAAAGTGGATATTATAGAAGACAAACCTATGTCTTATATGCTTTGTGAATTATTAGAAAAGAATGGATTTTCTTATGAATCTTCAGGTACTGCCACTTCCAATTTTTATTTAGCTAGAATCACGAAAACAGAAAACTTTCTTCATCCCCGCATTCCAAGTGATTTAGAAGAAAAATTAATGGCCGTAGACGAAAATTATCCTGGTGATTTTTACAATGATAGCTTGGGCGAATTTGATTTTTCCACAGGCTCAGGTTGGATGTATCAGGTAAATGGGGTATATCCAAATTATAGTTTTTCAGATTGTTTTCTGCAGGATGGCGATGTGGTGCGTATTCGTTTTACCTTATACTATGGTTGTGATATTGGTGGTGGCATGGTACAAGATAATGCTGATAACGGAGAACAAAAAAGCAACTGGTCGAAGGAATGGTAAAGGAAGATGAAAATGTCTATGAAATATAAAAGATATCTAGGTTTCTTGACTGCAATATGGCTTCTGCTTCTGGAAGTTTTATATTCTGCTGATTACTATGTTTGTCATGCAAGCAAATCTGCAGAGTGTAATAAAAGGATTAGCACTTATCTATTACAGTCAAATACAACGGTTAGTCCAACAAAGCAAAAGGCACTTTTAGGTTGCAAAAAAGCACAAACGTCGGAAAACGTAGAAAATCAAGATACCAAAGCATATATAGATCAAAAGCAGGATATAAACAGAACCCTATGTGAAGAATTAAAGCAAATTCTAAAATGGGAAAAAACACAATATGGCATTGATACAGATTCTTCCTTAACCAGTGGCAATTTTCTCAATCGAAAAGGCAGTTCTTTGCGAGATTGGTATGCATTTGCAATCACAAGAAGTGGGGAAGAAGATTCCTATCAAACTTATGCCGTCGTTTTACAAGAAATGCTCAAACAGTCTATAAAAGAGGGAAAACTTCGAAAAGAATTCAAAGCCACAGATTTGCAACGCATTTGTCTTACTTGTGCTGCGTTAGGCGGAGATGTATTTGCAGACTTAGGGAACGGAGAAAGCATGTACGCCTATGCCACCTACAGCTCAACAAAGCAGATTGAAGAACAAGGTATAAACGCTTGTATTTGGTCTATTATTTCAGCAGATTGCTTTCGAACCAAAATAAAAGAAAAAGATTTTGTCAACAAACAAATCAAAACACTGGTACAAACCCAACAGAAAGATGGTAGTTTTTCACTAGACGGTACAGAAGGGGATGTGGATGTAACAGCCATGGCATTACAAGCCTTAGCACCCCATTACAAAGAAGCACAAAGCTATGTAACGCCTGATGGAAAAAAGAATGGCAGACAAGTGGTTGCCTCTGCTATCAATTGGTTATCTAAACAACAACTAGATAGTGGTGCATTTAAGAGCTATGAAACAGAAAATGCAGAGAGTACAGCCCAAGTAATGATTGCGCTAAATAGCCTGCAAATTCCATTGGAGGATTCGAGATTTGTGAAAAACGGACATACCCTTCTCGATGCTTTACTTAGTTTTCGGGTGGGAGACGGAGGATATGCCCATACTTTACAAGAAAAACGTGGAGACGAAATGACTGGACAACAGGTGTATTTGGCCTATGTTTCCTACTTGCGACAAGAACAAAATTTACATAGTTTGTACGATTTGCGAAACGAAACAGATTTTTCCACTTATAAAAATACCATTGCAAAACATGATAGCTGGGTTTGTGTCAGTAATCCGTCATATACTTACAAACAGAATGCATATCATTTTACTAGGCAAGAGCAATTACGGGTCCATGAAATATGTAAACATAAAAGTGTGAAAACCTATGATGAAACAATTTCTTTGCTTGCAAAATTACAGTTATCCAAAGAAAGAAAAAAATATCAAAAAGAAGAAAAACAATTATTAGAAGAAAAACAAGCACTGGCAGTAGAACAAAAGAAAATTTCTGCCATCAATACAAAAATCCTGGAACAAATATATCCTATGAATCATTTGACAAAAGAACAGGAAAAAAAACTATACTCCCTACAAAAAGAAATTGCTTCTCTTGAAAAAGAAAATCAAGCAGAAATATTTTTAGTAGAGGAAATCATACAATATAAAAAACACAAGCTGCCTTTGGGACTATCAATCGTAGTATGCCTAGGATGTTTGAGTATGCTTATAGCCACAAGTTTGTGCTTGCGAAACAAGAAAGGAAAATCACATGACTAAGCGATACAAAAAAATAGTACTGTGTGTGCTAATTGGTATTTTGCTTATTTTTACATTTAGCCAATATTTAGGGAAAAGCAAAGAAAATTATCGTATCAAACATGCAGAAGATTTGAACATCAGCGACAAAACCGTTACCCTTTGTATTCGGTGTGATACCATTTTACAGCATTATTCTATGTTGCAGGAAAATTTACAAAAAGAAACTTTTGTTCCACAAGATGGAATTATTCTAAAAGACACGACTTTTGTCTTATTTCCGGGTGATACTGCTTTTGATCTCTTGCAACGAGCGACCAAACGATATGGGATTCAGATGGAGTATCGTGGAAGTTATACTGGAAAAATCAGTGGCAACTACATAGAAGGAATCAATTTTTTGTACGAATTTTCATGTGGAAAAGACAGTGGCTGGATGTATATGGTTAACGGAGATTTTCCTAATTATTCTTGTAGCCAATATCCATTAAAAAATAAAGACAAAATTGTATTTGCCTACACATGTGAAAGAGGAAAGGATTTAGGAATACATTATGATAGAAAATAGAAAACAAGTCATCGCAGAATTACAAAAAGTGATTGTTGGAAAAGAAAAGATTTTAGAGTTCGTTTTTTCAGCAATATTGGCAGGTGGAAATATTTTATTGGAAGATACAGCAGGTGTAGGAAAAACTACACTGGCAAAAAGTTTTGGTCGTGTTCTTGCATTGCAGATGCAACGTGTACAATTTACCCCAGAGCTCATTCCATCTGATATTTTAGGATACATGTCATATCATACAGAAACCAAAAGTTTTGCCTATGAAGAAGGTCCCATTATGTGTCATATGTTTTTTGCTGATGAGTTAAATCGTGCTTCTGGTAAAACACAGGCAGCATTATTAGAGGCGATGGAAGAAAAACAAATTACAGTTGATAAAACAACTTATGCTTTACCAGAACCTTTTTTTGTTTTGGCAACGCAAAATCCACTTGGTACTGTAGGTACCCAACCCTTGCCTTATTCACAATTGGATCGTTTTATGGTGAGTCTGACTATGGGATATCCAGATATGGAAAGTCAATTGGCAATTTTAAAAGCAAGACAAAAAGAGCAGCCAATCAATCATTTAACGAAAATGCTATCCAAAGAAACCTTGATTGAATGGCAAAATGCTGTAAAAGAGGTAGAAGTAACAGACGAAGTCTTGGGTTATATGATTCGTCTGGCAGAAGCAACCAGAAACCACCAATCCATACAAATTGGTGTAAGTCCTCGTGGCATTTTTGCATTGAATCAAATGGCAAAAGCATATGCATGGTTACAAAACCGCAGCTTTGTTACACCAGAAGATATCTATCAGGTCTTTATTCCTGTTTTTTCCCACAGAATTGTATTGGAAGAAAATGGTTTTGTGAATCGTAAGCAAGCAATTTCTGTTTTGAAAGAGATTATACAGGAGGTTCCTGTACCATGATGGGATTGATTGGTTTTCTATTTGCTCTTTTATTTTTGTCCGTAGCAGCTTGTGTGGGTCGAAGAAGAAAAGTATTTGTTACATTGCATAAAATGGAAGCATATACCCATTCTTGTAAAGGAAATTTTCAAATCCATGTATACACCAAAACAAAACTACCAATTGCTTGTAAACTCAAGCTATGGATAGAGGTAAAAAACACACTAAATGGAGATAAAAAGCTAGAAAAAAAGACAATTTATTATACTGGAACAAGAGAAGCGATTTACCCATTTTTTTTGGAGAATACTTGGTCCGGTGGCATACAATTACAAATTTTACAAATACAAGTTTTAGATTGGTTTGGTCTTCTTCGTTTGAAAAGCAAAAGAAAAACACCCAATACATTTTGGAATACATCTATGTGTTTTTTACCGGGAAAGACTGAAAAATATGATTTACAGGGAGATTCTATGCAGGGAAAATGGTCGTCTTTACAAACAGTGAAGGGACTTTCTTTGAATGGACTGGATGGATTGAGAGAGTATGTATCAGGAGAACCTTTACGACATATTCATTGGCGAGCAACACAAAAATGGAACACCCTTTATATAAAGGAATACGAAAAAGAAAATCATTGTAGGGGAACATTACAACTTTGTACTGCAGAAGAATTTCCAAATTGGACTTTTGACAAATTGGAAGAAGAATTTAGAAAAGTCCATAGTCAAGCTATGGTATATTTACAGGAAGGGCATAGTTTTTATGCATCCAAAAAAGGAAGAAAAAAGTATCTCATTGAAACCTGGCAACAATGGTGTGCTTTTATCTCAGTTGGAGATTGTAACCCCGACTAAATAAAGAAACCCAAGAAAACACAACTGGAATGGAGGAGAAGATTTGAAAATTTACAAAGCATTAGAAAAAGAAAGACAACTTTCTATGTTTCAAAAATGTATATGGATTGGTATCCCCATTTTATCTATTCCATTTTTATGGATTGATTGTGCGAGAATAATCAATCGTGCAATGGTATTTTTTTCAATAAAAAATGGGTGTTTTTTGCAACAATATTTGCTTCCGAAATTCCTCGTTCCCGTAGCAAAATTGGTTGGTATATTTGTGTTTATGGAATGTATTTGGATTTTTTACAAAAAAGTAATAAAAAAATATTTTTGGTTGCCTCAAAAAACACATACCTGTTTTTATGGATTTTTTGTTCTATTTGCTATTGCAGGGACCACTGGCTTCTTTTGTCAAAAAATACTTCCTAAGCCCAATTTCGATTCATGCCGCTATCATTCCATAAAAAAATCAGGGTTATGGGAAGGAGAATTTATCCATCTTGGTAAGAAAAATAAAGGCAAGGCAACTGCTTTAACAGTTATGATGGAAAAACCGGAGGCCATTTATTTAAAAGGGTTTACAGGCAGTTCTTATACCGGACATGGTTGGCAACCAATTTCCAATCAAAAAATATATCAAAATCGTCAAACTTTTTGGGCTTTATCCAAAAAACATTTCTCCAGCCATACCCAATTGGCACAAGCCTACAAAGCTGTTAAAAATACGGATGCAACTATAATGGCAATTCATCCCGTAAAAGCAAGTAGAAAGTATTGTTATGTGCCTTACGGAACAGTAGCTTACCAAGGAAAAGCAACTGCTTACGGCGATCAAAACATATATGCGAAAGGTGTTTTCGGTATCAAAAATTACCAAGTGACTTTTGTACCAAATGCAGTGAAAAATTATTTGGATTTATCTCAAAATATATATTCTACTGCCACTAAAAAATACTTATCTGGGGAAGGAATATACAATACCTATGTTTATCGTATGAATCTGGATATTCCAAAGGAACTGGAGCGCTATTTTAAAGAAGAAACCGGATACCAAAAGAAAAGGGAACGCTTGTCTTATGAAGAAGCAAATCAACGTGTCATGACTTTTTTAATGGAACACTTGGTGTATGCAGAACAAACTAAAACATATGAAGGTTCGGAGGATTTCGCATTAGATACTTTACTGAACCAGAAAAAAGGCTATGATGTGCACTATGCAACCATTGCAACTTTGTTATATCGCTATTTGGGAATCCCTTGTAGATATGTAGAGGGATACATTATCACCAAAGACCAAATTACCGAAGATACTACTTTCCAACAGATTAAAATCCCAATTGCAAATGCACATGCCTGGGTAGAAATCTATCAAGATGGAGTCGGTTTTGTACCAATGGAAGTTGTTCCTACCTATCAAAATCAACTCAATCGCCCGACAAGTACACAACTGGGTATTAAAAATGAAACTGTTAATGCAACCCCAAAAGAAAACCAAAGTCAACAAATACAATATGAAAAAGACCCATCAAATATCGAAAAAAATACAAAGAATAAAGAACACATTCAAAAATGCTGGCTAAAAATTGTTATTTATTGTTTTCTGGGAATTATAGTGATTTCCCTACTATTCGGGTTTCTTTTTTTGGTACGGCATAAAACAAAGCAGCTAGATAATAGAGGACAGGTGTTAAAATGGGCAAAGAAAATGGAAAAATTATGGGAAAAAGCAGGCTATCCTATTCATCAACCTGTCGCATTTTGGTGTAAAAACATGATGCTGGAATGCAAAGTTTTTACCCTCAATGATTGGGAACTTTGGTTTTCTGTTGTAGAAAAAGCAAAATACAGTTCCCTCCCAATAGAAAAAGAAGATGTAATCACAGCAGAGAAGCACTTTAAAAGGTATCAGAAACATAAATCAACTTGGAGGCTAAAATGAAAAAGTTAAAATGGAATCAACGCCACCCCATTACCATATTTTTACATGCAAGTATGATGTTGCTGGGAACCATGCTGACTATGCATCCAGTTATGTTATTTCTTTCTTTGATTGGTGCATTTATGTATGGTATGGTAATAGAAGGGAAAAAATGGTGGCAACAATTTCGTTGGTGTATATGGATTTTTGCCATAGAAATGTTATTTTTCCCTTGTTTTCGACACAATGGTGTAACCCCAATTGCTTCCATAGGAGGACAGGCAATAACACTAGAAAGCGTACTATACGGTTTCTTTATGAGTATTTTGTTAATAAGCAGTTATGCTTGGTTTCGTGTCATTAGCTTTTGGATAGATGAGGAAAGATTATTGTATCTATTTGGAAGTATATGGTCCTCGTTTGGATTATTATTGTCTATGATTTTTCGTTTTTTACCTATGCTTCGACAAAGATATAGAGAAATCCAAGAAGTGCAAAGAGGTCTTGGAAGAGGTAACAAAAATCTTTCCCTTCCCGAACAAATATATCTGTTCGGGAAAAATAGCAGTACATTAATTTCCTGGGCATTAGAACATACCATAGAAACAACTATTTCCATGGAAAGTCGTGGCTATGGCATTGGCAAACGAACAACATTTCATAGATTTGTATTTCGGTTGCAAGATGTTTTTTGGTGTATTGGAATGATTGCTTTGGAAATGATATGGGGGCTTGGTTTTATAAAACGTTATTATGTCATGTATTATTTTCCTGCATTGGAAATGCAATGGAATAGCAAAACACAATTTGGAATCATCATATATGCCATAGGCATGTTTAGTGTAGCAGTGACGGAATTATGTGTATTTATGTTTAGAAAAAAAGAGGTATCATAAAATGATAAAAGTGGAAAAACTTTCTTTTGGCTATCCAGAGGAAGCCAAAAATGCCCTGCAAGATATATCTTTTCAAGTGCCGGAAGGTTCCTTTGTTGTATTATGCGGACAATCCGGTAGTGGAAAAAGTACGTTATTACGCCATTTAAAAAAAGAGCAAATCCCCGCCGGGAAAAAAACTGGAAGCGTTAGGATAGCCGGAGAGTCAATTGTACATATGTCAGACAGAAACAGTTGCCAGTGGATTGGGTATGTAGGTCAGTGGGTAGAAGAACAAATTGTAACAGATCAGGTTTGGCATGAATTGGCATTTGGTCTTGAAAATCTGGGGATTGACAGAGAAGAGATGCAAATTCGCGTAGCGGAAATGGCAGAATATTTTGGAATCAGCAATTGGTTTGATAAAAAAATCGACCGCTTGTCTGGTGGACAAAAACAAATTTTAAACCTTGCAGCTATTACTGTAATGCAACCAAAGATTTTACTACTTGACGAGCCTACTGCACAACTGGATCCCATTGGGGCAGAACGCTTTCTACAAACCGTTAAAAAGTTAAATGAAGATTTTGGTATCACAGTCATTTTGTCTGAACAAAGATTAGAACAGGCACTACCGCTTGCCGATCAGGTACTGATATTGCATAAGGGAAGATTATTGGGACAAGTATCCCCTCAAAAATTGCCTACATTTTTAATTGAGAAAGAAAAAGAATACGGTAGAGAATTCCCGATTTCTGCCGGTATGCCAATCGGCATACGTCTGGTAAAAAAGGCATTAGAATTAGACACCGATTATTCGTTACCTTCTGCTAAGCTTTCATCTGTTTTGGCACCACTCACAATAAAAGATGGAAAAGAATGGTTATCCAACTGGTGTCAGGCATTTTGCCAACATTCTTTTCCTAAAACAAAAAAAATTTTGCAGGAAAACCATATGAAAGCGGAAAAGAAAAATAAATCTTTTGCACTTGTGGCAAAAGAAATATCTTTTGGCTATCAAAGACACGATACGCTTCTTAAGGATTTATGGGTATCCATTCCAAAGGGATGTATATACGGCATTTTAGGTGGAAATGGAGCGGGCAAATCTACCCTGTTAAAATTATTTTCCGGCATTTACAAACCGCAACATGGCAAAATACGGAGCAACGGAACTTGTGTTTACCTTCCACAAAATCCTAAGCTGATGTTTACTGAGCTGACAGTGGAAGAAGAGTTGATGGAAGTATTTTTATACAATAGAAAAAAACAAGGGAATTCTATATTCCACCAAACTAGCTGTCAAAATAAAGATAACCAACAACTGCCAGAACAACTTAGCCAAGTGAAAAAAATATTAAAAATATTACACCTGGAAGAACAAAGTCAGAGTAATCCTATGGATTTAAGTGGCGGACAGGCACAAAAGTTGGCATTTGGTAAACTACTATTGATGGAGGCAGATCTCATTTGCCTTGACGAGCCCACAAAAGGATTAGATGCACTGGGAAAAAAAGAATTAGCAAAACTTTTACAAGCTTGTCAAGAAATAGGAAAAACCATTATTATTGTTTCTCATGATATTTCATTTTGCGCTAACTATACCCAATATTGCAGTTTACTATTTCAAGGAAGATTTGTTGCAACAGCGAAAACAAAAGATTTTTTCAAGGAAAATCGTTTTTATACCACGCAAACGAGAAAACTAGCTTCCCTTTCTTTTCCAGATTGTTTGACTGATGAAGATTTATTAAAAGAAATGGAAGAGAGGATGAGACAGGAAAAGAAAATTTTATAGTCTTGACATCATAGAAAGGACATGGAAATGGAGAAGGATAGAAGAAAGAAAAGAATTCGTACACATCAGTTCGTATTGGTTGCCATGCTAAGTGCATTGTGCGTCGTTTGCAATGAAATATGTGTCCATACCTTACCATTACATGCCGGCACAGCCATTGTAATCATTGCCGGCTTAACGTTAGGTAAAAAATCTGGTTTTGCAGTGGGCTGTTTAAGCAGATTTATTTGCAATATTTTTGACGGTCAAGGAGCCTGGACACTTTGGCAGATGATTGCCTGGGGATTATTGGGTGTCGTTGCCGGTGCGGTATTTTATCAGGCTGAACGTAGAAAGAATTGGGAACCAAATCCTCAATTCCTATCTAAAAAAAATTTTCTAGGGCAATGGCAGGAGGGCGGAATCTTGCCTGTCATTTGCGTATTATTTGCTTGGCTTATAGCATATATTGTGTGTTTACTTCGCTTCAACAGTGCAAATTTTATTGGTTGGCGCCTATATTTTTATGGCGCGATTGGTTGGATTGCAGGTTTTCTTTTAAATAGAAAAAAATTACCGGTAACCCCTTTTACTATGGCAATGGTAACATTTTTTTCTGTTTTTTTTCTTTATGGAGGTATTATGAATCTGGGAACCTTATTTTTTCAAGCAATGGTACATCAAACCACAAAAAGTGTAAATATGGAAAACTTAAAATTATTATACCTTTCTGGTGCCCCCTATGACTTTTTACATGCCATTTGTGCAGCCATTTGTATTTTTTTATTTGGTGATTCCATGGTACAAAAAATTGTACGAATCCAAACAAAATTTGGATGGTAAATTTTACAGAAACCATTATGTATTGCCTCATTTTAGACGATATACTGAATATATATGTTTATATTCATAGCATTGTCGGTAGATAGCTTCTGCAAGCTTGCTTGCGAAGAACTAATTTACTTGATAATCCATCTGTATGAGCAATTCACTTTCATGCATTGTAGTGACTGGTAAGCAGTCATGTCTATTGATTGAGAAAATAGGGGGAATACAATGGATAAATTAATGAAATTTTTTCATATAAATAATGAAGAAAGTTTAGTAAATTTGATTATGTTTTTATTCTATATGACTATACCTGTTTGTGCATTGGTATTTGTCATTATTCTGATAGGCGGGAATTTTCAACAAGATGGTATCGTTTTACTCATGCTGCCTTCTGCCATTCTCGTACGCTTGTTAGAAAAAAAACTAAAAGGATATGCCAAATATTTTTATAGCGCAATTATGCCAATATTGGGTGCTGTTACCATTGCCTATGGGCACGATGGAAGATTTGTATGTATGCTAGAAGCCTATTTCTTAGTTACCGCTATGACCATTGCTTATAACGATAGTTCTGTGGTTTTAGTTAACGGAGCATTTACCATATTTGCAAACCTAATTGGGATTATTTTTTTCACAGATGCTTTTCTTGTGCAAGATATATGGGTTGCATGGCTTTTTAATGTCATTTTATACTCTGTTATGTTATTTATATGTGTGATTATGACTGAACAAATAAAGCTCATTCGAAAAAAGAACCAAGATATTATTCATACCTTAGCATCAGAATATACGGATGTTTATCTGGTCAATCTTTCTTCTCATATTTTTGAAATTATTAGAAAAACAGGAGTATTATACAAGAAGTTCACCTCCGAAAAAGGTAATGGTTTTGATTATGATTATGAAATAGAGAACTTTATACAAAACAATGTACACAAAGATGATCAGGAACGTTTATTAGAACAAGTTAAGCTAACGTATATTGTAAACGAGTTAAAAAATGTACCTTCCTATATAAACACTTTTCGTGTGATTACTTCTGAAGAAATACGATATTATGCTATGAAAATCTCACAACATACCGAAGCTACTATTATCGTGGCATTTGGTGATGTAACAAAACAGATAGAAGCCGAACAAAAACAAAAAGAAATGTTGGAGGAAGCATTGTTAAATGCCAAACAGGCAAATAAAGCCAAAACAATCTTTTTATCCAATATGTCTCATGATATTCGTACTCCTATGAATGCTATTATTGGCTTTTCTGGAATTGCAGTGAATTCCATCGATGATAAAGAAAAAGTGAAAGATTGTTTGGATAAGATTCAATACGCAAGTGGACATTTATTAAACCTAATTAACGATGTATTGGATATGAGTCGTATTGAAAGCGGAAAAGTGGCTTTACAGGAAGAAGAAGAAAACTTATCTGAATTGATTCATAGTGTAGTGAATATTATGCGACCACAAATGCAGGATCGTAATATTGTTTTTACAGTAGATACCTTTGAGATTACGAATGAAATGATTATCGTTGATGCAATCAAATTAAATCGTATATTAATCAATATTTTAGGAAATGCACTAAAATTTACTCCTTCCGGCAATAGTGTTTCTTTCAATATTAGACAGAAAAAAGATGCACCAGAGGGATTTGCCTGTTTCGAATTTCGAATTAAAGATACAGGAAAAGGTATGTCAGAAGAATTTGTACAAAGAATATTTGAACCTTTTGAGCGTGAAATCGATACGACAAATAGCAGGGTAGAAGGTACTGGATTAGGGATGGCAATCACCAAAAATATTGTAGATATGATGGGCGGTGTCATTTCTGTAAACAGTAAACTAGGCGAAGGTACAGAATTTATCATTGACTTGCCATTGAGACTAAGCAGCATTGAAGAAAATACGATATCAGATGTTTTTTTACAAGATTTGCGCGTATTGGTCATTGATGACGAACTAGAATCCATAGAAAACATTGTCTTTTTATTGGATCAATTAAAAATTAGAACGGATTGGACAACTTCAACACAGGAAGCACTTCTTCGTGCCAAACAAGCAATAGAAAAAAATGATCCATTTCAGATTTTTATTGTGGATATGTTAATGCCAAACATTGATGGAATCGAAACGACCAAGAAGATTCGAGAAAAATTTGGTAATGAAGTGCCGATTATTTTATTATCCGCATACGATTGGGTAGATGTAGAAGAAACAGCAAAAGCTGCTGGAATTTCCAGTTTTTGTTCCAAACCATTATTCAAATCAGACCTATTTCGTGTCCTTCGTAAATCAAATATTGTCAACACGGCAATACCAAAGGAGGAAACAAAAGATACCGGCATAACGGATTTATCCAATAAACATATTCTGATTGTAGAAGATACACCACTAAATCAGCAATTAATTATTTATCTTTTGAAGCAAAGAAATGCCAAGATATCCTTGGCGAATAACGGCGTGGAAGCAGTAGATCTTTTCACCAATTCGTCAGAAGGTACTTTTGATTTGATTTTTATGGATATTATGATGCCAAAGAAAAACGGATTGGAAACCACACAAGAAATTCGTGCAATGGACAGGGCAGATGCAAAGTCTATTCCAATTATTGCAATGACTGCCAATGCATTTGAAGATGACAAGAGAAATTCCATGGAAGCAGGCATGAATGCACATATTTCAAAACCATTCAAACCGGAAGCCTTAGATGTCCTATTGCGAAAATATTTATCATTATAAGATTGGCATATATTTTGCTTCTTAGCTGTAATATGTCAGTGATGATAGAGGCTGTAGCAATGCCGTCAGGGTGGCTGAAATGTTATTGATTTTACTGCAAAATATATTAAGGGACTTGCTATAAAAAACAAAATATATTATCATAATATCAAAACGATACTAAGATTTTTTGCTCATTTTTATGAAACTAGTACATGGAAGTATACAAACGAAAGGAAGAACAGGTAACAATGAAAAAAAGACTAACAAAAGGAAGAGAAAAAAAACTTGCTGGTGTTTGTAGCGGAATCGCTGAATACCTAGACTTAGATCCCACTTTAATACGCATTGCTTGGGCACTTATAGTTTTATGCTTTGGAACAGGGTTATTGGTTTATATTGTTGCAGCACTTATCATGCCAGAATCTAACGATACCTATTGGGACTAATATATTAAAGTATTTTGAGGCGATTACAGGAAGCACATCAAAGATCAGATGGAATTGGTTAGAGGATCACAACCTACCGATCTTGTTTGATGCATGTGAACTGTAACCGCCTTTTTTGAATATTGAGGGGGACTGAAGTAACATGCAGTATTATCGAATTTATGGTTTAGACCTAGAAACCGATTTGGACTTTCCATATTTGCAAGAAATCACACCAGAACAATGCAGTGAAGACCGGGTTAAGATGATAAAGAAAGACATGCCTGCACATGTTGTTGCTACCGGTGATGGCGGATATGAAATTGGAGAGCATTACAGTTTTTTACACAATCGAACGGTCATGTTTGAAGCGAAAGACGGGAAAGAATTGACCTACCAACTAAAAGAAAACGGAAATCCGGAATATATGAAAGGCTTTTTACTTGGATATGGTCTCACTATGATTTGTCTACAAAGAAAACGGATTACTATGCATTGTAGTGCTGTTGCTAAAAACGGGCAAGCCGTATTGATTTGCGGAAAAAGTGGCAGTGGAAAATCTACTTTAACTGCAAACCTATTGGAACGAAATTTTTCCTTCTTAGCAGATGATATTGCTGCGGTCATAACAAACGAAGAGAAGGCTTTCGTATATCCTACCTTTCCCTATCAGAAATTGTGCCGAGATGCTGTTCTAAAAAAAAGCTATGCACCTGATTCATTGATTTATATTGACGAGGACAAAGATAAATTTTTAGTGTCTCTGCAAGATTGCTATGTATCAGAAGCAGTACCGCTAAAAGCAATTGTATATTTATATCCTTACGAAGGAACCCAAATGCAACATAGGGTATTAAAAGGACTCGATGCCTTTGGTTGTATTGTCACAAATCAATTTTTAAGAAACTTATTGCAAGAAGATGCATTTTTACCTTACATAGGCGAACGCTGTCTAAAAATTGCCAGCAAAGTAGAAGTACATGTAATTGGGCGACCACTCCAAGGGGAAGCAGGAGAAAAAATGGC
>JAFORL010000004.1 GCA_017393285.1 Lachnospiraceae bacterium
ACTATATAGAAAGGATATGCGACATTCTTTTTGGCTTCTCCAACACCTTTAATTGTTACATAATCTGCAACAATACCATGCTTCTTTGTCTCAATAAATAAGGTACCATCATACATAGAAAAGTTGGTATCTTCCTTATCTGAAATTTTGATTCCACTGGCATCTGAGTGAACGCTTATTGCTCCACCCTTAATAGTCACACTCTTATCTGCTTTGATTCCTACACTAGCACCACTGGCATTAAGTGTTCCTCCATACACTTGGATTTTTTTACCGTTTAATACTGCCGAATCTTTTTCTTTTGTGCTCACTATTACAATGTTAATTGTTTTGTAATTACTGTCATCATCATCATTACCAATACGAACCGATTTTTTTCCATAAAGTGCTTCTTCATAAGCATGCACTTCGATGGTTCCGTTATAAATTTTCAAATCCTTGGCACAATAAATTCCATATCCCTTTTCGTTTTCTACTTTTAATTTGCCTTTTCCTTTTAATTTTAAATCCTTCTCTGCATAAATAGCTGCATGCAAGTCAGAATCGTCAGTAGAAATTATATTTGTTGTTCCTTTCTTTACAGAAAGCGTGCACTCGTCTCCTATGCTTTTTACATAGATGGCTGCAGAAGTAACGGAATGTAAGTTTAATTCCTCTAAGCTGAGTTCCAATGCTCCTTGTGGATACGCTTTTGCATCAGCAGCCACAATAATTTGACCATTTTTACATTCACCAGAAACAGAAATTGCTGCATTGGTAGCTGTTACTGCTGAAATCGTAACACATGTACCATCTACCAAAACATTAGAAGCATCTTCCGGACTGATGATTTCTTTATCTCCATTCTTTAAGATAACACCTGTATCAGAAAAAATCATAGTTTGTACCATGCAATCTGCAGCAGCGGTTGCTGTTATAACAGAAGCACCTGTAGGTGTTGTAGCCTCTGTGCTTCCGCCCTGGTCTGTACTTCCACCTTGGTTTGTACTTCCACCCTGGTTTGTACTTCCACCCTGGTCTGTACTTCCACCCTGGTTTGTGCTTCCACCCTGGTCTGTGCTTCCGCCTTGCCCTGTGTTTCCACCTTGGTCTGTGTTTCCACCTTGGTTTGTATTTTCTTCAGTATTTGGCGACGCTGTTGATGTATCTGTAGGCTGCGTTGTTGCTACAGCAGAACCTGTGATACTTGGTGTTTGTGTTGGTACAGGTGTAACAGGTGTAGGTACCTGAGTCGGTGTATTTGCATTTGCTGTTGGTGTAATCTCAGCTGTTGTCGTTACTGTACTAGTTTTTGCCTTTACTGTAATATGTATCTTTTTTTTGGTTTTTTTCTTTTTCTTTATTTTTGCAGTTACGGTAATGTAACAAGTTCCCTTCTTTACTGCCTTAATAACACCCTTTTTGGAAACTGTAGCAACTTTTGATTTTGAAGTAGAAAATTTTAAGTACTTTACCGCTACATTTGTCTTAATTTTAAATGTAGTTCCTTGCACCATTGTCTTTTTACTTGACTTTACATTTTTTAACTTTAATGTAGTTGCTGCCTTGGTCACTGGTGCAATTTGTAAACTACTACACACCAATGCAACTGCTGTTGCTAATGCAACGATTTTCTTTCTTTTCATATTTTACCTCCATCTATTCTCTGTAAACTCCAACATATTCTCACAAAGCACTTGCTGAACCTTTTGGAATATACAGATTTTATATACTTCACCTTATTATATCACAAAAAATGTATTTTGTATTCATTTTTTATATATATTTTTTATTCTTCACATTTTCTTATATAACAGTACCTGCAAGCAACAAGGCTGGTCACTTTATTCATGATGGGCGTCTCCCAAATAGAAATAGAAATAGAAACACAAATCGCCTTTAGCCTGCAAGCAGTCACTGGCTCTTTTTCTGTTCAGTCAAGTATATTTGTAAACTCATTCTTCTTTTAGGTTGACAATTATTTTTTTCGTGTTTATACTATATTTGAACAAAAAATTTTACATATTCAAGTATGTTCTCTCGGAGTCTTTTTATACAAGAATTTTGAGATAGATTTTTCTTGGATAACGACATTCCCGCAGTGCGTACACGATGTGTACGACGAGGAAATGGAGGAAATCCATGGAAAATATAGCCGAAATTGTGGTATAAGGAAGACTCCGAGAGAACATAAGTATTGAAAGGAGTATAACAATGAACGAAATCACAACAAATTCTTATGTAAAACCAGCAATCCAAACAAGAACCATGGCATTAATTGCTGTTTTTACCGCATTAACTTGTATTCTGGCACCAATGTCTCTCTCTATTCCCATCAGTCCCGTGCCAATCTCCCTGACTAATCTTGTCATCTATTTTTCTATTTACATATTAGGTTGGAAACGTGGTACTGTAAGTTACATTCTGTATTTATTGATTGGACTCATTGGGATTCCTGTATTTTCTGGCTATACCAGTGGCCCTGCAAAATTATTCGGACCAACCGGAGGCTATTTAATTGGATTTATATTGATGGCTCTCGTCTGTGGAATCTTCGTAGACTACTTTAAAAAGAATTATTATTTACAAGCCTTGGGATTTGTTTTAGGAACTGCAATTTGTTATGCCCTGGGAACCCTTTGGCTTTCTTATCAGGCAAATTTAGCTTTTAAGGCCGCTCTCATGGCAGGTGTAATCCCATTTATTCCAGGGGATCTTGTTAAAATTATTTTAGCGATTGTACTTGGAAACACAGTCCGACAACAATTACAAAAATTTCAAAAATAAAACAGAATTACATTACATGACAAATATTTGCTCAGTGTCTTTTTATAATTGCATCGCATTTTTCTATTACACCAAAATGGGAAGGACCCAATCTGGCTAAGATGATTCCTTCCCATTTATCTTATTTATTGATTCATCCTATAACAAGGCTTGATACACGTCTCTCTTAGAAATCCCCCTGTCCTTTGCCACTGCTTTCATGGCTTCCTTTTTTTGCATTCCCTGTTGTAAATACAAATCCATATGCGCTTCCAAAGACATATTTTCCCATTGTGCCCGACTTTCCTCCAGCAATTCTTCCGGATTCTTGCCTTCTATCACCAACACAAATTCGCCTCTGGCTTCTTCCTGCTCGTAATAGGCAAGGGCTTCCTCCAAAGTTGTCTGAAAAGCCTGTTCATGCTTTTTGGTTAACTCTTTACACAAAGTAATTCTTCGATTGCCTAATACTGTATATAATTCCTGCAAGGTTTTTTTCAATCTGTGGGGTGCCTCATATATAATCAAAGTATGGGTATCCTGCCTCAATTCTTCTAAAATCTGCCCCCGTTCCTTCTTGTCACTAGGCAAAAATGCCTCAAAAGTAAATCTTCTGGTAGATAAGCCGGATAAAGTCAATGCGGTAATGCAGGCTGCCGCCCCAGGCAAAGAAGTGACAGTCACACCTGCTGCATAAGCCTGTTTTACCAATTCTTCCCCTGGATCTGAAATGCCCGGTGTTCCCGCATCTGTAATCAAGGCAATATTTTCTCCTGCCAGTAATTTTTCTACCAATACTTTTGCCTTTTCTATTTTATTGTACTCATGGTAACTCGTCATAGGTACTTTTATTTCAAAATGATTGAGCAATTTAATACTATTCCTGGTGTCCTCTGCTGCAATCAAATCCACACTTTTCAATGTACGCAATACCCGAAACGTAATATCTTCTAAATTTCCTATGGGTGTTGCACATAAATATAATGTTCCAGCCATTTTTCTATCCTTTCTTTTTTAAGGTAAACCCTGCGAGGCATGCACACAAATTACCAAAATCAGCAATTTAGCACTGCAGAAACCATGTAGCAAGCGCATGGTTTGAGATGAAGTTTATTTCACACTTTCAAAGTACTCCTCCAGCAGAATCATCACCATATATTTGATAAATTTCCGGATGATATTGATTGGGAGCGGTATAAACAATCAAAGGTTTTTCAATGGTCACCCTTGCTTTTGCTCCCTTTATGGCTTCAATCAAAACCATATTGGGTTCTTTGTCTACATAAGGGTAAACAAACCGCATTCTCTTGGGCTCCAAATGATACTTTCTCATACATGCCACAATTTCAATCAAACGAAACGGACGATGTACCATATAAAATCTGCCATTGGTTTTTAACACATTTGCCCCTTCTCTTACCACATCTTCCAGATTACATAAAATCTCATGTCTGGCAATCGCTTTAGGTAAGTCTGGATTTTGTAAACCATGTTGATCCGTCATATACGGCGGATTGGTGGTTACCACAGAAAAAACACCCCTGCCAAAAATCTGAGACGCTTCTTTGATATCCCCTTCCACAATGGATACCTTTTCCTGCAAATGATTCAGTACAACACTTCTAGATGCCATGTCCACACTTGCTTTTTGAATCTCCAGTCCTGTAAAATGCATTCCCTTTGTCTTTGCCTCCAGCAAGATAGGAATGATGCCGGTACCGGTACCCAAGTCCAACACCGTCTCCCCCGCCTTCACCCTGGCAAAATCAGAAAGCAGAACTGCATCCATACCAAAGCAAAATCCTTCTTTATTTTGAATAATTTCATATCCATTTCGATTCAAAGAATCCAATCGTTCTCCTGATTTTAAAAATTGTTCTTTTCTTTCTTCCATAAAGAAATTTTCTCCTATCACTACTACAAGGGACAAATACAAAATGGGGTAATGCATATAAAGATTACCCCATCATATACCGCCACAGGACCTTCTGCTTTACAAACCACGTGACCTGCTATTCTCCACAGATGGCAATTTGTGCAATTCCTGTCTCATATATCCGTTACAAACTAATCTAAGTTAGAGCTATTTTCCTGTCTCTCCAGACGTTCTAACTGTTTTAATTCTTTATCAAGTTGTGTCTTATCTCTGTGTCTTCTTGCCTTAAATTTTAAATCTCCGGCATGATATTCCTTGATTTCTTTTTCATCACTATCTGTGGTAATCACAACACGTACCATCTGCTTTAAGACACTAACACTCAATACCTCACCTTTGAATCCTTCCGGCGTATGCACACGATCACCCACATTTGGCAACTTGCTATTTAATTCTTCATACGCCTCTTCTTCATTTTTCAGGCAACACATCAAACGACCACAGACTCCGGAAATCTTAGTTGGATTCAAGGATAAATTCTGTTCTTTTGCCATCTTAATAGAAACAGGAATAAACTCTGTTAAATAGGTGTTACAACACAAAGGTCTACCGCAAATGCCAATGCCACCCAATAACTTTGTTTCATCTCTGACTCCAATTTGACGCAGTTCAATACGTGTTTTAAATACCGCAGCCAAATCCTTAACCAGCTCTCTAAAATCGATTCGACCATCTGCTGTAAAATAAAATAAAATCTTATTATTATCAAAGGTATATTCCGTCTCTACTAACTTCATTGCCAATTGATGTTTTTGAATTTTTTCCTGACAAATCTTATAAGCACGCTTTTCTTTTTCTCGATTCTGCTCTTCAATCTTATAATCATTTGCATTGGCAATTCGAATCACAGTCTTCAAAGGCTGCATCAATTGCTCATCTTCTATTTTCTTAGGTCCTAATACCACAGAACCAAACTCCACACCACGAACTGTTTCCACAATTACATGCTGTCCTTTTTTCACTTTATATTTTCCAGGATTAAAATAATATATCTTTCCCGCTTTTCGAAATCTGACTCCAATAACTGTAACCACTGGAACCTCCTTTCTAATTTTCCTTCATGGTTAATACCATCAATTCCATCGTTGTATCAAAATTAACATTGGCTCGCAATCGAATCTTTGCCTTTTCAATGGCATTTACAATTGCTTCAATGCCTTCATATTCCTTGCGTTCTGCATGTTTTCGAATGGCAGAAATCTCATCTGCAAAAAGCAAACCATTGGGATCTTGTGTCACTTTAAACATCAAGACATCTCTAAACCATAATAGCATCAAATCTAAATAATCATTGACATCCTTCTTATGTTCTGCCACAGATTTGATAAACTGTACAACCTCATAATTTTTCATGTCATCCAGATGTTTTAACACATGTACCGTTTCCTGCTTCATCTGCATAAATTCTTCACTGGTAGCATAGCGTTTTGCTTTTCCTACATTTCCCTGACTAAATCTGGCACTCACTTCTGCTAAATAATCCGGTACCTGACACTGCTCCATCAAATATCTTTTGATAGAGGCCGGTGCTACGGGTTTTAACTGTAAAGTCACACAACGAGACAAAATCGTTGGCAGGAAAATGTTGCTATTCTCTGTCAATAAAATAAAAACCGCATAAGCCGGTGGCTCCTCTATGGTTTTGAGCAATGCATTCTGTGCAGCCTCCGTCATCGTCTCTCCGTCCGGAATAATATAAATCTTATATTTACTGCTGTATGGCTTAATGGCTACATCTGCATTGATTTGCTGACGAATTTCCTCCACGCCCAAGTGGGCTTTTTCATGGGTAACATAAATAATATCCGGCTGGTTGCCTCCATCTACCTGCAAACAAGAACGGCATGCACCACAAGGATTGATGCTCTCCTTCTCGCATTGCAAGGTAGCTGCAAATATACGTGCCAATAAATGTTTTCCCGCTCCTTTTTCACCCGCTAATATATATGCATGAGATACTTTTTCTTCTTCTATGCCTTTTTGTAAATATGCTATTACTTCATCATGTCCTACAATTTGTGTAAAATTCTTCATGATGCCCACCCCATTTCTCATGTAAAAATATCTAATAACAATCCTCTGATTTCATCGATTCTATTTAAGATTGCAATATGATCTTTCTCGTCTTTGATGAGCTCCTTCGCCAATGCATCCAAATTTTCATTCACCAATTTGATAATACCGTAAACCCGATGTCTACCTCTACGATCTAAAAAATTCTCTCGGCTAAACTTATGCGAACGATTCACTACTTCGTTCAGAAAACTTTGGATCAATGCACGATAACTCTTCATATCACGAATATCCATTCTCTTACCTAAGCGTTTTCCGGTCTGTACAATATCTTCCATCATCAGCATCAACTGTGCTTGTAAATCCGCTTCTTCAATCTGACTGGCAAGGGTAAATTTAAATGAACCATCTGTCACATCTGTCTGTGTCTTGTTTGTCATATTCGTTGCGATTTGTTGCATCTGATTGACTTTTAAATCCATGTTCTTCACCCCCTCT
This sequence comes from Lachnospiraceae bacterium, assembly GCA_017393285.1. Taxonomy (GTDB): domain Bacteria; phylum Bacillota; class Clostridia; order Lachnospirales; family Lachnospiraceae; genus CAG-411. The sequence goes on from JAFORL010000004.1 coordinate 7,193, forward strand.
TGTCATCTACAAACCCATGTCCCTTACTATTATTTTATGCTATAATGGCTAGAATTTCAAGACTTCCCTTATGGCATTTTCTAGTTCTTTCAGGCAGGTTTCCATATTGGAATTTTCAAATCTTTTTTGGATCCCTGCTGCCGCCAATTTTTCTTCCGAAAAATCCTTTGCATCTGCCAAAAACCTACGACATAACTCCTCATACTTTGGTTCACTCTGCGATTTTTCTCTACACAAGGCTCTAGTCAATCGCTCTCCGTCCTCCACCTCGACATAAAGGGGCACTACTCGTTCCTTTCCAAAATAAGACAGGATTTGCGTATAACCTTCTAAGGTATTGATTAACAACACAGCTTGGGAATCTGTAAACTGGGCATCTGCCACCGTAAAATAACTCCAGATGCCATGAACAGTATGATAATCTCTGTACTCAATTACCTTTTGTTCCGCCTTCAATCTTTCATAGGTTTCCACATCTACAAAATGATATGCCTCTCCTTCTATTTCTCCTTGGCGAATGGGACGAGTGGTATAAATGACCACAGGTTTTATAGGTAATTGTCCCTCTTCTAATAATTTTTTATACAGGGTATCCTTCCCTGTAGCACTCTTTCCCATCAATACAAAAATTTTATTCTTACTCATAGCTGTCACCTCTTTCATCTATCTTGCGCTTTCTTCTTTTTGTTATAACTGTTTCCTTCACAATATAAATCTTTCCATTTTTTAATCCCTTTACCTGCAAACCAACTTTTTGTAATTCTTCTATTTGCCTGCAAAGTGCCTCTGTAATTTCTTCTCCTGGCGTAAGCAATGGCACACCAGGTGGGTATAGATAAATATAGCCTTTTGCAGTATGCCCCAAGGCAGCTTTTAAGTCACACCAAATGCCTTCTTTTTGTTCTGCCTGGTAAATGGACATCATTGTAGGATTCTCAACCCAATATAAATCCGGCAATGCATCCCGAAAAATCTCATCGCCTTTCCCTTCCCACTCTGCCTGTATATGCTGATCTATATTTTGCAAGGCTTGATACAGACGAGCAAAACCTTCTTCCTGATCCAGAACACTGGTCATAGCGATACAGTAAGTAGCTGCTGCCATCTCCAACTGTAAATGATAGTCTTCTCTCAATTGCTGATACAATTCCACCCCGGTTAAAATACCATTTCTGACTCCTAACACAAATTTTCCGGAATCATAACCGGCACATGCGGTCATGGCAGGTTCTTTCAGGGGATCAAATAAACGAATCCAACGTAAATCCTCTATCCTTTTTCTCCACTCTGCTATATTTTTTTCATACTGCAAAAAATCCCGCCTATGTTCCTTACAGTAGTCCATACACCAGGCAATCCCTGCCATCAAGGGATAAGAAGGACTGGAAGTCTGATAAATAGCCAGCCACTGCTGTAACCGAAAACGATCCACCAAATTTCCCTGCACATGCAATAAAGCGGTCTGGGTAGGTGACGGCAAAGTTTTATGGACACTTTCCACTACCAAATCTGCACCGCAACTTACTGCAGAAGGTGTGTTTTTACTCCCCATCTCTAAATGTGCACCATGCGCTTGGTCCACCAAAACGATAACGCCATATTTGTGTGCCACTGATACAATGGCCTTTATGTCAGAAACCACCCCTTCATAAGTAGGAGAAGTCAAAACCAAAAGTCGAATATTAGGGTAAGTTATGCACATTTTTTCGATTTCGTCGGGAGAAATTCCACAATTTATGCTCCAGTTCGGTATCATTTGTGGATAAATATAATGGGGTTGCAACTGATTCGCAAAAATGCTATGATACACTGCTTTGTGACAATTTCTTGCCACCAAAATTTCGTCTCCCTGCCAGACACAACTGGCAATTCCCGCCAATAATCCACAGGAGCTGCCATTTACCAGCAAAAAAGATTGGTCTGCGCCACGAAAATCTGCAATTTCCTTCATGCAATCTGCCAACAAATCTTCTGCATCATGTAAATTGTCAAAGCCTTCAATTTCCGTAATATCCATACCATAAGGAAACCATTTCGGAAGCTTCTCCAGATTTCGCTTATGCCCCGGCATATGAAAAGGATACCAATCACTCTCTTGCAATGCCTGTAACTTTTCGTACAATTTTTCCTGCTTTACCAATTTTCTAAATCCTTTCTATCTATCTCTGCTTTGTAGTCACCACAATATATGAAAGTGCATTGCTCCGCTGCTAAATTGCTCCGCTGCTTTGCTGCTCTCGCACTTTCAAATGAAAAGAGTTATAGTATCTGCAATATACATATACTATAACTCCTTTAATTTTGACTCATTTCATTTGTAATGGATCCAGCCTATCAAGAAACCTAATGATATGTTTCTTGTATTCCTACTGAAAGGTTACTTAAACAGGTATATCATAATAACAAATAACCGGTGTTCCTCGTTGCATATTTTCAAAAATCTTGCCTGCTACTGCGTGTGGTAGATTAATACAGCCATGAGAACCGTTGGTCAAGTAGATATTTCCACCAAAACGACTTCTCCATTTTGCATCGTGTAAACCAATTCCACCATTAAATGGCATCCAATAATCCACTGGGGTTCGATAACTTGCATTGGAGCGAGCCCCCAAAATTGCATTTCTTTCTAAGTAAATGACTGCATATGTACCTTGAGGTGTAACGGTATGTTTTCTTACATTTCCCGAAACAAAATCTGACTGAATAACCAGTTTTCCTTTTTTATAATACCATAAATGTTGTTTGGATAAATTGACTTCTACGTAAGTATTTCCCCAGTCATGTTTACCAAAACAGGTTGCTTTTTGAATATATGCCGGCTGTTTTGTCTTTTCTTTCCCTTTGCAAATCAATTTGGTAAGCACTTTTGTTTCTTTTTCTGTATCCAGTACCCAGCCATAATCGCCACCGCTTACAGCAACTTTGTGTCCTGTAGATGACTGAAATATCCGCTTTCCGCCTTTGGTATTATACTTACTTGCCAAAGCACTTACATATTTATGAATCTTAGCTTGATCCAACTTCCCCGTTGCCTTTTTCCGATTTAAAGTAATCCAATCTTTTATGACATCTCCATCTACTACTTCCGTCTTTTTTCCAAATTGGTAAACAATCTTAGCCTGTGTCAAACGTTGTACCTTTGCATATAAGGCTTGAATTTCGGACGAATCAGCCGTATACTTCGGTTGTTGATAACAATCTGCAGCATCCAAATATAATGTTTCCTGCAAGGCTGTAACTGCATCGTTTGTTGCCTGCAACAAGGCTTCCTTTTTCACTCTTGCGCCACGTTCTTCATTCACCACATAATATCCCTGATGCTCCATATAAGTTACATAAGCATTCTTGGGCTTCTTATTATTCTTTGAAAAAAATGGGGAATGTAACACCTTTTTTTGCAAGGCATCTGCATCAAAATTGGTACAATCCGTAACCTCTCTGGTATCCTTATCAAACAAAGAAGCAATCCAAAACAATGCCATCTGGTCCTGCAAAATTTGCTGTAATCCATCATTTTTCACATAAGTCAAAGAAATATCCTTTGCAGCAATCGTCGTAGTGACATCATTTCTTCCCCTTAAAGTCAAAATGTAACTTTGTATCTCATCTTGTAGCATTTGTTCCGCCTGTGCTACCGTCTTTCCCGATACCTTGACACCATTGATTGTAGTTTGAAAGAAATAATGATTGGTAAAATAAATCGTCATTCCTAAATATAAAACTAAAAATCCCCCCACAGAAATCATTAACACACGTAGTGGCATACTCTGCCATATTCTTTTAAACATATTGTAAACCCCTCATTCATCCATTCATTTCTTCGTCATAACAATGCCATGTGTCATCATGCATAGCAAACGGACAGGACTATTTTGCAGTCACCACCATCTATGAAAGTGATGTTTCAAATCTCGCCATACACTTCTACCCACAGCAAAAGCGAAAAAGCACCCCCAGTAGGAATCGAACCTGCAACTAACCCTTAGGAGGGGTTTGTTATATCCATTTAACTATGAGGGCAAATGAATCTTACGGTTTGTAATACAGACCTGCCAATATTACAAACAAAGACCTATTCTATTATAATGAAACTAGTAGGCTCTTGTCAACTTCATTTTTCCACGCCTCAAAATCTCTATTTTGGAATTACGAATGTTGAGGTGTAGCAGTAAACTTGCATTGTCTAAAATGGTTTCTTTCATTTTCTATTTTCCTGCATCTAGTATTTCCTTGCATAAAAATAGGGCTGTCACAGGTATGTGTTCCATACCGCGACAGCCCTTAACTATACAGACTAAATCAAAAATTACACTATTTTATTTCCTTGGGTAACTTACAAATACTCTTGAATAAATCTCCATCAATTTCTACATAAAAATCTCCATGCTGTAATTTCGCCAAACTTTTCGCTATATTCAAGCCCAATCCGCTACCTTCTGTATTTCTGGAACTATCCCCTCTGGTAAAACGCTCCAATAACTCATCCGCACTGATATTTAATTCTGTTTTGGATATATTTTTTACCATAAAAATGATACCATCTTCTGCTTCTTCTACTTCAACATATACACGACTATCCGGCATTGCATACTTGGCTACATTTCCGAATACATTTTCTAAAATTCTCCATGCCAATCTACCATCTGCCATAACAAAATATTGATTCTCAGGTACATCCATACGAACCTGCAAGCCACATTTTTCAAATTTATCCTCAAATTCTCCTAAGGCTTGTCTAGCCAATGCACCCAAATCCAACTTTGTAATATCCATGTGCATTGCGCCACTGGTAGCTTTTGCAGCCTCAAATAAATCATCTGTCAAAACTTTTAATCGCTGTGATTTTTGATCCAACACTTTCACATATTCTTTTACCTTATCCGGCTTAATATCTTCTTTTTTCATCAAATCCACATAGGTAATAATAGAGGTCAAAGGCGTTTTAATATCATGCGATACATTAGAAATCAACTCTGTCTTTAAACGTTCTGATTTCACCATTTCACTCACAGCATTGTCCAATCCTTCCGAAATGTCGTTAATATCCTGCGCCATTACATTGATAATGTTCTCTGAACTTGTAGTGGATAATTTGTAGCTCACTTCTCCGTTTCTGACTTTTTCAATTCCTTTTTGCAATCTTTCTAACCCTTCCACGTAACGATAAATTATGATTGCCAGCAAAGTCCAAATTCCCAGACATAAGACAGGAACACCTAAAATAACCCCCTTGACATCAAATACTGCGAATAAGCATATGCCACTAAATAGTACAAACACAGGAACCCCAACAACAATATAGGTAAATGTTTTTCGCAAACGCATAAATGCAATGGTATGTTTCCCCCATTTCACGATTGTGGCAAACAGGGACTCTCTCAAGAATATCTTCGCTTTACATTTTCTTAAAAGGGAATAATACAACTGCAATAAAAGGTAAGCGCTGAAAATACATACCCCTCCACAGATATACCAATTTGAAGTATTGCAGGTATCATTCATGGCACGAACGAAGAAGATTGTGAAAAAGCCTGCAACTAAACCTGCGCCTATTAAAATTTCCGTATACCAATGATCTATGGCAATTGTATGCACTTTTTGGTCAGCACTACTACGACCACATACAAAACTTAAATAAATGCTACAAAGAATGCCCAATAAAAAGATTGGAAGAAAAGCATAGGTCATTTTTTCTTGCAAAATATATTGCTTTTTGTTGTAGCTCTCCTGTTTTTTTTCTATCTTCTCATAAGGAGCCTGCATTTTCGCAAAATCATTTGGTTGTACTGCAATAAAAATTTCATATTCCCTTGGATTGTCAAACAAAGCGGAAATTGGCACCTCCACACTATAATCGCTGTATTGACTTCCTGCAAACAAGGCATTTGCAATATTTTCTTCAATATTCTTTTTGTCTTCTTTTGTCAATTCATATGTGGCATTTTTCTCGTCATTGTCCTTCTTAGAAGTATGATGTGATTCAATTACATCAAAATCTTCATCTCTGAACATTTTCCATTCACTATTGGAACTATCATAGTATTCATCCTCATACCTACAATCTCCATAACAAGTATACATACATCCGGTATCATAGTCATATATTCCAAATGATCCAGCATCTTCACTATTCGCACAGTATTCTTCATACCAATTCGTTTCTTTATATGCATGATTGCCATATAAACTATAATATACCTCATCAGAGATTGGATGGAAAACATTCTCATTCATTTGCATTGCTGCAGTCAGCATATTGTTTTTGATGGTATTTTTGTATTGTTCCAAATGCTCCACCATATGTTTTGCCACAAGTGCTGAATATTCCTTATTGCCCTGACAAATATTATTCAGTATGTTGTTAATTTTAAACCAAGAAAATTCTATTTCTTTTCCCTGATATGAATTTACCCAGTTCTTCGTATAAGCATTGGCACCTTTCATGCCCTTGTATTGCAAATACATTGTTTCATCTCTTTGTGATTGATTTTCTACCATTTTATAGTCTTTTTCTGCTACATGACACTTTCCTGTTTCATCATCAATCCATTTTACAAGAAATGCTAAATCTACATTCTGTCCAATTTTTTTCTTTTCAGCATTTCCCACCAATTCTGCATTTAATACTTGTTCCACAATATCTTTTACTTCCAGTTTCAGCTTTTTTTGTAACGTTTTATTTCCATATAATTTCTCTTCTGAATATTTCCATATTTCAGCTCTTTTCTCATTGATTTGATTATTCAGAATCATCAGCAACATCACTGTAATCATACAGACAATCAATAACATATTTACTACTACGCGTACGCCAATACTGCGGCTAAATTTTTTCCACTTTGTATCCAACGCCCCACACCACCTTTACATATTTTGGTTCTTTTGCATTAATTTCTATTTTTTCCCGGATTCTACGTATATGTACCGATACCGTATTTTCTGCATTTACAAATGGTTCATTCCACACATGTTCATAAATTTGTGAAATAGAATAGACTCGACCTGCACTTTGTGCCAAAAAAGAAAGAATACCAAATTCTACTGGTGTTAGCTTCTTTTCTTCTCCATCCACAAATACCTGATGGGTATCCATATAAATCTCCATTCCGCCGGTTCGCAATACATTTTCTGTGTTTTGATTTTCCATACTTCCAAACTGGGTGTATCGACGAAGCTGACTTTTTACGCGTGCAATCAATTCTAAAGGATTAAATGGTTTTGTCACATAATCATCTGCACCTACATTCAAACCTAACACCTTATCATAATCCTCGCCTTTGGCAGATAGAATAATAATTGGAATATTTCTTTCCTCTCGTATTTTCATGGTTGCCTTAATTCCGTCCATTTTAGGCATCATAATATCCATTAAAATCAAATGAATTTCTTCCTTTTTGAGAACTTCCAATGCTTCTATTCCGTTTTCCGCCCGACTAACTGCATAACCTTCATTTTGTAAATATATTTCTATCGCATCTGCAATAGATTTTTCGTCTTCACATATCAATACACGATACATAATATCCTCCTTCCAAAAAGAATTGCATCTAACAATCGAAACCGTCAGTCTCCATATTAGAGTTCAGCCAGCCACTGTTCTGTTTCCACTGCTTTACGCATTTCCTTTGTTCTTTTCTAATCATATTCTATAAATCTTACTAAACACACTAACAAAATCCTAAGATTTTCTTAAGATTGATTCAAACCTGCATTTTTATCTTCATTTCTACCTTCATTCCCCCAAAAAAATTTACCTGTTTATCATTCACAAACATGACCAGTATGCGCAAGTAGTTCTTTTAGAAGCAGATACTGATTTAAAATAGTAAAAACAACAGAGCTACTAAGCAATTCACCTTCATATGTTGTGGTAACTTCGAAGCAGTCATGTCTGTTTCATTCGCGACGAATTATCTCCCTTATAAAGTTACAGACATGAACAAACCGTTACCAAATTTGCCTGTAATGAATTACACATAACATAATGATTACAAACTATTTATTGCTGGTATTTTTGTGTTACCTAGTCTACCTGTAATAAATTACAAATACATGGCTATTGCGAGTGAAATATGGTATGATATAGGTAAACTACAATCAAAATTTTGATTACAATAGGAGAAAAAAGCAAAAATGAAAAAAAACACCTATACCTTTAGCATAATCAAGGGGATAAAAAATCCCCCGAACGCAAATAATCCCTCCAACTCCTTTACAGTTGGAAATGGATTATTGCATAACGGCTTATCTGGTAGCCTACTAAAATATATCGCGATTATTACTATGACTATTGATCATATTGGTGCTGCTATTGTTGAGCAACTGTTGTATCATTCTATCCAACCAAATACCTTTACCTTTGGCAATTTTATCATTACACGCCAACAATTGATATATTTGGACTGTATATTGAGAAGTATTGGACGTATTGCCTTTCCAATTTTTTGTTTTTTATTGGTAGAAGGCTTTTTTTATACCAAAAGTCGAATGCGCTATCTCAAGAGATTGGTTCTTTTTGCTCTCCTCTCCGAGATTCCTTTTGATTTGGCATTTTCACATAGTCTTTTTAACCTCTCTAGTCAAAATGTATTTTTTACCCTTTATATTGGTTTTATCGCTATGTGTTTACAGGAATATTGGAAGTCCAAACCACTCTTACGCATAAGCAGTGCTGTATTTTGTATGCTCTTTGCATACTTGGCGCACACAGACTATCATGCCTTAGGTGTATTGGCAATTCTGTTATTTTATTACTTTCGAACGCTGCAAAAACCTTTCCATATCTTATGGGTGTTGCTATATTTTTTCAGTTGGGAACCTATGGCAATTTTATCTGGCATATTTTTAATCGGCTACAATGGGAAAAAAGGAAATTCCTATCGCTATTTCTTTTATTGCTTTTACCCTTTGCATTTACTATGTCTATATGGTATTTATCGATTAATCAGTATGTAAACTTACAGTTTTGCTTGGCTACTATACAGCCTCGTAATTTCAAAATGCAAACATAGTTAGCTACATTTTGTGGTCTATGAAACATATTTTAAAAGTGAAAAGAGAATGTAGAAATGGATGAATGAGCCTCATACCGTTTTCTACATTCTCTTTTTATGTCAACTGAAGAATATTCCTTCCTCTAAAAAAGCATAGGGAGGCTTTATTATCTTCCATTGATAATTTCTTTACCATTCATATATTTACGCAAAGCTTCTGGAATTACAATCGTACCATCTGCTTGTTGGAAGTTTTCTAAAATAGCGGCTGTTGTACGACCAATTGCTACACCACTACCATTTAATGTATGAATGAATTGTGCCTTATCTTTTGCACTATCTTTGAACTTGATATTTGCACGTCTAGCTTGGAATGCTTCAAAATTAGAACAGCTTGAAATTTCTACATATCTACCATAAGAAGGCATCCATACTTCAATATCATATTTCATAGCAGCTGTAAATCCTAAATCTCCCATACAAATCTTAACCACACGATATGGCAAACCTAAAATTTGTAATACTTCCTCTGCATCATTTGTCAATCGCTCTAATTCTGCGTATGAATCTTCCGGTCTTGAAAACTCAACCAACTCTACTTTGTTGAACTGATGTTGACGGATCAAACCTCTGGTATCTCTACCTGCAGAACCAGCTTCTGCACGGAAACATGCAGTATATGCACAATGTTTGATTGGTAATTTTGTACCATCTAAAATGGTATCACGATACATATTGGTAACTGGTACTTCTGCTGTTGGTACCAAAAAATATTCCTTTCCATCACCTGTTACTTTATATGCATCTTCCTCGAATTTAGGCAATTGACCTGTACCGGTCATACTTTCTCTACTTACCATAAATGGTGGAAATACTTCTTCATATCCTTGTTTTTCATGTACATCTAAGAAGAAATTCATAATAGCACGCTCTAACTTTGCACCAGCACCCTTATAAAATGTAAAACGAGCACCAGTTGTCTTTGCACCCATTTCAGGATCCAAAATATCTAAATCTTTTCCTAAATCCCAATGTGCTTTTGGCTCAAAATCAAATTTTGTAGGTTCACCAAATGTACGAATCTGTACATTTTCTTCATCACTCTTACCTTCTGGAACAGATGGATGTGGAATATTAGGGATTGTAAGCATCCAAGCATCTAATTCTTCATCCACTTCTCTCACTTGTGCATCTAACTCTTTGATTTTATCTGACAATTTCTTCATTTCATCAAACAATGCAGTCGTATCTTTTCCTTCTTTTTTCATAATAGGAACTTGCTTTGAAGCCTTATTTTGCTCACTCTTTAAGGCTTCAACCTCTCCTAACAATGCACGTCTTTTTTCATCCAAATCTTTAAATTTACTCAAATCAAATTCTTCATTTCTTGTAGAAAGTGCCTTTTCTACTCCCTCAAAATCACTTCTTAATAACTTAATATCTAACATTTTTTCTCACCTTTCTTTATACATTATGGAATCTGACCTTTTCGGTTAGCTTCTTGTTTAATTTCAAATTTAACACATCTGTCAGATTAGGACAATATCATAAATAAAAATGGACTTTATTTTCAAAACAAAGAGTTTTGCTTGCAAAACTCTAGCGCGACCGCGGTATTGCGCAGCAATTAACTCCATCTCCGCGGTCTGCGCATCCTCGCGGAGCGTTTTTTATGTAATAGGAAATTGCATCGTAATTTCCTATTACATAAAAAA
>JAFORL010000158.1 GCA_017393285.1 Lachnospiraceae bacterium
AAGTAAAGTTAAAATTCAATTAATTACTTTGAAAGTGTTTTCCGTAGTCAACAGAATGCATGCTGGCATGCAATTCTGCTTGAATACGTGAAAACCAGACCTGTATGAGTGTGTAGGCTAATAAGCCGGAACACGAATACAAGGTCAGGAATTGCGAGAGTAGCAAAGCTGCAGAGCAATTCACTTTCAAACACGGTGTAGATTGCGAATACGGACAGTTGTGTTAACAGCTGCTTTTAAAGTAATAAAGTGTTTTCCGTAGTCAACAGAATGCATGCTGGCATGCAATTCTGCTTGAATACGTGAAAACCAGACCTGTATGAGTGTGTAGGCTAATAAGCAAATCCCTTTCATAGACTGTGGTGATGCAAGTGGTATTTGGTGAGAGGTTTTTCTATGTGTATGGGATTTTCAAGAAGTTATACTTGAAAGCCCCTAATAATAGTGCTAGAATAGTAACAAAAAGAGTTGTATACCAAAATTGTATGTGAACATACAAAAAAGAAAAGAGGTAATCTACGATGTTGACATTAGAAAAGTTCGAAGAGGCTTCGGATGTGGTTAAGAAGGTTATTAATCGTACCAAATTACAATATAGCGAATATTTCTCTGCTACATCTGGAAACAAAGTGTACTTGAAACCGGAAAATATGCAATATACAGGTGCATATAAGGTGCGTGGTGCTTATTATAAGATTAGCACACTTTCAAAGGCAGATCGAGAAAAAGGCTTAATTACAGCTTCTGCTGGTAATCACGCACAAGGAGTAGCTTATGCAGCAAAATTATATGGATGTAAGGCGACAATTGTTATGCCTACAACGACTCCTTTGATTAAGGTAAATCGTACAAAAGCATATGGTGCAGATGTGGTGCTTCATGGAAATGTGTATGATGATGCTTGTGCACATGCTTTGAAAATAGCAGAAGAAACAGGGGGAACCTTCATTCACCCATTTGATGATGAACAGGTTGCAACTGGTCAAGGTACCATTGCGATGGAAATATTTAAAGATTTGCCAACAGTAGATATTATTTTGGTACCGGTTGGTGGTGGCGGACTAGCGACTGGTGTATCCACTTTAGCAAAAATGCTTAATCCTAATGTAAAAGTAATCGGTGTAGAACCAGCTGGAGCTAGTTGTTTACAAGAATCCTTGAAGCAAGGTAAGGTAGTTTCTTTACCTAATGTAGACACAATTGCAGATGGTACTGCGGTAAAGACACCAGGAAAGACTATTTTCCCATATTTACAAAAAAATATCGATGATATCATTACCATTGATGATCATGAGTTAATTGTAGCCTTTTTGGATATGATGGAAAATCATAAAATGGTTGTTGAAAATTCAGGTTTGCTTACTGTGGCTGCCTTAAATCATTTGGATTGCAAAGGAAAGAAAGTAGTTTCTGTGTTGAGTGGAGGAAATATGGATGTAATTACGATTTCTTCTGTCGTACAACATGGATTGATTCAAAGAGGACGTGTATTTACTATTTCTGTACGTTTACCAGATCGTCCGGGAGAATTAGTAAATGTGGCAAATATAATTGCAGAACACCAAGGAAATGTAATTCGTTTGGATCACAATCAGTTTGTCAGCATTAACAGAAATAGTGCAGTGGAATTAAAAATAACAATGGAAGCATTTGGACATGATCATAAAAATGAAATTATAAATGCCTTGGAAGAAAAAGGTTATAGACCTAGAATGGAAGAACCTAAGAGTATGTACAATTAATTCATTGTCTCACTTTATAACTGGGGAGATAGTAGGTTACGAGGTCGGCGAAGCAGGAAGCCCATTGGCTTCAGACAATGGGTAGTTCACCAAGTAGATGACGTATGGCGTATTTTTTCTATAAATACCAGTTTATCTGGAAAAGGTAAAGTCGTATGCCAAGGGGCAAGTCCTTTTAGAATTTCCAAATTACAAAACAGGCTGCATATCATGCACTTTCTTGGTGCTTGGTATGCAGCCTTTATTTATGTAATAGGAAATTGCGATGCAATTTCCTATTACATAAAACGCAATCCTAGGATCTGCATTGCAGTGAAGCAATTCCCTTTCCTATACTGTTGTACCTGCTTTGCTCAAGAAAAATGATGATATACTTGTTGGATAAAGGCAGTGTTACAGGGTGTGACATTTTATTCTAAATTAATTATTATAAAATTTAGAAAAAAATTATAAAAAAGTCATTTACAATGGGATAAAAGTGTTGCTAAAATAAAGCCGTCTTGATATGCAAAAAGAATAAAAAGTAGCTTGTCTAGTAGAAGCAGTTTAGCCAAGAACATGGATAAAGTGTCAGTTAAACTGGTTTTAAAGTAAAAAGGTAGCCATAGTTTAGCAGAGAACACGCATAAGGTGTCAGATAAACAAAATGAAAAAAGCTGGACACTTTGTTCATTATGGGAATCTGCCCAATAGAAAAATACATACAAAAAAATCCTTAGCCTGCAAGCAGTCACGGTTATTAGGGATTCATTTTTCTGCTCGGCTGAACAGGTAAAAAAATCTACTTGACTTTTTAGAAAAGATATATTATTCTTATATAGAACAAATGTTCGTGGTAAAGGAGAGAACAAGATGGAGAAGAATACAAATAAAATGAAAGCGTTAGAAGCTGCCTTATCTCAAATTGAAAAGCAATTTGGAAAAGGTTCTGTTATGAAATTAGGTGATAAAGGCGCACATATGCAGATAGAAACAGTGCCTACAGGGTCTTTAAGTTTAGACTTGGCATTAGGAATGGGTGGCGTTCCAAAAGGACGTATTATAGAAATTTATGGTCCTGAGTCAAGTGGTAAGACAACGGTTGCTTTGCATATGGTTGCTGAGGTGCAAAAGGCTGGCGGTATTGCAGGCTTTATTGATGCAGAGCATGCCTTGGATCCTGCCTATGCAAGTAATATTGGAGTGGATATTGAGAATTTATATATTTCTCAACCAGATAACGGAGAACAGGCATTAGAAATCACAGAAACCATGGTGCGTTCTGGTGCTGTGGATATTTTGATTGTGGATTCAGTTGCTGCTTTGGTTCCAAAAGCAGAAATTGATGGTGATATGGGAGATTCTCATGTGGGCTTACAAGCTAGATTAATGTCACAAGCCTTGAGAAAATTAACAGCGGTAATTAGTAAGTCTAATTGTATTGTAATATTTATTAACCAGTTACGTGAAAAAGTTGGTGTTATGTTTGGTAATCCAGAGACTACTACAGGTGGTCGCGCTTTGAAGTTCTACTCATCCATTCGTATGGACGTAAGAAGAATTGAAACGTTAAAGCAAAACGGAGAGGCAATTGGTAATAGAACCAGAATACGTATTGTTAAAAATAAAATCGCACCTCCTTTCAAAGAAGCAGAATTTGATATTATGTTTGGAGAGGGAATCTCAAGAACAGGTGATGTATTAGATTTAGCTGCTAGTGAGGGCGTTGTAAGTAAGAGTGGCGCTTGGTATGCCTATGAAGGAACCAAAATAGGACAAGGTAGAGAAAATGCGAAAGCATATTTAAAGGAAAATCCAGCTGTATTTGACGAAATAGAGAAGAAAGTGAGAGAGCGTTTCTCTTTGGAAACAATTCCGCAAGAAGAAAATGATACAGAAGAATTATTAGATGAAGAATAAGGTTGAATCAGGAGCAGAGTGTATTGCTCCTGATTTGCTTATGGGGGCGTAATGTAAGCGGATTCTCTTAAATAAAACTGTTAGAATCTTAGTCTACATAATTTAAAAACGATGTTTTGTTTGTGTGACTGATACAAATAGCATGAATGCAATCATACATAGGGCAGGGACTGCACAAATTAACGCTTGTGGAGATCCTAGGTTAGGAAAGCAGGAAGCCCGATGGCTTCGAATCACAGGTTGTTTACAAAGGAAAAGGTGCAAGATAATGGAAGTAACAGATATAGTTAAGTATGGGAAATATAAATATTTGGTCTATTTGAATATGGAATTTGCATTTTGGCTAAGTTGGAAAGAATTATATTTTTGGAAAATTCAAAAAGGAAATAATCTGACGCAGCTGCAATATGACAAAATTATGAAAGAAACGGTATTGGAAAAATGCAAAAGAAAGGCATTTGCTTATTTACAATACGGTGATTGTACAGAACTTGAGTTACGGACAAAATTAAAAAGACAAAAGTATATTGATCCTATCATTGATCAGGTAATAGATTATCTTTACCAATATGCATATATTGATGACCAAAGATATGTGGAGAATTTTTTGTTGGCATACAAAAATACAAAAAGTAAAAGATGGATGGAAATGAGATTAAAACAAAAAGGTATTCCAAAAGAATGGATGGAATTGTTGGAAAAAGAAGACAATATGGATGAGGTTCCTTTAAGAAAAGAAATAAAAAAGAAAGTGAAAGGTAGGAGCACGATTGGTTTTAAGGAACAGCAGCGTATTTTGGCTTCTGTTTGTAGAAAGGGTTTTTCTTTTCAAAAAGCAAAAGAAGTATTGCAGGAGCAAGTTACTGTTAAATATGAGTTTTCTAAAGAATGCTAATTGTAAAAAAAATTGAAAACTCAAGAACTCCTCTTGCATTTAGCTTGACTTTTGTGTCAAAAAAGGATAAAATTTATATATTGTGTAGTATGCACAGTAAAGAAAATTGAATAGGGAGGTGTTCGAGTGTGGACGCAAAGCTAATTATTGCTTTTGTTGTTTTTCTTGTTATACTCGTCGTCGCCGTTTTTGCTACTTGGAAATTAGCGATATCTAATAGAATTAAGAATTATGAAGCTAAAGTAGGAAGTGCAGAGGAAAGAGCGCGTGAAATTAAGGATGCAGCCATTAAAGAAGCTGTAACTTTGAAAAAGGAAGCTAAGATTGAAGCGCAAGAGGCTGCATTAAAAACAAAAAACGAAGTTGACAGAGAAGTAAAAGAAAGAAGAGCAGAAGTGCAACGCTACGAAAAACGTGTTTTGAGTAAAGAAGAAAATTTAGATCGAAAGACGGAAGCACTTGAAAAGAAGGAATCGAAACTCAACAGTAAGGAAGCTGAGATTGAAAGAATCAGGGAAGAAACCCTTACATTGCACAACAAACAGTTGCAAGAGTTGGAGAAGATTTCTGGATTGACCTCCGAAGAAGCAAAAGAATATCTTTTGAAAACTGTTGAAGAAGAAGTAAAACATGAAACTGCTGTTATGATCAAAGAGATGGAAAATCGTGCAAAAGAAGAAGCAGATAAGAAAGCAAAGGATTATGTTGTAACTGCAATTCAAAAATGTGCGGTGGATCATGTTTCAGAGACTACAATTTCCGTGGTGCAATTACCAAATGATGAAATGAAAGGTCGCATTATTGGTCGAGAAGGAAGAAATATTCGTACATTAGAAACATTAACTGGGGTAGATTTGATTATTGATGATACACCGGAAGCTGTTATTTTGTCTGGATTTGATCCTGTGAGAAGAGAAGTGGCTAGAATTGCTTTGGAAAAATTAATTGTTGATGGAAGAATTCATCCAGCAAGAATTGAAGAAATGGTAGAAAAAGCACAACGTGAAGTAGAAGTTATGATGAAAGAAGAAGGAGAGGCAGCAACTTTAGAGGTTGGTGTGCATAGTATTCATATGGAATTGATTAAACTTCTTGGTAAGTTAAAATTCCGTACAAGTTTTGGTCAGAATGCTTTGAAGCACTCCATTGAGGTTGCGCATTTATCTGGTTTATTGGCTGGAGAAATTGGTCTAGACGTTAGAATGGCTAAAAGAGCTGGTCTCTTACATGACATTGGTAAGGCTGTAGATCGAGAAATGGAAGGCTCTCATATTGAATTAGGTGCAAATTTATGTCGTAAGTACAAAGAGGCACCACTAATCATAAATGCAGTGGAAGCACATCATGGAGATGTAGAACCACAAAGCTTGATTGCGTGCATTGTACAAGCAGCAGATGCTATTTCAGCGGCGAGACCAGGTGCTCGAAGAGAAACGTTGGAAACTTATACAAACAGATTAAAACAGTTAGAAGATATTACAAACGGCTTTGAGGGTGTTGATAAATCATTTGCTATTCAGGCTGGTAGAGAAGTACGTATTATGGTTGTGCCAGATCAAGTTAGTGATGAAGATATGGTATTGCTTGCTAGAGGTATTTCTAAACAGATTGAAGAGGAAATGGAATATCCGGGTCAAATTAAAGTAAATGTAATACGTGAGTCTCGCGTGACAGATTATGCGAAGTAGGAACGTATATTTATTACATTTAGATTGTGATCTTGTTATAGATGTCATGCAAAATGCATGGAACTATGATGAATAAAGAATGATGATAGCCAAAGTTCATGTGACTTTGGCTATCTTTTTAGAAGTGAGGTAAAGAAATTATGGAAAAGTTAGGATTTATTGGTGCTGGTAATATGGGATTTGCAATGTTGAAGGGAGCTTCTGGTGTGATGGAAGCTGGTATGTTGACCTACACAGATGTGAATCATGCTCGTTTAGAAGAAATTCAAAACGAGACAGGTATTTTATGTACAGAAGATAATATTACATTAGCAAAGACAGTGAAATACATTGTATTAGCAGTGAAACCTCAATTTTTAGATGGCGTATTGGAAGAATTAAAAGGGGTTGTAAATGAATCTCAAGTGATCATTTCTATTGCACCTGGTATTGCAATTGCACATTATAAAGAATATTTAGGTCAGAATATTAAGGTTGTACGTGCTATGCCAAACACACCTGCTTTGGTTAATGAAGGTATGAGTGGTATTTGTTTTTCTGATGATTCCTTTACGGAAGAAGAAAAGGAAATGGTTGAACGTTTCTTTTCTTCTTTTGGAAAGTTTGAAGTGGTAAATGAAGCACTTATGAATGCAGTGGTATGTGCCAGTGGTAGCTCGCCTGCTTACGTCTATATGTTTATTGAGGCTTTGGCAGACAGTGCGGTAAAATATGGAATACCAAGAGACAAAGCGTATGTGTTTGCGGCACAAACTGTTTTAGGTTCTGCAAAAATGGTTTTGGAAACCAAGGAACATCCTGGAAAATTAAAAGATCAAGTATGTTCGCCAGGAGGAACAACAATTGCTGCAGTTTCTGCGTTAGAGGATGCAGGATTTCGTTCCGCAATTATTAAGGCGGCAGATGCTTGTTTTGAAAAATCTGTATCTTTTGGAAAGTAAGGGAGTTTCATGGAATATAAACGATTGAGTAGAACATTGGTACATGCTGGGCAAATTATAGATGTCTATACAGATCAGATGGAATTGCCAAATGGAAATACGGCAGATTGGGATTTTATTGGACATAAAGGTGCGGCAGCTTTTGTAGCAGAGACGGAAACAAATCAGATTGTAATGGTAAAGCAATATCGCAATGCGTTAGAAAGATATACTTTGGAAATACCAGCGGGAGGAATAAATCCCGGGGAAGATTTTCAGACAGCAGCTGTAAGAGAACTAACAGAGGAAACCGGTTATCATGTGAAAAGCTGTGAACATTTGCTGGATGTATATACAACTGTGGCTTTTTGCAATGAAAAAATAGGTATTTATTGTGGACGGGTTGGAGAAAAAGAATTGCAAAATTTGGACGAAGATGAATTTGTGGAGATTTGCACCTATAGTTTAGAAGAATTGATTCAAATGATTCTAGAAGGAAAAATTCAAGATTCCAAAACAGTATCTGGTTTGTTGGCATATCATCAAAAGAAGAAATAAGGCTATTTCATTCCGTAACAATGATGAGTCGATAAGATTATTTATAGAACATAAAAATAGGAAAAGAGGATTGTTACAACAAGATAGGTAGTGATAGGGGGGCACATATTTCGAATGTAGTTCCTATCACTACTTCTAAAAGTGACAGTCCTTTTTGTTTATTAAATTTGCCTGCTCTTTTATCTCAATCAAAGATGGTTTCTTTCTTTGAGTGAAGCGTTGTAACAAACCTTACGCAGTTGGGGGGTACAATCTCTGACTGCATTCAATGCCCTATGAGACTTGAATAAAAGTTTTGGCAATTTCCTTTTGAAAGGGCTGTGGTGTTTGATACAGATCTGGATGCTATTAAAAATAATTGTAAGCATAATTTATTGCAAAATGTATATAGTGTAAAGAAGAAATGCATTTTGGTGGGAAAATGATTGTGAAAGGGTTCAAAAAATTCAAAGTATGCTTCGTGTATGGAATGATTACTTGCATGCTCAGTACAATGCTGTCTATACAGATGCCATGCTGTGCAAGGCAGATAGAAGGCGGGAAAACAATAACAAATAAACAAGAAGAAAGTTTGGGCAAGAAGCAAGAGGAGAGTAACGCATTTTCAGTGGATGTCCAGTCTTTTGTTTTGATGGAAAAAAAGTCTGGCATGCTTATTTGTGACAAAAATAAAAATCAAGAACTCATGCCGGCAAGTATAACGAAAATTATGACGATATTACTAATTTTTGACGCATTACAAGAAAAGAAAATTCACATAGATGATGTAGTTCAAATAAGTAAACATGCAGCTAGTATGGGCGGTTCGCAAGTATACCTGGAAGAAGGGGAAGAACAGACGGTTGGCGATTTGTTAAAATGCATTGTTATTGCAAGTGCCAATGATGCTTGTGTAGCGATGGCGGAATATATTTCCGGTAATGAAGAAAAGTTTGTAGAGAAAATGAATGCAAAAGCCCAGAAACTACATATGAATCATACCGTATTTTCTAATTGTTGCGGATTGGATGATACACTGTCAGAAGGACAACATCACACCAGCGCCTATGATATTGCTTTGATGTCCCGGGCATTGTTGTTGCAATATCCCCAAGTGTCTAAGTATAGTACGACATGGATGGATACCATTACGCATAGAACGAGAAAAGGGGAAAAAGAATTTGGTTTAACCAATACCAATAAGTTGGTACGAACGTATCAAGGGATAACAGGCTTAAAGACAGGGTCTACAGCAAAGGCCAAATTTTGTCTCAGTGCTTCTGCAAAAAGAAATAACATGGAATTGATTGCTGTGGTAATGGGGGCACCCACACCCAATGCCAGATTTGAAGAAGCGGCTAAATTACTGAATTATGGATTTCAGACATGTCATTTGTATATAGACACAAAAAAAGTAAGGCAGGACATTGCTGTGAAACAAGGAAAGAGTGACTGGGTAATGGGTGAGCAAGTAGAAAAATTCTCTTATATTTGTTGTCAAGGGGAAAAACCGGAACATATTTCAAAACAATTGCATTTGGAGAAACATTTACAAGCACCAGTAAAAAAAGGCCAAAAAATAGGTAATATTATATATTATTACCAAAAAAAGCCAATCGGGCATATTGCAATAGTTGCTAAGGAAAATGTAAAAAAGGCAAAGTATGGAGATTATATAAATCGACTTATGAAATTATATGCAAATATATCGTAACAGTCTTCTTTTTCGGTTATCAGCGGAAGGACAACACTATATATCAAGGGTTGCATTGTGGATATATTTGGTCTCGGTCGTCAGCGGAAGGACAACACTTTATATCAAGGGTTGTTTTGTGAATGTATTCTTTCTCGGTCGTTAGTTGAATGGCAACGATACAACAGAAAAAATATAAGAAAATAAATGTAATAACAGATGAGCGATTTAAAAATGGAATTAGCATGGTTAGATACAGAAAGGATATAACATGAAGGAAAAAATCGTTGTGGTGACAGGCGCTACCAGTGGTTTGGGAGAAACTTTAGCAAAAATGTATGCTAAGGGTGGTGCGATTGTCGTAGCACAGGGGAGAAATGAGAAAAAATTATCTGCGCTAAAAAAATGGAGCGATGATTATGGCTATGGTTTGATGAATCCCCTTTGTTTGGATTTGTTGGAAAAAAATGCTGCAGAAAGGTTTTATCAGTATGTAATCAATAAGTGGAATACCATAGATATTTGGATCAATAACGCAGGGTTTGGATACGTAGGCGCATATACAGCATGTTCCTTGGAACTAATCCAGGAGATGTCGCAGGTGAATATTGATTTTGTCAATCAGGCTTCTTATTTGGTGGCGAATGATATGATACGAAAACATAGTGGTACCATCGTAAATATAGCTTCGACAGGTGCATATCACCCAGGACCTTTTACGGCACAATACTATGCAACCAAGGCCTATGTTGCTTCTTTTACGGAAGCATTGTATTATGAATGCAAACCCCATGGCGTACATGTGATGTCTGTCTGTCCTGGTGCCATGGATACGCCATTTTCAAGAAAAGCAGGGAGAAGAGATAATGCTTTTGCTATGTCCACCCAGAAGGTCGCAAGGGCAATTATACATGGGGTGGAAAAAAAGAAAAGCATTGTTGTGCCGGGGTTATTTTATCGAATGTTTATTAGAATTCCAAGAAAAATTGCTGCGCCATTGATTGAAAAACAGCAAAAAAAACTAGCTTTTCATATTGACAATTAGTTATATATACAATAAAATATAAGGCGGTTAACTTGGAAGTATTAGCAAATTAGACTTAGGAGGATGTTTATGAAAGCATACACACAGATGAGCAAAGAAGAGTTAAAAGCATTACAAGCTGAACTAGAAGGCGCATATGAAGAGGCTAAGGCGAAGAATCTTGCTTTGGATATGTCAAGAGGAAAACCGGCAGCAGCACAGTTGGATTTATCAATGCCAATGTTAAGTGTGCTAGATGAAAAGTCTGTGTTAAAGTCAGAAAATGGAACAGATTGTAGAAATTATGGTGTATTGGACGGAATTCCAGAAGTAAAACAATTAATGGCAGATGTGTTGGAGACAAAGCCTGAAAATGTAATTGTATATGGAAATTCAAGTTTAAATATTATGTATGATACCGTTGCAAGATCTATGATTCATGGTGTTTGTGGAGAAACTCCATGGTGTAAATTAGACAAGGTTAAATTCTTATGTCCAGTACCAGGATACGATCGTCATTTTGCTATTACAGAACAATTTGGAATAGAAATGATTAACATTCCTATGTCTGAAGATGGTCCAGACATGGATTTAGTAGAAAAATATGTAAATACTGACGCTGCAGTGAAAGGTATTTGGTGTGTACCAAAATACTCTAATCCACAAGGTGTTTCTTATTCAGATGAAACAGTACGTAGATTTGCAAATTTAAAGCCAGCTGCAAAGGACTTTAGAATTTACTGGGATAATGCATATTGCGTACATCATATTTATGATGATAAGCAAGATGTACTTTTAAATATTTTAGAAGAATGCGAGAAGGCAGGAAATCCAGATATGGTTTACCAATTTGCATCTACTTCTAAGATTACATTCCCTGGTTCTGGTGTGGCTGCATTGGCTTCATCTGCTGCAAATATTGCAGATATTAAGAAAAAGATGACTGTACAGACCATTGGACATGATAAGATTAACCAGTTGCGTCATGTGAAATTCTTAAAAGATGCTAAGGGTGTTGCAGCACATATGAAGAAACAGGCTGATATTATCCGTCCAAAATTCGAAGCTGTTTTACAAGTGTTGGAGAAAGAATTGGGTGGATTAGAAATTGCAAGTTGGACCAATCCAAACGGTGGTTACTTTGTTTCTTTTGAAGCATTAGAAGGTTGTGCAAAGGAAATTGTTGCAAAATGTAAAGAAGCTGGTGTTGTTATGACAGGTGCAGGTGCAACATTCCCATATGGCAAAGACCCTAAAGATTCTAATATTCGTATTGCACCTACTTTGCCTACACCGGAAGAATTGGCACAGGCAGCGGATTTATTCGTATTGTGTGTAAAATTAGTAAGTGTAAATAAGTTATTAGAAAATGCATAATTAGATTTATCTGGATTGCATATTATGATACAATTTTGTATCGTAGCAGTCAGGCATGGATAACAAGAGAACTTGTTCGTTTTAGACCTCTTGAGTAAAAAGAAATGCTAAATTGTGATATGTGTGTATTTTAGTGTATACAAAACGATAAAAAGGACTTCGAAACATCAGAAGGTGTTTTGGAGTCTTTTTTTAAAAAAAATTTATAAAGCATTGCTTTACATAAATAAAAAAGGTAAAATAATTAGAATAAGGTTTAAATTTGGAGTGAAGAGAGGAAAAGAATCAGGTGGCAACAGAAAAAAATGAGCAGAAAAATAAAATGAAAAAGACAAAAGAAAGAAGAAGAATGCTATTGCTTGGACTTATTGTTTTGTTTGTGGCATCTATTGTTTTAGTGGAATTAGAACAATTGGAAGTGCGGGAACAAAGAAAAAAAGTGCATGACACAGCACAAGCTTGTGCAGATGATGTAGCATATCAAATGTGTAGTATGTTTAATTCTACTTGTGTATTTAATTTTATGATTAGACAAAATGGTGGAGAAATGTTAGATTTTTTCTTGATTTCTCAAAATATACAAAAGATGTACAGGGATATTTCTTTTGTGGCTTTGGCAAGGGAAGGTACCATTAAAAAAGTATATCCGGCTAATAAATATTGGGATCTTCAGAATATAGATTTGGCAGTTCGAAAAGAAACCAGAGAAGCTGCGAAAAAAGCATTAGAAACGGAGCAAATGGCTATTTCGGGGATTATTTCGGCAGGAGAAGAGCAGGAGCCGGTTATTGTAGGATTACAGCCAGTTTATATCAATCAGAATAATAAAAAGGTGTTATGGGGATATGCCTTGATTGGTATAAAATTAGAATATATGACAAAGCAAATGGATAAGGCTTTGAATGGATATTGCTATAAGGTAGAATCGAAAAATGCACAGGGAAAATATAATCATGTGATTTATAGCAATCAGGAGTCGAAAATCAGTGATCCGGTAGAAGTAGTTGTGGAAATGCCAGGAACAGAATGGAAATTGTCGGCTTCTCCAGCTTATATGTGGATCAATCTATTTTATTTGTTCATTCGTTTGAGTAGCATTTTGATTGTAAGTGCCATCACCATAATAGTCCTGCGTTTGATTTACCGGGATATGATACGCCAGTCAGAAATGCAAATGGTCTTGGAAGAAGAAAGAGAACGATATCAGATTGCAATGGAAAGTTCCTCCGATACCATTTTTGAATATGATATTGAACAGGATGTCTGTACCTTCTTTGGTTCGATTATCAATGGTAAAAAGACAGGAGAATCTCGTATGGAAATGGAAAATTTTGAATCCAAAATCCTCACGGGAGAAATGTTCCACTATCAAGATATTGAGAAGGCTATTAAATTTTTTAACGGAGAAAAGACGGAACCTTTTGAAACGAGATATCGGATTAAGGAAAAAGACGGACACGTGAAATATGTGTGGCTATCCTTGAAGGGAAGTGTGATTTTAGAACAAAATCATCCAATCAAAGTAATTGGAACCACTCGAAATATTCAAGCAAGAAAAGAACAGGAATGGAAGCGGTTAGAAGAAAGTCATAAAGATAAATTAACAGGACTCTATACAGAAGAATGTGGTCGAATCTTAATTGAACAATATTTGACTGCAAAACCACAAAAGGAAGAATGTGAATTCTTTTTGATTGGGATTGATCATTTTCAACAATTAAATGATATGTATGGATATATGTTTGCAGATACGATTTTGGTAGAAGTTGCAGAGGTGATTCGGGCAATTGCCAATAGTGGAGACATTTGTATCCGACTGGGTGGAGATGAATTTATATTATTCCAAAAGAAATCGAACAGTTTAAAGGCTGAGCGAACAGCACAGGAGCTTATTCGAAGAGTACAAAAAGTATATGTGGGTGAAAACCGAGACAGAAAACTTTCTTGCAGTATCGGACGTGCTTCCACCATTGTATTTAACAGTTATGAGCAAATGTTAAAATATGCCCATTTGGCATTTAGTTATTTGAAAGAAAATGAAAAAGGAAAACAAGCAAGCTATATTAACATTTCAAATAAAATTGAAAAAATGATGGATGAGGATTTATTTAGTGAAAGAGAAATTTCAGAAATTATTGATACAAATCCCGTGCATGAAGATGATATTGTTTCCTTTGCTTTTGCCATTTTGGAAAAAACTAAGGATTTGCGTAGTGCGATTTATGTGTTGATGTCGCGTTTGGGAAAAAGATATGAGTTAGCAGAAGTCCGCGTCATAGAAGCGGATTTGGATTATTTAAGTTTTCGGGTAAATTATCGTTGGGGAAACAAAGAAAATAAAAAAGAGGAGTTTAACCAAGTTTCGCATATTGATGAACCACAGATGATGAAACATATGAAGTCAGCATTTGAAAAAGATGGTTTTTTGGAATTGACACCAGAGTTCCTTGCCAATTATCAAGGAAGATTTGGCACTATTTTCCAAGGTGTAGACAAACAGTCAAATTTACTTTGCCCTATGTATGAAGAAGGTGAGTATAAGGGCGTGATTGATTTCGTTTCCAAGGAGCAAAAACGTGCATGGACCAGTGATGAAAAACATGTTTTTCGTGAAGTAACGAAAATTATTTCTACCCATGTCAGTCGTGTAAATGCGGATATTGCAAGTAAGGCGAAATCTGAATTTTTGTCCCGTATGTCCCATGAAATTCGTACGCCAATGAATGCGATTATTGGTATGACGAATATTGCCATGACTACCATTGAAGATCAGTCTAGAGTATTAGAATGTCTCAATAAAATAGATGTATCCACAAAATATTTGTTATCTTTGATTAACGATATCTTGGATATGTCAAGAATTGAAAGTGGTAAAATGACAATTAACACAGAACATATGAATCTGGACACGATATTAGAGGAAATAGAGGTTTTGATTCGTCCACAAGCAGATGAAAAAAAATTGGAATTTGTTATTGATGTGGATTATGAAAATGCAAATGTCATTGGAGATGCATTGCGTTTGAATCAGGTTTTAATCAATTTGCTGGGTAATGCTTTGAAATTTACGCCTGAGGGTGGTGTGATTACTTTGGGTGCCCGTCAGATTGTAAGTGAAAAGGATTTTATTGCAATTACATTTTATGTTAGAGATACGGGTATTGGTATCAGCGAGGAAAATAAGAATCGTATATTTGAAGCATTTGAGCAGGAAAAGGTAGATACTGCCAACAGATATGGTGGAACTGGATTGGGATTGGCAATCAGTAGCAATTTAGTGCATCTGATGGGCGGTAATTTGCAGGTAAATAGTGTGGAAGGCGAAGGCTCTTGCTTTGAATTTACCTTGACTTTACCTACTTTTGAAGAAGAAATAACAGATGAAATCGAGCAGGAATTGGATCTGTCGCTAGAAGGAAAACAAATCTTGGTGGTTGAGGATAACGATTTAAATGCAGAAATTGCAAAAACCTTATTAGAAATGGATGATTGTATTGTTACCTTGGCAGGTAATGGACAAGAAGCCTTAGAGGTATATTGTGCCCATGAACCATATTTCTTTGATTGTATCCTGATGGATATTCGTATGCCAGTTATGAATGGTATGGAAGCTACCAGAAGGATTCGTACCTCTAAACGTGCAGATGCAAGAACCATTCCGATTATTGCTTTGTCTGCAAATGCTTTTGACGAAGATACCAAACAGTCTATTGAAAGTGGAATGAATGGGCATGTGGCGAAACCAATCGATGTGAAATTGTTACATGCTACCTTGCAAAGTGTGTTGTAGAATAAAGAAGGGATTATTTTGTAGTGAAAGTATTGTTGATATTAGTTGTGTTAAGTGTGATTGGAATTGCGTTGGTAGTAGTAGGCAGTATCTATTATAATAAAGCCTTGACTTATGAATATTACCAGTTTAAAAATAATAAAATCCCTAAGGTTTTAGATGGGAAAAAATGGATTTTGCTTTCTGATTTGCATGGTAAAAATTTTGGGAAACATAACAAAATTTTAATCCAATCCATTGCCCAACAAAAGCCAGAGGGGATTTTGATTGCCGGTGATTTGGTACTTAAGGGAAAACCTGATTCCTGTAAAGAAGCACTGATCTTTTTGAAAGCACTTGTTAAAATATGTCCGGTATATTATGCGCCGGGAAACCACGAGACACGAATTGCCTATCAGTATGCAGGGATATTTCAGGAATATTTGAAACAGGTAGAAGCCTTAGGGGTGGTTTATTTGTCAAATAAAAGTGTTTGTTTGGAAGCGGATGGGGAACAGGTCAGAATTTCAGGTTTGGATTTGGAACAGAAATATTATGGTAAATTTTATGAAAATACCACCTTGTATAAAGACGTTATTGATGATTGTGTGGGGCCTGTAGAGACAGATTTTGAAATTTTGCTCGCACACAATCCTACACATTTTCCGGTTTACGCAGAATGGGGGGCTGATTTGGTGTGTGCGGGACATGTACATGGTGGAATTGTAATTTTACCCTTTATAGGTGGTTTGATTTCTACGACCTATGAATTGTTCCCAACCTATGATTTTGGCATGTTTCAAGAAAAAAATGCCACGATGATATTGTCTAGAGGTTTAGGTGTGCATAGCATACCGCTCAGACTTTTTAACAAACCGGAAATAGCTGTCATATATTTTCAACAAGGCAGAGCGGAATAAAGGGCATGGTACAAAGGGAAAGCACACAAATTATATTGTGATTGATAAATACATAACAGTACCAATGGAGATATAAATACATTTACTGTGTGTTAAAAATGGAAAAGTGCTTGCGAAAATGTAGAATTATGGGTAGAATAATCTTAGAAGAATATAGTAATAGAGTAGCATTTTGCTTGCCTATTATAAAAGATAAAAAGATGTATCGGTGGGGTTGGAGCAGCAGGATTGAAAGTGCTGTATCTAACCTGAAATGAAAAGAGAAAGTGTGTCGCAATTGCACTTTGAAAATAGGATACATGGTTAGAAATGAGGTAGCTATGGGTATTCCAGTTCGGTTAGAAGTGTTCGAAGGTCCTCTGGATTTACTTCTGTATTTAATTGATAAGAATAAGATTGATATTTATGATATTCCTATTGTATTGATTACAGAACAATATATGGAATATATTCAAAATATGCAGGATCGTGATATGGATGTCATGAGTGAGTTCTTGGTGATGGCTGCTACGCTTGTGAAAATAAAATCGAAAATGTTATTGCCTCGTGATGAGAAGAAAGAAGAGGAAGAAGATCCAAGGCAAGAGTTAGTAGAGAGATTGCTAGAATACAAGATGTATAAATACATGTCACTTACTTTGAAGGACAAGCAGTTAGATGCAGAGAAAGTCCTGTATAAATCTGCCACAATTCCAAGTGCGATAAAAAACTATAAAGAAGAAGTCAATGTGGAAGAATTGATGGCAGATGTCACGCTAGCAAAGTTACAAAAGATTTTTCATAGCGTGATGTGAAGACAGGTGGACAAGCAGGATCCGATACGAAGTCAATTTGGAAAAATTAAAAAGGAAGAAGTAACCTTGTCAGATCGTATGATTTTTATTCAACATTATGCGAAAGAAAAGGGACATTTTTCTTTTCGCCGTTTGTTGACAAAACAAAGTAGTAAGGTAGAGCTTATTGTTACTTTCCTAGGTGTTTTGGAATTAATGAAGGTAAGTGTAATACAGGTGGAGCAGAGTGGATTATTTGATGATATACAAATTGCATTTACTGGAAAAGAAGTAGATTTATCGGAATGGGAATAGTTTGGAGGCAAAAAAGTGGAAATAAAAGAGATAGAAGCACAAATTGAAGCAATTTTGTTTGCCATGGGGGAGGCAGTAGAATTAGAACGATTGGCAGCAGCAGTGGGACATGATAAAGAGACAGTTCGAAAGCTCATTTGTAATATGATGGATCATTATGAAGAAGCAGATCGTGGTATTCGGATTGTGGAGTTGTCAGGTTCCTATCAAATGTGTACGAAAGAAGAAATGTACGATACTTTGGTACGAATTGCCCATGTGCCTAAAAAGCATGTATTGACAGACGTGCTTCTGGAAACTTTATCTATCATTGCTTATAAACAGCCTATTACCAAGATAGAAATAGAAGCAATACGAGGCGTAAAAACAGACCATGCCGTAAATAAATTGGTAGAGTACGAATTGGTTGAAGAAGTGGGACGTTTGGATGCACCGGGAAGACCAATCTTATTTGGAACTTCTGAACAATTTCTTCGCAGTTTTGGAATTGGTTCCTTAGATGAATTGCCGATTTTAAGTCAGGATGCATTAGAAAACTTTAAGCAGGAAGCAGAAGAGGAAGTGCAATTGCGTTTAGATTTGACCACTTAAATGACTTAGCAGTATAAAAAATGCCGAATAGACAAGAAAACAGTATAACTTGAGATGGGGGATTAAGTATGGATAAAGACGTTCGATTGCAGTGGAAATTACCTGAAAGACCTGAATGTTTTTTTGGCAGAGAAGAAGAAATACAGCAGTTGCAGGATTATTTTGACAAAGGAAATAAAGTAGTTGTGGTACAGGGCATAGGTGGTATTGGTAAAACCGGCTTGGTGTCGCAATTTGCCTTAAAATACAGAGATCAATACGAAACCATTACCTTTGCAAATTGTATTACAAATATACAAAGTCTGGTTGTTAGTGATGTGGAATTACCACTTGAAAATTTAAATAGAAATATGATGGATGATGTGTTTTTTGAGCCGGAAGAGGAATATTTTGAGAAAAAAATGGCCTATTTGAAACAAACGGTTTCAGAAAAAAATTTAATCATCATAGATAATTATAATTGTGATCAAGACCCTTACTTGGCAGAGTTCCTCGATTTGGGCTGTCGTATTTTGATTACTACAAGGAAGTCCTGGGAAGAGAGGGGAATATCTGTCCCAGTGTTATGTCTAGGTCCTGTTAGCAACAAAGAGAAAATCAAAATGATTTTTGAACATTATTATTTGCCAAAGGATCAAATAGAGGAAGATAGCATTCCACAATTGATTGATTTATTGCGTGGGCATACATTGGCGGTAGAGTTGGTTGCCAAGCAATTAAATGAAAAAAAGATAGATGTATTGGATCTTGTTCAAATTTTTACAAAAAATGAAGATATTGTAAATACGAAAAAATTAGACTATGAGTTGGTTACCAAAATATTTGCGCAGGTTTTTCGTGTGAGAGAATTGGATGAAGAAGAAAAGCGTGTATTACGTTTCCTATGTTTTGTTCCATATACAGGGATTTCTAAAGAACTATTGGTGAAATATGGCAAGCGCGGAACCCATACAGCTATTTTAAAGTTGTTGGGGAGTAGCTGGTTAAAGCAGATTGAATTGGATATTGTATGTATCCATCCGATTGTGGTAGACATGGTCATTACGGAGTTGGATCCAAACTGGAATAATACTAGTATTTTTATGGAAAATATGGCGAAAGACTTTATGGATGATGATATTTCTATTTACCGTTTGGAGCCAATGCTGGTAATTGCAGAAAATGCGCTGAAGATGATGGGAGTGGAAGATGTAGGCTGTATCAAAATGTTGATTGCCATTAGTCACACCTTTTATAAACGTTATCGAAAATATGGCATTGCCATTGGTATGTTGCAGCATGCACTGCAATTACAGGATAGACAGTTGGAGGAGACACGAAGCAAGATTGTGATTTGTAGACAGCAAGAAAAAGAGTCTACCATGTATCAAAGTCTAAGCAAAAAATTAATGGAACAGGAAGAAAAAAGATGTATGATTCAGCATCAAATTGGTGAGATTTATTTCCTGAGTGAAAAATATGAAGATGCTTTACATACCTTTATGAAGTTGAGTAAGAATTCTACGGTAGACGTATATTGTGATATTGCTAAGGTATATGCAAAAGTTAACGAATTTAAGAAAGCCATCGAATATGTGCAGGCTGGCTTGAAAATGAAGCGTACGAAGTATGGATTGGATGAAATTCCATTGGTAGATAGTTATCTTATGTTGGGAGATATATGCAATAAACAGGGCGATGTCCGTATGGCTAAACATTGGTTGGATGAGGCTTTACGTATTGCGGAATCACAAATGAAAGTACAGCAAAAATGTGAATTTTATGCACAGTATGCTGCAAAATTACAAGATATGAAACACTATGCAGAGGCTTTAGAATACCATCAGAAAACCTGTATTTTAAGCAGAAAAGTGTATGGGGAAATGCATGTATTTGTGGTGCATGCATATGCAGAGATGGCCAAGGACTATTATGCCTTGGAAGATTATGTCAGTGCATTACAATGTAGCCTGAGAGAATTGCAATTGAGAAAGAAAATGCGTCGTGTAAAGACAAGGCTATATGTTGGAGTGACTCGATTGGTAAGTATGGTGAATGTGGATGCTTTGCCAAAAGAAACCCAGGAAGATTTAAAAGAATTTACATCAGATTTCAATCGTTTGTTGAAAGAAAATCCGCAACAGGGATTTGAAATGTTAAAACAATAAAATTATGGGTGGCAGAACATAGTAAAAAAATAAAAATACTCTTGACAGAAATGAAAATTCTGCTATAATCATAATAGTGCTATTCAAAAAATACCCAAACAGTTGTATAGGCACAATACACAACTGGAGGGAGGTTAGGTGTGAGGCTATGTCAAATGTAATCGTAAAAGACAACGAGACTTTAGATAGTGCTTTACGCAGATTCAAAAGAAACTGTGCAAAAGCAGGAATTCAGCAGGAAATTCGTAAAAGAGAGCACTACGAAAAACCAAGCGTTAGACGTAAGAAGAAATCTGAAGCTGCTCGTAAGCGTAAATTTTAATTACTATAATACCTTCAGTGTAGGTAGACTACACTGGGGGTATTTTTTTCTTTATAGAAAACTTCATTCCGGTCTGTAAAGATACATGACAGTTTCGTATCCGCTGTGTTCAGACGAAGCAAAAAACGATCGGTTCATGTGTAATCGTAAAACTGGTATATATGATCATTCGGTTGCATAAGTATTAGTAAGTAGGTATTTGGAGTTTGTCCTATGCGAAAAAAATGGAGACCGAAGGATTTCTCTTTGGAACGAAATCGTAGATTAGAAGAAATGTCCAGTTATATGCAGCTTACACCGGACGTATTGGCGGATAGTGCTTTGATCCATGTATATGGTATGCAATATGTAAGAATTGAAAATTATAAAGGAATAATCGGTTATCAGGATACTTTTGTTAAGTTGATGACCAAAGATGGCTTGCTTCAAATTATGGGGAAGAATTTAGAATTGGCTTATTGTAGCGATATAGAAGTATGTGTGTCCGGCCGAATTCAACAAGTAATCTATGGAACGTCTTTGGATATGTAAAGCGGGAGAATTTGGTTCAAAAACAGAAAAATATTTCATGCTAGGAGAGGTCACATGTGGGAAAAAATAGGAAGATGGTTTCGGGGATATGTAAAGATTAAGTTACAGGGGATCTCGCAAGAACGTTTTTTGAACATTTGCCGAGGGCAAAATATTTATATTTGGAAATTGCATAGAAGGAATGGCGATATTTGTGGTTATATCTATTTAGAGGATTTTTGGAATTTAAAAATCATTGCAAGAAAAACGGGAGTCATACCATATGTGGAGGAAAAGATTGGCTTTCCGTTTTTTTGGAATCGATTAAGTAAAAGAAAAGGAATTTATCTGGGCTTTTTGTCAGCAATTTGCATTTTATATGGATTAAGCCTGTTTGTGTGGGAGATTCATATTGAAGGACAACACTATCACACCCGAGAACAGTTGTTGACGTATTTGGAACAATGTAATGTTCGCACAGGGCAATGCTGTAACAGGATTGACTGTGCAAAATTGGAGGAGCAAATCCGTAGAAAATATACAGATATTGCATGGGTGTCTGCAAAATTAGAAGGCACCCGGTTAAGCATTTCTATTGTTGAAACCAAAAAACAGAATAAAATAATTACCCATAAGGGTGGAAGACATTTGATTGCACCTTGCAATGGCCGGATTACCAAAATGGTTACCAGAATAGGCGTGCCTAAGGTAGTGAGTGGCCAGAGTGTGAAAAAAGGAGATATTTTAATAGCCGGTATCATAACCTATCAGGATGATTCGGAACAAATAGTGGGGCATAAGCCAGTTTGGGCAGAGGGAAAAGTAGAACTGCAATATGATAAAAAAGTTACATTTCGAACTCCTAAAATCGTACAAAAAAAGAAATATACAGGAAAAAAACATAATATTTATACTTGTCGTATAGCAGGAAAAAAATTTTATGTAACAAATCCTTTAAATTATTTTCACAAAATGAAAAAATATGATATAATTGCTAACGTGAATAAATTTTCATTGAAAAATAAATTGGTCTTACCGATTTATGTGGGAAGGTATACATATCGGGAGTATACTTATAAAACAGTAGCTTATCCGGATACCGCTTTGAAAAAACAATTGTTGGAACAGTATGCCGTATATAAAAAATATCTGCCGAAAGATCAGCAGATACAATGTTTACATTCCTTATATCGTAAGGAAGGCAATGATTATATATTACAAGTACATTTACGCATTCACCAGGTGGTGCATGCATATAAAAGAGTGAAATCGAAAGAATGGAGGTTGAAGCAGACAGATGAGCTTAACAGAAATCATGATGGAAGTGCCAATGGAACATGAGCAAAATGTTTGTGGACAACTGGATTGCCATATCAAAGTTATAGAAAGAACGTTAAATGTAACTGTAGTTGCCAGGAATGGACAAATGAAAGTCATTGGTAATCAGGGAAAAGTTGAGCAGGCGAGACGTGTGATGCAGAGTTTGATTACACTTTCAGAGAGAGGCAATGTGATTACAGAGCAAAATGTCAATTATGCATTGGCGCTTTCTATGGAAGAAAAGGAAGATGCCATTGTAGAAATAGATGGGGATTTGATTTGTCATACCATACAAGGTAAACCCATCAAACCCAAGACCTTGGGGCAAAAGAACTATATTGACCAAATCAGAAAAAAAATGATTGTATTTGGTGTGGGACCGGCAGGAACCGGAAAAACCTATTTAGCAATGGCAATGGCGATTACCGCATTTAAAAACGATGAAGTTAATAAAATTATTATGACTCGTCCAGCCATAGAAGCAGGAGAAAAATTAGGATTTTTGCCAGGAGATTTACAAAGTAAAGTAGATCCTTATTTGCGTCCTTTGTATGATGCTTTGTATCAAATTATGGGTGCAGAAAGTTTTATGAAGAATATGGAAAAAGGATTGATTGAAGTGGCACCATTGGCTTATATGCGTGGTCGTACACTGGATAATTCTTTTATTATTTTAGATGAAGCGCAAAATACGACACCGGCGCAAATGAAAATGTTTTTGACACGTATTGGGTTTGGCTCAAAGGTAATTGTCACTGGAGATTTGACGCAAAAAGATTTACCTAAGGATGCAAAATCAGGTTTAGAAGAAGCCATGAAAGTGTTGGGAAAAATAGATGATATCGGATTTTGCCATTTGTCTAGCAAGGATGTGGTGCGTCATCCTTTGGTACAAAAGATTGTGAAAGCATATGATGCCTATGAGGAAAAGAAAAGCAAAAACCCAAATAGGAAAGTGAGGGTGAAAAAAATAAACAATGGAAGTAAGCAAAAATAGAGGATTTCAAAAAATAAAGACTAGGGCTTGCTATATTGGATTAGTAGGAATTACCATATTTATTTTTGTTCATTTAAGACAGTTTCACATAATAAGCACCCTGGAGGCATTTAAATATATCTTTTTGGTTTCTTTTTTTCATATGCTATTTGCATCTGGATTGTACAATGTAAGAAGAAATAAAAAGAGAGCATATACATTTGCACAAATCTGTTATGGCATGGCATTTGTATTTACAGGAATTTCCTTCTTCCTTTTACCCCATGGCAGTGGGTATGCTTTTTGGATGTTGGGAGGATGGATTTTAAGTATATTGTTGCATTATCATCTTGGATGCATCTATCAAACCTTTTTTTGCATTCTTTATGGAATGGTATTACACTGCGATATGAATACTTTTTCGTATATGCTTTTGATGAGTGTAGGTATGTGTCTGCTGGTGCCTTATATGAAAAAAATTTCTAATATAGGATATATTATATTGATTGGGTTATTTTCCAATGCCACCTTGTATATATTAACTGTCAATTTTCAGATATTCCGTATCCTGGCTTTGCATTTTCTTTGGGTAGAGCTTGCTGTTTTTGTTACACTATTGGGTGCTGTAATGGTGGCATGGCTCTTGCAGGGATATTTTGCTACCGGTGATTTTTCTTTTATAGACAGAGGTTTGTTTTATTTTTTTGATACAGAGATGGTTTACGCTGAAGAAACACAGGAGCAGTTCCATAAGGGACAAAAGAAACAGCCGGATTATGAAAAGTATTTGACAGAGGCATATCCATTGTATCTACAGTTCAAAACGAAAAATCAGGCAGTGTTTTGGCATTGTAACCGCGTAGCAGAGTTTGCAAAAGCCGGGGCACAGGTGATAGCTGGAAATGTTTCCCTTGCTTATTCAGGCGCCTTGTATCATGAAGTTGGGAAAATTAATCCGTCTGCAAACTATGTGGAGCAAGGGATAAAAATAGGAGCAGAGTATGGACTGCCAAATGAGATTTTAGAGGTTATCGCAGAACATAATTTGGCATATGGAAAGCCGACTTCAAAGGAGGCTGCCTTGGTTATGTTGGCGGATAGTGTGGTTTCTATGTTGGAACAACGATCGCAAGATATAGATTTTGAAGAAAAAATACAATTGGTGCATAAGGTGTTTATGCATCGTGTAGAACATGAAGCCTTGTCAAAATGTGATTTGACGATGCAGGAATATTATTTGGTTTTACAGCAATTTGAAAAACTGGCCTAGCCAAAATAAAGTTCAGATACAATTTGTATAGTATGACGGAGGAAATGTTATGACTTTTCAATTTACAAATGAAACAGATAAAAAATTTCCATTTGATTATGAGACGCTTATTCAAAAAGTAGCTGTGCAGGTGTTGGATTATGAAAAGTGTCCCTATGAGGTTGAGGTAGAGATTACCATAACGGATAATGAAACCATACAAAAAGTGAATCAGGAATATAGACAAATCGATCGTCCGACAGATGTATTATCTTTTCCAAATGTGGAATATGAACGGCCGGGAGATTTTTCACATGTAGAAGAAGATCCCATGGTATTTCACCCGGACACAGGAGAATTGTTACTGGGAGATATTATGATTTCTTATGATAAGATTGAAGAACAAGCAAAGGAATTTGGGCATAGTTTGGAACGTGAGCTTGGTTTTTTAGTTGCCCATAGTATGTTGCATTTGTGTGGCTATGACCATATGGAAGAAGAGGAACGATTGGTCATGGAAAACAAGCAGAGAGAAATTATGGATTTGGTTGGTTTGTACAGATAAAACCATCTACTTATTTTGGCACAAATAGTCACCGAGAGCGCATGCGTGCGATTGCTTGTTGCGAACGTTAGCAGTTCGGTCCTTTGGCTGAACGGTTACAACAAATAGATTTGAGGTAAAGTATGAAAACAGAAAATAAAACAAATGATATATTAAAACAAGGCTCTATTTTAGCAGTTGCCTCCATCTTGGTACGATTGATTGGTATGCTTTACAGATTTCCCCTTAGTAATTTGCTGGGAGAAAAAGGAAACGGTATTTATGGGGTTGCCTTTCAATTTTATCAGGTAGCTTTGGTGGTTTCTTCTTATGGATTGCCATTGGCAGTATCTAAAATGGTGGCAGCAAAAAATGTAAAAGGAAAGTATAAAAGTGCACATAAAATATTTACCAATGCATTGATTTTTGCCATGTGTACTGGCGGAATTGCGGCGTTGGTGGTGTATTTTGGAGCAGGTTATTTTGTGAGTTTTATGAA
Source organism: Lachnospiraceae bacterium (assembly GCA_017393285.1). GTDB lineage: Bacteria > Bacillota > Clostridia > Lachnospirales > Lachnospiraceae > CAG-411. The sequence goes on from JAFORL010000158.1 coordinate 25,711, forward strand.
GTATCCGGAAGCGGTATTGCCTTTGAAAATTTTAGCACCGACTATTTTCTGCGTTGCAATCTTAGGTGTTTTTCGTGGATATTTTCAGGGACAAAATACGATGATTCCTACTGCACTTTCACAAATATTGGAGCAAATCGTAAATGCGATTGTCAGTATTGTGGCAGCCTATTCTCTTATGCATATGCATAGAAATTCTAGTGAAGTAGCAGCCTTTGGAGCTGCAGGTAGTACAACCGGTACCTTATCTGGAGCTTTGGCAGCCTTATTCTGTATGGTTGGAATTTATTTCCTAAATCGTCCTATTTTACGAAGAAAAATGCAACGGGATCCTTATGAAGCAGAGAGCAATCAGGAAATATATCGTATTTTGTTTTTAACGGTTGTGCCTGTGGTATTGAGCCAGACCGTATATCAAATTAGTGGTTTCTTAGATTCGGCTATATTTGGAAATGTAATGGCAGGAAAGGGCGTGCCGAAAGATATCAGATTATCCTTGATTGGTGTCTATACAGGACAGTATAATGTATTGTTGAGTGTGCCTTTGGGCATTTCTACAGCCATGGGATCTTCGCTGATACCTAGCATTGTGGCAGCCATTACAAAAGATGCAATGGATGAAGCAAAAGAAAAAGTGCGTATGGTAATTAAGTTCAATATGTTGATTGCCTTTCCATGTGCAGTAGGTTTGTCGGTTTTATCAGAGCCGATTATCAGACTGGTATATCCAAATTTGATTACCTACAGAGCATTGGCTTCTGATATGCTTTTGTATGGGTCTGTTGCCCTCTTGTTTTATGCCTTGTCCACAGTGACCAGTGGTATTTTGCAGGCTTTGAATAAGATGCGTTTGCCGGTTATTCATTCTGCCATTTCTCTTGTCATCCATGTTGTGATTATGTATGTTTTATTACAGTATACGGATTTAGGGGCATATGCTTTGTTGGTGGGTAACATTACTTTTCCTTTGGTGGTATGTATTTTAAACTGGATTTCTGTTGGAAATACTTTAGATTATCAGCAGGAATGTAAAACTACCTTTGGTGTTCCTGCACTTGCAGCTGTAATTATGGGATTGGTAGCCTTCTTATTATACAAGGCTGGGGCCTTTGTATTTTCATTTGCAGGTGGATATCTGTCCAATATGCTTGCTGTATTGCTTGCTATGGCGGGGGCAGTATTTGCATACTTCGCTTCTTATATTTGGTTGAAAGGGGCAGAACGAGAAGAACTATGTGCTATGCCAATGGGAAGAAAATTGGTGACTATAGCTGAAAAAATACATTTATTATAAGGGTATAAAACTTAGAATAGTGGGGCAATATAGTAGCAAAGGAGGCGATTATGTGCAGCATAAAAGCAAATTTGTGGGCTATGTTGGAATTGTTATTTTAGGTTTGGCCTTTGCCTGCTTACAATGGATTTCCATGGAAAGCTATGGAAGATATCAAAAAAATACACAGAAAAATAAAATGGAGTCTTCTCAGGCAATCGAGTGTATCCAACCAGGTGCGCAATGCGTTTATGTATTTGAAGATACTGGTAAGGGAACAGAACAAATCAAAAAAAGAGCATTGGCTTCTGCATTTGTAGGGTGGAAGAAAGAAGAATTGGTGGATTATATCAAGGCATATGAGACGGAAAAAAGAAAAAAAGAAAAAAATTTGCAATCAGTGGAATTGGTGCAATTTTCGGGAAACTCCATAACTTTGAAAAAGAAGTATGGGGAAAATACAAGCGCAAGATATCGCATCGCAGTGGAAGATAATCGTGTGGTGGTATACGACACACAGCTGGGTGAGAAAATGGAAGATACCAGGATTTCAGCAGACCAATTGTCCGTCGATGAGAGAAAAAAATTAACCCAAGGCATTTGGGTAGAGGATTGTGCCAGTGTATATAGTATTTTGGAAGATTATTCCAGCTGAAAAGATACAAAAGAACAATGAGGTAGGTGATTTTTTTGAAAATGAAATATGACGTGATTGTTGTAGGTGGTGGTGCATCAGGAATGTTTGCATCGATTTTGTGTGCCAAAGCAGGAAAAAAAGTACTGGTTTTGGAGCATAAAAATCAATTGGGAAAAAAATTACTTGCTACCGGAAATGGAAAATGTAATTACACCAATATGCATATGGAAACGGCTTGTTTTTATAGTGCAAATGAAGCCTTTGTTGCAGAGGCATTAGGACAATTCAGCAGTAGAGATACGGTGGAATATATGAAAAATATGGGGATTTACCCCAAAGAAAAAAATGGCTATGTGTATCCTTTTTCAGAACAGGCAAGCGCAGTGCAACAGGTGCTGGAGATGGAAATGAAAAAATGGCAGGTAGAAGTCGTATATACACATGTCAAGAAAATAGAAAAAAAAGAAATGTTTTGTGTGAAGACGGATCAGGCTGCATTTTGTGGGAAACAGGTGATCCTTGCCACTGGTGGAAAATCCAACGAAAAATTGGGGGCTGATGGAAGCGGTTATGCTTTGGCAAAACAGATGGGACATAGGATTATAAAGCCGGTACCTGCTTTGATTGGTTTGCATTGCGAAGGCGATTGGTTTGCTTCTATGGCAGGGGTGCGAATGCAAGCCTCGGTTGGAATTTGTATAGAAGATAAAACGCATATAGCAGCACAGGAAACAGGAGAATTACAGTTGACAGCCTATGGTATTTCCGGAATTCCGGTATTTCAGGTGAGTCGTGTGGCTGCCAGGACTTTGGCGGAACATAAAAAGGTGTATGCCCTCATAGACTATATGCCGGCATTTACACAGGATGCATTGTTGACAGAGTTGCAGGCAAGGTTTATGCGGGAAGGACAGACCGCACAAGAAGTTTTGGTTGGCTTGCTACCCATGAAGTGTATTCCTGTTTTTTTGGGAATTAGCGGAATAAAAGCAAATAAATTGGCGACTAAGGTGAATCCACAACAAGTACAACAACTGTTAGGAAATTTGAAGAAAAAATGGTTGGTAATTACTGATACCAATGGGTTTGCGCAAGCACAGGTAACTGCAGGCGGTGTAGATCTGGAAGAAGTGGAAGGCGCTACCATGGAATCGAAGTTGGTAGAAGGGTTATATTTCATTGGAGAAATATTGGATGTAGACGGTATTTGTGGGGGCTATAATTTACAGTGGTGTTGGACCACAGCTTTTATAGCCGGTGAAGCAATCAGCAAGAAAAAATAAGATCGAATGGGTTAGGAAGAAAGTAGGTATATCTGTGATTAGAATTCCACAAGTGAAAGTGAATATCAGTGAGATTTATCAAAAGAATATAGATACTTGCAAAGACAGAACAAGTTGGGAACGCCTATATCAAAAGGAAGAAGCTCTTTTGTTAAGAAAAAAAATCTGTAAATTACTGCGGTGTAAACCAGGCGAAATACAGGATTTTTGCATTGTAAAACGTTCTATTGATGCAAGAAAGAAAAAAGAGATATTTTATACATACAGTGTTGACGTAGCCTTGGGAACGGAAAAAGAAAAGCGTATATGTAGTAAAATAAAGAATAAAGTATGCCAGATCAAGAAAAAACTTGTATATCAAGTGCCCATGCAGGGACAGGCCTTATTATCCAATCCGCCTGTGATTGTAGGATTTGGACCTGCGGGAATGTTTTGCGCCTTAATGCTCGCAAAAGCTGGGTATTGTCCTCTGGTTTTGGAACAGGGGAAAAAGGTGGAAGACCGGGTAAAAGATGTAGAAAACTTTTGGAAAACCGGTAAATTAGAGCCTTGGAGTAATGTACAGTTTGGAGAAGGCGGGGCCGGTACTTTTTCGGATGGAAAATTAAATTGCTCCGTAAAAGATACCACTGGTAGAATTAGAAAAGTGTTGGAATTGTTTGTGGAACATGGCGCACCTGCTGAAATTTTATATCAGCAAAAACCACATATTGGCACAGATGCCTTGTGTAAAATTGTGAAAAATATACGAACCCACATAGAAGAATTGGGTGGAATCGTTACCTTTGAATCTAAGGTGACAGATTTGAAATATAATGCGGCTGGAGCGTTGCAGGCAGTACAAGTCAACGGGCAAGATTGGATTTCTACACAAGTGGCAGTATTTGCCATAGGACATAGTGCAAGAGATACTTTCGCCTGTATGCAGGCACATGGATTGCAGATGGAGCAAAAGCCCTTTGCAGTGGGCGTGCGAGTGGAGCATCCACAGAAAAAAATAAATCAACATCAATATGGGGATATGGCCAAGGTTTTGCCACCGGCAGATTATAAGGTGACATATCATACCCAAAAAGATCGGAGTGTTTTTTCTTTTTGTATGTGTCCGGGGGGATTTGTAGTGAATGCATCTTCAGAAGCAGGTGGCATGGTTGTAAATGGTATGAGTAATCATGACCGAGGAGAAGAAAATGCAAATAGTGCCATGGTTGTAAATGTATTACCGGAAGATTTTGGCAGTGAGGATGTGTTGGCTGGAGTAGCCTTCCAAAGAAAATGGGAAGCCTTGGCTTATCAGGAAGGAAAAGGAAAAATTCCAGTGCAATTATGGAAGGACTTCAAAGAAAAAAAACAGAGCACAAGGTATGGTGACTTGCAACCAGTACATAGAGGTGAAAATGAATTTGGCAATTTGTGGAATTGCTTGCCGACTTTTGTAAGTGAAGCCTTGTTGGAAGGCATTGCTGCTTTAGATGGGAAAATTCCAGGATTTGCGGATCCGGATGTGATTTTATCCGGCGTAGAAACCAGGACTTCTTCACCAGTACGTATTTTGCGAGATGAGACGCTGCAAAGCAATAAAGCGGGAATTTATCCGTGTGGAGAAGGCGCAGGTTATGCTGGTGGTATTACGTCGGCAGCAGTAGATGGCATAAAGATTTTTGAAGCGATTTATAGCAAGTATCAGTCGAAGAAAGAGAAGGTTGAATATGAATAGAGCATTTATAAAAGATAAAAAGAGAATTGTAATTAAACTGGGTTCCTCTACTATTACCCATGAAGAAACCGGTGCTTTGGATTTGGTAAAATTGGAAAAATTAGTACGATTATTAACGGATTTAAGAAATCAGGGAAAAGAAGTGGTAGTCGTTTCGTCAGGTGCCATTCCAGTGGGAAGAAAGGCAATGGGAATCAAAGAAAAACCAACGGATATGGCGGTAAGACAGGCTTGTGCTGCCATAGGACAAGCTCGTTTGATGATGGTATATCAAAGATTATTTGGTGAGTACAATCAAGTAACGGCACAGGTTTTGATGACAAAATATACCATGATCAATGACATTAGTCGTAGCAATGCCCAAAATACATTTCGTGAGTTGTTACATATGGGCGTCATTCCAATTGTAAATGAGAATGATACCGTTTCTACGGATGAAATGGAATATGGAAATTTTGGAGATAATGATACCCTGTCAGCGATTGTAGCCGCTTTGATTGGCGCTGATTTATTGGTATTGTTATCTGATATTGATGGCTTATATACAGATGATCCAAACACGAATCAAAATGCAAGTTTTGTGGAAGTGGTAGAACAAATCGATGAAAAATTCGAAAAAATGGGCAAAGGTGTCACCAGCAAAGTTGGGACCGGTGGCATGTCAACCAAGATTTCGGCAGGAAAGATTGCAACCGATTCTGGTTGTGATATGATTATTGCAAATGGAGAAAATATTGGCATTATCCATCGCATTATGCAGGGGGAAAATGTCGGAACACTATTTTTGAAACATAAAACAGAAGGATTTCATTTGATTGATTACATAAAAACCCCACAATACAAAGAATAGGAGAGAAATAAATGAACGAAGAAAAGATACAGCGTATCAATGCATTATATCACAAATCAAAGGCAGAAGGCTTGACACCGGAAGAAAAAGTAGAACAGGCAAATTTGCGCCAGGAATATATCCGTGCCATTCGTGCAGATTTAAGAGGCACATTAAATAATGTCTCTATTTTGAATCCAGATGGAACTGTAACAGATTTAAAAGATGTTCGTAAAAAAAAGAAAAAATAGTCTAGGATGTGATCTGTGTGACAAAAGAAGAAATCAGGCAACTTGTTCGGCAACAAAAACGTGCAATGGAAGAGAAGGAGATTTCTGTCTATAGCGAGAAAATTATAAAACAGGTAGAAAAAATGGCACGCTGGGAAAAAAGTCAGTGGATTTTTACTTATATCTCCTACAATCAGGAGGTTGCTACCCAAAACTACCTATGGGATTGGATTCAATCCGGCAAAAAAGTTGCAGTGCCTAAGATTGTAGACGGAGAAATGACCTTTATACAATTGTTAGAGCCACAACAACTCCAAGCGGGGTATCAGGGCATTATAGAACCGGCTTATGGAAGTTGTGTAGATGGAAAGGAAGCCTTAATTCTTATGCCGGGTTTGGCCTTTGACTTGCAGATGCATCGAATTGGCTATGGAGGCGGTTTTTATGATCGCTACCTAAAAAAATGGGGAAAGGCAGACAGCTACCTATTGGCATTGGCTTTTGATTTTCAAGTGTTTGAAGAAATACCTTATGAGGATTTTGATCAAAAGGTAGATGCCATCGTAACACCAAACAGCGTATATCTTTCAGAAAAAGGAGCGTAATAGATGATAGAGAATAATGAATTATGGGAACAGATAGACTTGTGTGGAGAAGCACCGAGTGATGAGACATTACGTCAATACTATTACATGGAAAAATGTAGGGCAGTGATTGAAAAAGAGAAGGCGCAGTTAGGAAGAACATTGACAGCATCAGTAGTGACTTTTGGATGCCAGATGAATGCGAGAGATTCGGAAAAAATCATTGCGATTTTGGAAAAAATTGGTTATGAAATTGTAGAGGGAGAAGATGCAGATTTTGTTATTTATAATACCTGTACAGTTCGAGAAAATGCCAATTTAAAAGTGTACGGACATTTGGGAGCTTTAAAAAGAGCGAAGAAAAAGAGACCCAATATGCGTGTGGCTTTGTGTGGCTGCATGATGCAGGAAGATACAGTGGTAGATAAAATAAAAAAGAGCTATAGATTTGTAAATTTGATTTTTGGAACCCATAATATTTTTAAATTTGCAGAATTGTTTTATACGAGTTTAGGGTCAGACCGAATGATTATAGATATCTGGAAGGATACCAATCAAATTGTGGAAGATTTACCAAGTGAGAGAAAATATGCATTTAAAGCCGGTGTAAATGTCATGTTTGGCTGCAATAATTTTTGCACCTATTGTATCGTTCCTTATGTAAGAGGTAGAGAACGAAGCAGAAATCCAAGGGACATTATTCATGAGATTGAACAATTAGTGGCAGACGGCGTAGTAGAGATTATGTTATTGGGACAGAATGTCAATTCCTATGGAAAAAATTTAGAGGAGCCGATTACCTTTGCACAGTTGTTGCAGGAAATAGAAAAAATTGAAGGTTTGAAGCGAATTCGTTTTATGACCTCACATCCTAAGGATTTGTCGGATGATTTGATTCAAGTTATGAAGCATTCTAAAAAAATATGCAAACACTTGCATTTGCCGGTACAGGCAGGAAGTTCTCGATTGCTGAAAATTATGAATCGAAAATATTCCAAAGAAGATTATTTGGCTTTGGTAGAGAAAATAAAAAGAGAAATCCCGGATATCTCATTGACAACTGACATTATGGTAGGTTTCCCAGGAGAGACAGAAGAAGATTTCCTGGAAACCATGGATGTAGTTGAGAAAGTTGGATACGCAGCAGCTTATACATTTATTTATTCGAAAAGAACGGGAACACCGGCTGCTGTCATGGAAGATCAAGTGCCAGAGGATGTAGTTAAAGAACGTTTTCAAAGGTTGTTGGATCGTGTACAGGCTATTTCTGGAGAGATTGCAAAAAAAGATGAAAATACAGTACAGGAGGTATTGGTGGAAGGCGTGGATACCCAAGATTCTTCTTTGGTGACAGGACGTTTATCTAACAATTTCCTGGTACATTTCAAGGGCGAAAAAGAATGGATTGGATCCATTGTATCTGTGAAATTATCCCAATGTAAAGGATTTTATTACCTTGGAGAGATGGTGTCTGAATAAGGTATGTAAGACGAAAGCGCCAGTCTTTTATAAGGAATATAACAGTTCAGCCATCGGCTGAATTGTTACTAAGGGGGGGCTGTCCCACGAAGAAAACATCACAAAATATAGTATATGACTTACAAATGCTATACTATATTTATGATTTATGTGTCCTTTTTTCTTTGTGCGACAGCCCCTGTATGCATCTTATTCAAAGAACAAGAGCCAGCTAGCTTATAAGATT
>JAFORL010000025.1 GCA_017393285.1 Lachnospiraceae bacterium
AGTTTTGACACCATTTACTTGCGGCACTATGACAAAGCCTTTTTCAAAGGATCGTGCAAATAAATATTTTGAAAAAGGGATGGTAGTATTTTTCGCAGGTGGAACCGGTCATCCATATTTTTCTACAGATACTGGTGTTGTATTGCGTGCCGTAGAGATGGAAGCAGAGGTCATTCTCTTAGCCAAAGCCATTGACGGTGTTTATGATAGTGATCCGAAGTTAAATCCAAATGCCAAGAAATATGATGAGATTTCTATGCAGGAGGTATTGGATCAACGTTTACAGGTAATTGATTTGACCGCAACCATTATGTGTTATGAGAATAAGATGCCTTTGCTTGTTTTTGGCTTAAATGAAGAAAATAGCATTGTGAACACAGTGAATGGAAAGTTCTCTGGAACAAAAGTAACGGTCTAGTGGACAATGATTAGAAAACAAGCGGTATATAGCAGACGAAGCTATATGCACTGTGAAAATATGTATGAATTTTGAAATGAAGATGTCTGCGAAAGCAGATTCGAATGCAACCCGCAAGATTTACGGGGAAATACAAGAATTGAGATTATTTTTGGAGGATAAAAAAATGAAACAATTTGAAGATAAAATGAAGAAATCAATTGATGCATTGGCAGAAGAATTTGCAACAATTCGTGCTGGTAGAGCCAATCCACATGTGTTGGATAAAATTTGCGTAGATTATTATGGTACACCATCTCCATTAAATACAGTTGCAAATATTTCTGTTCCAGAGGCACGTGTGATTCAGATTCAACCTTGGGAAGCAAGTTTGATTAAAGAGATTGAGAAAGCGATTATGGTTTCTGATTTGGGATTGACACCAAATAATGATGGTAAGATGATCCGTTTGGTATTTCCGGAATTGACAGAAGATCGTCGTAAAGAGTTAGTAAAAGACGTAAAGAAAAAGGGTGAAAATGCTAAAGTTGCAATTCGTAACATTCGTAGAGATGCAAATGACAGTATTAAGAAACAGAATAAGGCAAGTGAGCTGTCTGATGATGAAGCAAAACAGCAAGAAGATAAGGTACAGAAATTGACAGATAAATATGTTGCTGAAGTTGATAAAATGATAGATGCAAAATCATCAGAAATTATGACAATCTAGGTCATTGGCAGGCAAACTTTAGGTATAGGGGCGTATGTTGCTGATACTGTTATCAGGCAGGGTACGCCTTTTGTTCCTTTATAGGATGAAGAAAGGTTTCTGTGATGGTTGATTAGCAACTTCTTTCTACCATCCTTGGAGTTTTTTTGTTTTTGTACACATTTTGACTGTATTATTAAAAGGTTTTCCATACAACAAGTTGAATTTGTGAAAATTTAGGTGGCAGAGGGAGATTGATAAAATTGTTCCCATGCAGGTGCAAAAAGTTGTTAGAATAGCAGGAAGAAAAATAGGTGATAAATATGGAAAAAAAAGTTCCACAGCATGTGGCGATTATTTTAGATGGAAATGGCAGATGGGCAAAAAAAAGATTTTTACCACGTAATGTAGGGCACGCACAAGGCGCAAAAGCAGTTGAACAAATTTGTGAGGATGCTTGGGATTTAGGAATCAAGTATTTGACAGTCTATGCGTTTTCTACAGAAAACTGGAAACGTCCGGATGAGGAAGTAAGTGCATTGATGAAACTGCTCCACAAGTATTTAAAGGATTGCTTGGAGCGAAGCAGTAAAAATAATATGCGTGTACGTGTTATCGGTGATATATCAAAGTTGGCACCGGATTTGCAGGCGCAAATTAAAGAATTGGAAGAAAAGTCTTCTGTTAACACTGGTTTGAATTTTACAGTAGCACTAAATTACGGAGGTAGAGATGAAATATTAAGGGCTATGAAACAGATGTATGCAGATTTGGAAGCTGGAAAAAGAAACAAAGAAGAAGTGACAGAAGAATGTTTTGCTTCTTATTTGGATACAAAGGACATTCCAGATCCAGATTTGATGATTAGAACCAGTGGAGAACAAAGAATATCTAACTATATGTTGTGGCAAATGGCATATGCAGAATTTTATTTTACAGATGTGCTATGGCCGGACTTTAATAAAAAAGAATTAGAGAAAGCCATCGATTATTATGCTGGTAGAGATCGACGTTATGGTGGCGTAAAAGCATAGAGAAAGCTACAACTAGAAACGAGGAAAATTATGTTTGGAGAACGATTAATAAGTGGTATCGTATTGGTGGCCGTATCCATTGCAGTGATTTGGCTTGGAGGCTTGGCGCTTTTGGTTACCTTAATGGCATTAGCATTGATTGGGCAATTTGAATTATATCGTGTGTTAAAGATAGAAAAAAATACAATAGGATATATGGGCTATATGGCTACCCTATTATATGGCATATTATTATATTTCAATAAGGGTGATTGGTTACAGGTATTTGCAATTGTATGTTTTTTGGCATTTATGACAGTATATGTATTCACTTATCCGCAATATGAATTTAAAATAATTGCCATGGCCTTTAGTGGACTCATTTATGTACCTGTTTTGTTGGGATGTATGTATCAGGTTCGCTGCTTAGATGGTGGCTTCTATTTAGTTTGGTTAATCTACATTGCGGCTTGGGGATCTGATACTTTTGCTTATTGCGTAGGAAAGTTAATTGGAAAACACAAGTTGTCATCCAAATTAAGCCCTAAAAAGACCATAGAAGGTTGCACTGGGGGCGTTGCAGGTGCTGCTTTATTAGGCATGCTATATGCTTGGATTTTTCGTCAACCATTGGCAGCCCATGGATATACAGTATGGCATTTTGCTTTGGCGGGTGCTTTGGGTTCCCTTTCTTCACAAATTGGTGATTTAGGTGCATCTGCCATTAAAAGAAATTATGAAATCAAGGATTATGGGAAATTGATACCAGGTCATGGTGGCGTAATGGATCGCTTTGATAGTATTTTATTTACAGCCCCTTTGGCTTATATCTTATTTTTATTAGTGGCTTAAAGTTGTGCAAAGGAGATAGAGAGATGAAAAAGATAGCAATTTTAGGATCTACAGGGTCGATTGGTACACAAACTTTGGATGTTGTAAGAAACAATAAAGATCTACAGGTAATTTCTTTGGTTGCAGGTAGCAATATAGATTTGATGGAAGAACAAATAAGAGAATTTCATCCAAGCATGGTTTCTATTTGGAATGCAGAAAAGGCAGAGGAATTAAAAAAACGTGTGCAGGACATGGATGTGAAAGTGCTTTCTGGCATGGAAGGTATGATTGCCTGTGCAACGGAGACAAGTGTAGAAATTGTTGTGGCAGCTGTAGTCGGTATGATTGGTATTTTACCTACAATCGAAGCAATCAAGGCTGGCAAGGATATTGCCCTTGCAAATAAAGAAACTTTGGTAACTGCCGGACATATTATTATGCCGTTGGTGAAGGAATATAATGTGAAATTATTGCCTGTGGATAGTGAGCATTCTGCTATTTTCCAAAGTTTGCAGGGAGAAGAAGGAAATCGGATTTCCCGTATTTTATTAACTGCATCCGGTGGCCCATTCCGAGGAAAAAAACGTGAAGAATTAAAGCAGGTTACCTTAGCAGATGCCTTGAAGCATCCGAATTGGGCTATGGGGAGAAAAATTACCATTGATTCTTCTACCATGGTAAATAAGGGACTTGAGGTAATGGAGGCCAAATGGCTCTTTGATGTAGATATTGATGAAATCGAAGTGGTTGTGCAACCCCAAAGTGTCATTCACTCTATGGTTGAGTATGAAGACGGTGCTGTAATTGCACAATTGGGTACGCCGGATATGCGTTTGCCTATTCAATATGCTTTGTACTATCCGGAACGGAGAGATTTACCGGGAGATCGTTTGGATTTTAAAACTTTGCAAAAAATTGATTTTCAAGCACCGGATTTAGAAACCTTTCGTGGCTTGCAAATGGCATATGAGGTAGGAAGAAAAGGTGGCAGTATGCCTACTGTATACAATGCAGCAAATGAAAAGGCCGTTGCTATGTTTTTAGATGAAAAAATTGGGTATTTGGAAATTTTAGATGTGATTCAATACGCTATGGATCATCATCAATGGATTGCAGATCCATCGATTGAAGAAATTTTGAAAATTGAACAAGAGGTATATGCCTGTATTGAAGAAAAATGGCATTAGACGTTGAAGATTATAGTAAACGACTCTTGAAAGCAATAGAGTGAAGCATGATGGAAAGAGAGGAAAAGAATGAAAATTATTATTGCTATTTTAGTGTTTACAATCATTGTTGTCCTTCATGAACTGGGACATTTCTTATTGGCGAAAAAAAATGGGGTTGGTGTAATTGAATTTTCTGTAGGAATGGGACCCCGTTTGGTTACGGTAGTAAAAACGGAAAGTGGTTTTTCTGTAAAGTTTGTTCCATCGCAAAAGTATTGTGAGAGTAGAGAAGATTGGAAAGAACATACCTGGTATTCGTGGAAATTGTTCCCAATTGGTGGTTCATGCATGATGGTGGGAGAAGATGAAGCAAATGATGCACCAAACTCTTTTCAAAAAGCAAATGTTTGGGGAAAGATTGCAATCATTGCAGCTGGTCCTATTTTTAATTTTTTGTCTGCCTTTATATTTGCAATCATCTTAATATCTATGGTGGGTTATAATCCTACAGTTGTGACATATGTGGATCCTTCTTCTGACGCTGGTAAGGCTGGAATTGTAGAAGGAGACCGAATCACAGCAGTGAATGGAGAAAAAATCCATATTGGAAAAGATTTCAATGTATACTTACGTCTGCATAGAGTGAAAGATGAACCTTATACCATAAAATATATCACGAAAAAGGGAGAAAAAAAGCAAGCAAAAGTTAGTCCTATTTATAGTTACTACCGAATGGGATTTTCCTATACAGAAGGAAAGACCGGACCTACTGTAACAGATGTAGAACAAGGGAAGCCAATGGAACAGGCAGGTGTAAAAGTAGGAGATGTGATTACCGGTATGAATGGCGTCAAGATAGAAGCAACCAAGGACTTATCTGCTTATGAAGTCTTTGCTGCTTATTTGGAAGAACATCCTTTGACCAAAGAGACAGTTACATTGACCTATGAGAGAAATGGTAAGGAAACACAAGTAGAAGTAACACCATTTTATGATACGGTTACCAGCTTCCAAATTGATTTGGGAGAAATGAAAAAAGGTAATGTATTGCAGGTAATGCAGTATAGTGTTTACGAAATTAACTTTTGGATTGTAAGTACCATTCGCAGTTTGGGTATGCTGGTTACAGGCGGCATTAGCACCAATGAAGTATCAGGCGTGGTAGGCGTAGTGGATGTCATTGGACAAACGGTAGACGCAAGTGCAAATGTGAGAGATGCAATCTTGAATCTTTTGAATATATCTATTTTGTTGAGTGCGAACTTAGGTGTTATGAATTTATTACCATTTCCGGCTTTGGATGGTGGAAGATTGGTATTTCTAGCCTTGGAAGTAATCAGAAGAAAACCGGTGAATCAGAAGATGGAAGGGATGGTACACTTGATTGGTATTATTCTTTTGATGATTTTAATGGTATTGGTTACCTGTAATGATATAAAGAGAATTTTTATGAGATAAGAAATGGGGAATGATGATGGCAACATTAAGAGAGCAAACCAAAGAAATTAAAATTGGAAATCAAGTGATCGGTGGAAGTCATCCGGTTGCAATTCAATCTATGACAAATACCAAAACGGAAGATGTAGCAGCTACCGTTGCACAGATTCATAGGTTAGAGGCAGCAGGCTGTCAGATGATACGTTGTGCAGTGCCTACTATGGAAGCAGCGAAAGCTTTTCGTGACATTAAAGCACAGATTTCTATTCCTTTGATTGCGGACATACATTTTGATTATCGTTTGGCCGTTGCAGCAATGGAAAATGGGGCGGACAAAATAAGAATCAATCCAGGAAATATTGGGGACGCAGAAAAGGTACAAGTGGTAGTTGATGTGGCCAAAGAAAAACAAATTCCTATTCGTGTCGGTGTAAATAGTGGCTCCTTAGAAAAGCATTTATTGGAAAAATATCATGGTGTAACAGCGGAAGGTATTGTAGAAAGTGCCTTGGATAAGGTGCACTTGATTGAAAGTATGGGATATGATAATTTAGTGGTTAGTATCAAATCTTCTGATGTAATGATGTGTATTCGAAGCCATGAATTAATCGCAAATCAGATTCCATATCCTTTACATGTGGGTATTACAGAATCGGGAACAGTGTATTCCGGTAATATCAAATCATCGGTTGGACTTGGGGCTATTTTGTACCAGGGAATTGGTAATACCATTCGTGTCTCTTTGTCAGGAGATCCGGTAGAGGAAATCAAAACTGCAAAATTGGTATTGAAGACGTTAGGTTTGCGTACCGGTGGCGTGGAAGTAGTATCCTGTCCAACTTGTGGCAGAACCCAGATTGATTTGATTCATTTGGCAAACGCAGTAGAAACCATGGTGGAAGAATTTCCACTGGATATCAAAGTGGCAGTTATGGGTTGTGTGGTCAATGGTCCTGGAGAAGCAAAAGAAGCCGATTTGGGTATTGCTGGCGGTAAAGGAGAAGGGCTCTTATTTAAGAAAGGTGAAATTCTTCGAAAAGTACCGGAAAATCAACTCTTAACGGCATTGAGAGAAGAACTGGAAAACTGGAAGTAATTGCCATGATATAGAAGTTTGGGTGTGTGTGCATTTGGCATTTTATATATGGCTACTGGTATCTGCTATGGATATGTACAAACAAGGAATGGATATACAGGTATAGAGTGGAGGAGTGCTTTTGTGCAACTTATTTCACTCAATACCTGTTTTGTATTATCTTAGCAAGGCATGGGAATATAGATGTCATTCTTTGTTTTGGGCTGTGCAGCTATCATGCAGACGAAATATACCTGTTATAAGAGAAGATGAATGGGGCAATTTCAAAAGTGCATGCATAAAAAGATTGAAAGAGGGAACCGTATGTTATTTTTTCAGGCATTTGAAAATTTACAAGTCAGTCAAAAAATACATGATTTGTTTGCTGATGTAGAGGTAAAAAAAATTGTTGCATCGAAAGATCAAACAAGATTGACCGTACATATTTTGAGTAATCGTTTGTTGACTTATGCTAATATTAAAAAAATGGAATATCAAGTGAAAAAGCAGGTGTTTCAGAATACAGTTTCTGAATTGGTATTTCAGGAAAAGTATCAACTATCAGATCAGTATACACCTGAAAAGCTCATGCCTTTATATTATGATAGTTTGTTGCAGGAATTAAAAGAAGTGAGCATTTTAGATTTTGAAATTATTTATAATGCCAGTTATCATTTTGAAGGAAATACGTTGATTTTTGATTGTGAGAAGAATTTTTTGGCAGATATGCGTGCACATACTTTGAAGGCATATTTTGAGGATTTATTCCTCCATCGTTTTGGCTTTACCATACAGGTGGAATATACCTATCATGAGCCGGAAAAGAGAAAAGAAGAGCCAGAATTGTTTGTTCCTATTCCGGAAACTATGAAAAAAGCGGAACACTTAATCGCTGAAGAAAAAGCGAATCCAGAAAAGAAAAAAGAAAAGACAGAGAAAAAAGAAGTAAAAGAACAAAAAGAATGGAAAAACTTTGATCGAAGTCGGTCAAATTATAGAAAAATGCAAAATGATCCGGATATGATTTATGGTCGTGCCTTTGAAGGAGATAGCATTCCGATTGAAGAAATTGTAGATGAAATTGGCGAAGTCATTATTATGGGTAAAATTCTAAGTCAGGATTTACACGAAATAAGAAATGAAAAAACCATTGTAACACTGCATGTGACGGATTTTACAGACACCATTGCGGTGAAGTTATTTGTAAGAAATGAGCAACTGGATTCTATTACAGAAGGACTGGGTAAAGGAAAATTTGTAAGAATTAAGGGAATGGCGATTTTTGATCGCTATGATAAAGAAATTACCATAGGTTCCGTGGTTGGTATTAAGGCCATTGGGGATTTTGTGAAGAAGAGAGAGGATCATAGTGAACAAAAACGTGTAGAATTACATGCCCATACTTTGATGAGTGATATGGATGCAGTGGTAGATGTGAAAACCATGATCAAAAGAGCAAAAACATGGGGGCACAAAGCCATCGCCATTACGGATCATGGGGTGGTGCAGTCCTTTACAGATGCTTCTCATGCCTTGGATAAGGGGGATGATTTTAAAATTATCTATGGTATGGAAGGCTATTTGGTAGATGATGTCAAAAATATCATAGAAAATGCAAAAGGACAAACGATAGATAGTCCTTGTGTGGTATTTGATATTGAAACCACAGGATTTAGTGCTACCAGGGATAAAATTATAGAAATTGGTGCAGTAAAAGTTGTGGAGGGAAAAATAGTAGATAAATATAGTACCTTTGTCAATCCGGAGGTGCCAATTCCTTTTGAAATTGAAAATCTTACTCACATCAATGATGAAATGGTAATGGGAGCACCGACGATTGATGAGATTTTGCCGCAATTTCTAGAGTTTTGTAAAGATTGTATTTTGGTTGCCCATAATGCAGGTTTTGATGTGGGATTTATACGGGAAAAGGCGAAAACCTTAGGTATTACAACGGATTTTACGGTAATAGATACGGTGGGATTGGCGAGAATGTTATTGCCACATATGAGCCGGTTTAAGTTAAATTTGGTTGCAAAAGAGATGCATGTTACCTTAGATAGTCATCATAGGGCTGTGGATGATGCCGGGGCAACTGCAGAAATTTTTGTAAAATTTGTAGCTAAGTTAAAAGAACAGAATTTATATACTTTAGATGAAATCAATGCAGCCAACAGCACTTCACCGGAGGTGATTAAAAAGTTACCAACCTATCATGTCATTATTTTGGCAAAAAATGAGTTGGGCAGAATCAATTTATATCGCTTGGTATCCAAATCACATATTGATTTTTATGCAAGAAGACCGCGTATTCCAAAGAGCTTGCTGGAAGAGAACAGAGAGGGCTTGATTATCGGCTCAGCCTGTGAGGCGGGAGAATTGTTTCGGGCTTTGGTACGGAATGAATCACAGGATGAGATTACAAGAATTGTAAACTTTTATGATTATTTGGAAATTCAGCCGATTGGAAACAATGAATTTATGAAACGGTCTGAAAAATCTGAGTATGCAGAGATACAGACAGATGAAGATTTGCAGGAATATAATAAAAAAATTGTGGAGTTAGCAGAACAATTTCATAAGTTGTGTGTTGCCACTTGTGATGTGCACTTTTTGGATCCGGAAGACGAAGTATATCGTAGAATTATTATGGCGGGAAAAGGATTTGCAGATGCCGATCAACAGCCTCCTTTATATTTGCGTACAACAGATGAGATGTTAGAGGAATTTAAATATCTTGGACGGGAAAAGGCAATGGAGGTTGTGGTTACCAATACCAATAAGATAGCGGATATGGTTGAGCGAATTGTACCAGTGCGACCGGATAAATGTCCACCTGTCATTGAAAATTCGGATAAGGAATTACGTAAAATTTGTTATGACAAAGCACATTCCATGTATGGAGATCCTTTGCCTGAGCCGGTAGAGAGTCGGTTGGAGAAGGAACTGAATTCTATCATCGGAAATGGATTTGCGGTAATGTATATCATTGCGCAGAAATTGGTATGGAAATCCAACGAAGATGGATATTTGGTGGGATCTCGTGGATCGGTAGGTTCTTCTTTTGTTGCCACTATGTCTGGTATTACAGAGGTGAATCCTTTGCCGGCACACTATTATTGCGCCCATTGTCATTATACAGATTTTGATTCGGAGGAAGTAAAAGCCTATGCAGGAAAGTCTGGGTGTGATATGCCGGATAAACTTTGTCCGAATTGTGGGGAACCGTTGATTAAGGACGGACATGAGATCCCCTTCGAAACCTTCTTAGGCTTTTATGGTGATAAGGAGCCGGATATCGACCTAAACTTTTCAGGGGAATACCAGAACCATGCCCATGATTATACGGAGGTTATTTTTGGCGCCGGGCAAACCTTTCGTGCCGGAACCATTGGTACTATGGCAGAAAAAACAGCCTATGGATATGTATACAAATATTTTGAGGAAAAACAGATCCATAAGCGCAGGGCAGAAATGGAGCGAATTGCCCAAGGTTGTGTTGGTGTAAGAAGAACCACAGGACAGCATCCGGGGGGAATTATTGTATTGCCGATCGGGGAAGAAATCAATTCCTTTACACCGGTACAAAGACCGGCAAATGATATGACAACCCAGACCATCACCACACATTTTGATTACCATTCCATTGATCATAACTTGTTAAAACTAGATATACTGGGACACGATGATCCTACCATGATTCGTATGTTAGAAGATTTGACTGGCGTAGATGCTAAGACCATTCGATTTGATGATGAAAAAGTCTTATCTTTGTTTGAAGATTTGCACGCTTTAAAAATTCAACCGGAGGATTTAGATGGTTGTGATTTGGGATCCTTGGGAATTCCAGAGTTTGGTACAGACTTTGTTATGCAGATGTTACGGGATACCAAACCCAAGACCTTTTCAGACTTGGTACGTATTTCCGGATTGTCACATGGTACGGATGTGTGGTTGAATAATGCCCAGTATTTTATCGCCCAGGGAAATTGTACCTTGTCCACAGCCATATGTACCCGTGATGATATTATGACATTTTTGATTCACACAGGAGTAGAAAATGGTTTGGCATTTAAAATTATGGAGAGTGTACGTAAGGGTAAAGGTTTGCAGGATCATATGGTGGACGCCATGGAGGCAGCAGGGGTACCGGAATGGTATATGGAGTCCTGTAGAAGAATTAAATATATGTTCCCGAAAGCGCATGCGGCAGCTTACGTTATGATGGCCTTTCGTATTGCCTATTTTAAAGTTTACTATCCATTGGCTTATTATGCGGCCTATTTTAGTATTCGAGCTTCTGCCTTTAACTATGAACTGATGTGTCTGGGAAGAGAACGTTTGGAATATCATATGGCAGATTACAAAAAACGAAGCAATGATTTGACTGCGAAAGAACAGGATACCTTAAAAGATATGAAGTTGGTATTGGAAATGTATGCCAGAGGATATGAATTTATGCCGATTGATATTTACAGTGCCAAAGCCAGATATTTTCAGATTGTGGACGGTAAATTGATGCCAGCTTTAAATACCATTGACGGTTTGGGCGATAAGGCTGCAGATGGCGTGGTAGAAGGGGCTAAATTGGGAAAATTCCTTTCCAGAGAAGATTTTAAGAATCGTTGTAAGGTGAGTGGTACGGTAGTAGAAACCATGGCAGATTTAGGTTTGTTGGGAGATTTGCCATTATCCAACCAAATTTCACTGATGGATTTCTTTGGTGCATAAAACAAAAAAGGTTGTGTCACAGCCTTTTATGTTCTCTCGGAATCTCCTTTATTCAATAATTTCGGCTATATTTTCCTTGGATGTTCTCCATTTCCGCTTCGTACACACCGTGTACGCACTGCGGGAATGTTGTTATTCCAAAAAATCAATCTCGAAATTCTTGTATATAAAGACTCCGAGAGAACATTTTTTTGGTAAGGGGGAATGTGCTACAGGTATTCTTAATTTGTGGTTTGCAGGGTCGAAATTTCATGGCCCAACAAAACCGCCTGACTTTTGGTTAAGGAATCAGAAGGATCTGTTGGTAATTTTGTGTTCCATAGGTTGTTTTGTATGAGAAAACAAAGGGCCATATAATCTGTCTGGCTAAGTTCTTCCACAATATTCAGAGAATTACAGTAATTTGCCATTGCAGCCTGCCATTCAGTTTCCGGTAGGTCGGCGATACAGGAGGGCAGTTGTCCGCCACCATAATTGTTATAAAAAGTTTGGGCAAAAGCCAGAAGGGACAGTGGCTGGTCTGCATCTTCTTCCGTCGTTTGCAAGTTGCTATTTCCAAAGATATTGATTAGTTGATACAGGGTAGTTTGGTCTGCTGCCTGCTCTGGGTAAAATCGGGAGGCTTGTGAAAGTAGCCCTTCATCATAGGCAGTCTGTATCAGATCTTCTTCCTCAGTATAACGAACATCCCAAAAGCCTTTTTTGAGTGTTAGATTACCGGCATTTTCTTGCTTAAAAATGTAATCCAATAATTTTCTGATATCGGCATACATGGTGCTGTGACTACGATTGCCAAAAAAAGCACAAATGACTTCGTGACCTGCTTTGTCCTTGGCGGTAGCGATTAAGACAGAGCCTGCAGCTCGCGTGGTGCCGGTTTTGGTTCCAATAATTTGATAAGAAGCTCGGTCATAAGGAACACTTCTATAAAATTGGTTGGTGCTGTGTATCACAAAACTTTTCTTATGCTTTGCTTTTGGCACCCGATAGGAAGCTTTTGCTACAATATTACGAATGGTTGCATTGCTCATGGCATGTCGTGCCAAAATGGTAAAATCTTTTGCAGTTGTGTAAGTTTTATAGTATCGGTCTCCCTTATCTAATCCTACAGGATTGTCAAAACTAGTATGTGTCATTCCGTAAGCACTGGCTTTTTGATTCATCTGTTTCAGAAAAGTAGGTAAAGAACCACAGGAACCATAAGCTAAAACATAAGATGCATCTGCTGCAGATGGCAACAAGAGCATATGTAATAGGGAAGATACCGTATAGGTATCCCCGGCACGCAGACCCACCTTTGCAGAACTGGAAGATACTTTGCTGAGCATGGTCTTGGTAACAGTGATTTGATCGGAAGTATTACAATAATCCAGAACCACTAAGGCTGTCATCAGTTTGACAGTGCTTGCAGGATAAATTTTTTTGTTGGCCTGATACTGTAACAACAATTGTTGGGAGTTTGCATCGACGATTGCATATGCATGTGCAAAGACAGATGGTTTGTTGGCTGCCTTAGCGGTATTTGGGGAAAGTGGTTGCAAGAAGGCAATCACTATACATAAGACCATGCATAGACAGGAGATTCTTTTCATTTTCCTTATTTTCATTATAAACCCTCATTTCTTTTGTAAATATAGGTGTAGTTCTGTAAGCTTGCTAAGAACCACACCTATTTGATCAACAAATCATTTTTCTTTTCTAAGAAATCCGTGTACTCCAGTTGGAGCAATCGATAATTTTTGTTGCCCAATCTTCATAAAAATCAGGCTCATGACAAATTAAAATAATGCTACCTTTGTAAGCCTTTAAGGCACGTTTCAATTCCTCTTTGGCTTCTACATCCAAATGGTTGGTAGGCTCGTCCAACAATAGCACATTGGTTTCTTTGTTAATTAACTTGCACAAACGGACTTTTGCCTGTTCACCACCACTTAAGACACGCACCTGACTTTCAATATGTTTGGTGGTAAGCCCACATTTTGCCAAGGCAGACCGCACTTCATATTGTGTCATGGAAGGAAATTCCTTCCAAATTTCTTCTATACAAGTGTTGTTTTTTGCACCTGTCATTTCCTGTTCAAAATATCCTAAGTGTAAATAATCACCCAAAGTAACAGAGCCATGTAAAGATGGTATAATTCCTAAAATACTCTTTAATAGCGTCGTTTTTCCGATACCGTTGGCACCTGTCAAAACAAGGCGTTCTCCACGTTCCATTTTTAGATGAATAGGGGAAGAGAGTGGACTGTCATATCCAATCACTAAGCCTTTTGCATGGAAAATTTCTTTTCCAGCCGCACGTGCATCTTTAAAATGAAACTCTGGTTTCGGTTTTTCTTTTGATATTTCAATCAAATCCATTTTATCTAATTTCTTTTGTCTGGACATGGCCATATTTCGTGTGGATACACGTGCCTTATTTCTGGCAACAAAATCTTTCAGGTTTTTGATTTCCTGCTGTTGTCTTTCGTATGCTGCTTCTAATTGTGCTTTTTTTGCAGCATACACTTCCTGAAATTTATCATAATCACCTACATAACGAGTTAAGGCTTGATTTTCCATGTGATAGATTAAATTAATGACACTATTTAAGAAAGGAATATCATGTGAAATTAAAATAAAGGCATTTTCATATTCCTGTAAATAGCGCTTGAGCCATTCAATATGTACGGTATCTAAGTAGTTGGTTGGCTCGTCTAGCAATAAGATATCTGGCTTTTCTAATAAAAGTTTGGCCAATAAAATCTTGGTACGCTGTCCACCACTTAATTCGGTTACATCTCGTTCTAGTCCTATTTCCAACAATCCCAACGCACGAGCAACTTCGTCGATTTTCGCATCAATGTTATAGAAGTCATGCATATCCAACAAATCCTGAATGGTTCCAAATTCTTCCATCAGTGCTTCCAGTTGGTTCTCATCTGCTTCTGCCATTTGTGCACAAAGGTGATTCATCTTTTCTTCTTGTTCATATAAGAAAGAGAAGGCTGCTTTTAATACATCACGAATTGTCATCCCTTTTTCTAAGACAGCATGTTGGTCTAAATATCCTACACGAACATTTTTTGCCCAGGTTATAGTACCTTCATCTGGCATTAGTTTACCGGTTATAATGTTAAAAAATGTAGATTTTCCTTCTCCATTGGCACCAATTAATCCGATATGCTCACCTTTGAGCAGGCGAAATGATACATCGTCAAAAATGGCACGATCTCCAAAACCATGGCTGAGATGTTCAACATTTAATATCATAGTCTCACCAATTTATCCTTTCTTTCATCAAATGTGTATGTAACCATACAATCTTGTGGAAAAAATATGTATATATAGCTAATTACCTATACTGGTACTTATATAGGTAAAAGTTTGAAGCCTCACAAGATGTATGTTTCAATCTGGACTTGCATTTATACGATACCAGAAATGCTACAGAAAACAATGTTTATCTTATCATGAATCGCAAGAATAGAAAAGAATTTTTTTAAAAAAAGTGTACAGCTATATCATAGCTCTATGCTTCTTTCTGTTAAAACTGTTGTCGAAGGCTCATATATAGGCTTTCTTTATAGGTTTGGAAGGCTTGCAGTGACTGCGCTAATGGGCTGTGGAATACACAGGTAACAAAACTTTAAAATGGGATAAAACCTGACGCTTACCTGTTTGCAGGTGAAATAAAAAATACCCCTTGCATTTTATTTTTGATTGTAGTATAATACCAAACAGGAAAAGAACAAAGGCGTTCTTGTGTATAAGATACTTATGCACAAGTGCGTCTTTTTTTTGTACAGAAAGGAATGTGTTGCAATGGAAGAATGTCAGAGAAAAATACAAGGGTTGTATGATCCTAGATGGGAACATGATAACTGTGGAATTGGAGCAGTTGTAAATAAAAAAGGTATCAAATCCCATGAGACTGTAGAAAACGCCTTGAAGATTGTGGAAAACTTGGAACACAGAGCAGGTAAAGATGCCTCTGGAGAAACTGGAGACGGTGTAGGTATTCTTTTGCAAATTTCACATAAGTTCTTTAGTGAAGCTGCGAAAGAAGCTAACATTACAATTGGAAAAGAAAGAGAATATGGTATTGCCATGTTTTTCTTACCACAAAATGAATTGAACCGTAGACGTGCCATGCGTATGTTCGAATTGATTGTGGAAAAAGAAGAATTAGAATTCCTGGGCTGGAGAAAGGTTCCGGTACATCAGGAAGTATTAGGTAAAACAGCCTTAGATTGCATGCCATATATTGCCCAGGCATTTATCAAAAAGCCAGCCAATATCAAAAAAGGTTTGGATTTTGATAGAAAACTATTCATTGTAAGAAGATTATTTGAAAATTCATCCAATGAAGATACCTATGTTGTTTCTTTGTCTAGTAGAACCATTGTGTATAAAGGTATGTTTTTGGTTGGACAGCTTCGTTCTTTTTTCCAGGATTTACAAAGCCCTGCTTATGAATCTGCCATTGCATTGGTACATTCACGTTTTAGTACGAATACACAGCCAAGCTGGAGAAGAGCACATCCAAACCGCTTTATTGTGCATAATGGAGAAATTAATACCATTGCTGGTAACGCAGATAAGATGCATGCAAGAGAAGAAACCATGGCTTCAGAATACCTAAAAGGAGAAATGCATAAGATTTTACCTGTTGTTGACCAAAATGGTTCTGATTCTGCCAGATTGGACAATACATTGGAATTTTTGGTAATGAGTGGTATGGAATTACCATTGGCGGTTATGATTACCATTCCGGAACCATGGGCAAATGATAGAAGCATGAGTAGAGATAAAAAAGAATTTTACCAATACTATGCTACCATGATGGAACCATGGGATGGTCCTGCATCTATCTTGTTCTCAGATGGAGATATTATGGGAGCAGTGCTTGACCGAAATGGTTTGCGTCCATCTCGTTACTATATCACAGATGATGACAATATTATTCTTTCCTCAGAAGTTGGTGTTTTGGATATTCCAGAAGAAAAAATTGTGAAGAAAGATCGTTTGCGTCCTGGTAAAATGCTTTTGGTAGATACTGTAAAGGGTGAGTTGATTGATGATGAAACCATCAAGGAAAGATATGCCAAGAGACAACCTTATGGGGAATGGCTGGATAGCAATTTATTACATTTGAAAGAACTTCGTATTCCAAACAAAAAAGTGGAGGAGTACACAGGGGAACAGGCAGAACGTTTGAGAAAAGCCTTTGGCTACACTTATGAAGAATGCAAAAACAGTATTTTAACCATGGCTATGAATGGTGCAGAGCCAATTGGTGCCATGGGAACGGATACGCCAATTCCACCTCTTTCTGAACGTCCACAACCATTGTTCAATTATTTTAAACAGTTATTCGCGCAAGTAACCAACCCACCGATAGATGCTTTGCGTGAAAAGGTAGTTACCTCTACTTCTGTTTACATTGGTACTGCTGGAAATATTTTGGAAGAAAAAGAAGCAAACTGTAATGTAATGCGTATTGACAATCCAATTTTGACAAATACGGATATGTTAAAGATTAAAATGATGAAGGTAAGGGGATTTAAGGTGGAAGTGATTCCAATTATCTACTATACCTCTACCTCTTTGGAAAAAGCCATTGACCATGTATGTATGGAGGCGGATCGTGCCTATAGAGATGGAGCCAACATCTTAGTCTTATCAGATAGAGGTGTAGATGAGAATCATGTGGCAATTCCATCTTTACTTGCAATTTCTGCATTACAAAGACATTTGATTCGCACCAAAAAGAGAACGAGAGTGTCTGTTATTTTAGAAACAGCAGAACCTAGAGAAGTGCATCATTTTGCTACCCTGATTGGATTTGGTGCTAGTGCCATCAATCCATATTTGGCGATTGATACCATTGGAGAGATGGTACATTCAGAATTGCTGGACAAGGATTATTATGCAGCAGTTGATGATTATACCAATGCCATTAAGAATAGTATTATTAAGATTGGTTCTAAGATGGGAATTTCCACGATTCAGTCCTACATGGGTTCTCGTATTTTTGAAGCAATCGGTATCAGCGAAGAAGTAATCAACCGTTATTTTGCAGGTGTGGTAAGTCGTGTGGGCGGAATTGACATGGCAGCCATTGAAAAGCAAATTGAAGATTTACATTCACAAGCCTTCGATCCATTGGATTTGGGAGTAGATTTGTCATTGGAAAGCAATGGTACCCATAAATCCAGAAGTGGAAAAGAAAAGCATTTATACAATCCACAAACCATTTACTTGCTACAAAAAGCTACCAGAGAAGGAAACTATGACACCTTTAAGGAATATTCTGCATTGATGGATCAGGAAGAAAGCGAAAGTAATTTACGTGGCTTGATGGACTTCAAATTCCCTAAAAAAGGAATTGACATTGCAGAGGTAGAAAGTGTTGATGAAATTGTAAAACGTTTCAAAACAGGTGCGATGTCCTATGGTTCCATCTCAAAAGAAGCACATGAGTGTATGGCAATTGCCATGAATCGTTTGGGTGGTAAGTCCAACAGTGGAGAAGGTGGCGAAAGTTTTGACCGTCTTGCAACGAAGGGAACAGCGGAGAATCGTTGTTCGGCAATTAAGCAGGTGGCATCTGGCCGTTTTGGCGTAACATCGCAATATCTGGTAAGCGCTGATGAAATTCAAATTAAAATGGCACAAGGAGCAAAGCCGGGAGAAGGTGGACATTTGCCAGGAAAGAAAGTATATCCTTGGGTAGCAAAATGTAGAAATTCTACAACCGGTGTAGGCTTGATTTCACCACCACCACACCATGATATTTATTCGATTGAAGACTTGGCACAGTTGATTTATGATTTGAAAAATGCCAATAAAAATGCAAGAATTTCAGTAAAATTGGTATCAGAAGCCGGAGTAGGAACCATTGCGGCAGGTGTTGCAAAAGCAGGAGCAGGTGTCATCTTGATTTCCGGTTATGATGGAGGTACGGGTGCTGCACCAGAAAGTTCTGTGCATAATGCAGGTCTTCCATGGGAGTTAGGACTTGCTGAAACCCACCAGTCATTGTTGTTAAATGGTTTGCGCTCTAAGGTTGTTATTGAGACCGATGGTAAACTGATGGACGGACGTGATGTGGCAATCGCTGCTATGTTGGGCGCAGAAGAATTTGGATTTGCAACAGCACCATTGGTAACTATGGGTTGTGTTATGATGCGTGTTTGTAATTTGGATACTTGCCCAGTGGGAATTGCTACACAAAACCCAGAATTAAGAAAGCGTTTCCAAGGTAAGCCGGAATATATAGAAAACTTTATGCGTTTTGTTGCACAGGAATTGCGTGAATACATGGCAAAATTAGGCGTTAGAACGGTTGCAGAGTTGGTTGGTCGTGTAGACCTATTGAAGAAAAAAGACGTACTTTCTGAAAAAGGACAGGCAATTAACTTAGATAAGATTTTGGATTCTACCTATGTTGGACGCGAAAATCAATGCTTTTCACCAGAAGATGTATATGATTTTGAATTAGCACAGACCATTGATGAACAGGTATTGTTGAAAGAATTAGGCGAAAAGATTAAGAAAAATCAGGGCGCAACCGTTTCTATTCATGTGAATAACTTGAACAGAACCACTGGTACGATGTTAGGTGCTGAGATTACCAGAACTTTAGGAACGCAGGTGCCGGAAGATACCTATACGGTACAATGTCAGGGTAGTGGCGGACAAAGTTTTGGTGCCTTTATTCCAAGTGGATTGACCATGCATTTGACTGGTGATTGTAACGATTATTGTGGAAAAGGTTTATCTGGTGGAAAGATTATTGTACAACAGCCAAAAGAAGCAAAATATGCTGCAGATGAAAATATTATCATTGGTAATGTAGCCTTTTATGGTGCAACAACCGGTAAAGCTTTTATCAATGGTGTGGCCGGAGAACGTTTCTGTGTAAGAAATTCTGGTATTACTGCAGTGGTAGAAGGTGTTGGTGACCATGGTTGTGAATACATGACAGGTGGTCATGTGGTAGTGCTTGGTCAAACCGGTAAGAACTTTGCTGCTGGTATGAGTGGTGGTGTTGCTTACGTGTTAGATGAAAAGAATGACTTTTATTTGAAGGTAAATAAAGAATTGGTAGCGATTGAAGAAGTGGAAGAGCCGGCAGACGTGCAGGATTTGAAACAGATGATTGAAGAGCATGTGAAAGAAACAGGTTCTCAAAAAGGAAAAGAAATTCTTGAAAATTATGAAACCTATTTACCTAAATTTAAGAAAATTATCCCACATGACTACAGAAGAGTGTTACATACGATTCGTGCAATGGAAGAAAAAGGTTATACAAAGGAACAAGCAGAAATCGAAGCATTCTATGTTAATGTTGGAAAGTAAGGAGGCACAAACATGGGTAAAATCGGCGGATTTATGGAATATGATAGAAAAGATAATCTTGCAGAGGAACCATTGGAAAGAATCAAACATTTTAATGAGTTCCATCAACCAATGGCAGAAAAAGATAGAAAAGAGCAGGCGGCAAGATGTATGGAGTGTGGTGTACCATTCTGTCAGGCGGGCATGCAGATCGGTGGCATGTTCGCAGGTTGTCCATTGAACAATTTGATACCAGAATGGAATGATTTGGTATATCGTGGGAATTATGAAAATGCTTTGCAGCGTTTACGTGCAACAAATAATTTCCCTGAATTTACATCAAGAGTATGTCCGGCACTTTGTGAGAAAGCGTGTGTGTGTGGATTGCATGATGCACCGGTATCAGTGAAGGAAAATGAAAATAGCATTGTAGAATATGGCTATAAAAATGGTTTGATTCATGCAAATCCTCCAAAGGTACGTACAGGTAAAAAAGTTGCAGTCATCGGGGCAGGACCAGCCGGCTTGGCAGTTGCAGACCAGTTGAATAAAAGAGGACACAGTGTGACTGTATTTGAACGTGAAGATCGTCCGGGTGGCTTGTTGATGTATGGTATTCCAAACATGAAGTTGGAAAAAAAGGTGATAGAGCGAAGAGTTAAAATTATGGAGGAAGAAGGTATTGTCTTCCAATGTAATGCAGATGTAGGAAATACCGTAGATGCCAAAAAAATAAAAAAAGAGTTCGACAGTGTGGTATTGGCCTGTGGTGCTTCTAATCCAAGAGATATCAAAGTGCCGGGACGAGATGCAGCCGGAATTTACTTTGCAGTAGATTTCTTGAAATCTACAACGAAAAGTTTGTTGGCAACCCCATCTTTGAAGGAAGGTACATACATTGATACCAAAGGAAAACATGTGTTAATCATTGGTGGTGGAGATACTGGAAATGACTGTGTGGGTACTGCGATTCGTCATGGTGCAAAAGCGGTAACCCAATTGGAAATGATGCCAAAACTCCCAGATGAAAGAGCAGCAAACAATCCTTGGCCTGAATGGCCTCGGGTTTGTAAAACCGATTATGGTCAGGAAGAAAATATAGCAGTATTTGGGGAAGATCCAAGAATATATTGCACAACCGTAAAGGAATTTGTGAAAGATAAAAAAGGCAATGTGTGTAAAGCAATTTGTGTGAAATTAGAGAGTGTCTTTGATGAAAAGGCAGGGCGTAATGTTATGAAAGAAGTTGAAGGCAGCGAGTTTGAAATTAAGGCTGATGTGGTTTTGATTGCAGCTGGTTTCTTGGGAACACAATCATATATTGCTGACGCTTTTGGTGTGAAACTCAATCAAAGAACCAATGTAAATACCCCTTGTAATTCTCATCAAACCAGTGTAGAGAATGTGTTTGTGGCAGGAGATATGCACAGAGGACAATCTTTGGTGGTATGGGCAATACGAGAAGGTCGTGATGCTGCAAGAGAAGTTGATTTACACTTGATTGGATATACCAATTTATAAAAAAGGTAATCGAAACAAAACTTGTACCTTGCACCATCCAGTTAACTTGGTTGGACATTCTAATTGATAAAAAAGGTAATCACAAGTCGCATATAGCGTCGTTCTTGACAAAAAGAAAAAAGAAAGCTACTATATGTAGAGGGAGCAATCCGTAGATTGTTCCCTCTATTATTGTTGTTGTAAAAAATTTTATAAATGTGTAGAAAGAGAGAAAGAACCATGTATAAAAATATAAAACGAGTAGTAGCAATGGGAATGCTATTTTGTTGTTTGTTATCCGGGTGTGAAAACCCTGGTAAAAAAGTTCTAAAACAGAGTTATATTCCGAATCAAACTGCAACCACCACAGATGCAGAAGGTTATGTGTTAACGGACAGTACAGAGATTACGGCAATGGCAAATACCATTGTAGATCGCATGTCTTTAGAAGAGCAAATTGGACAAATGTTCATTGTAAATTTAGAAGAACTGGATAATACAAAAGGCGATTATTTTGAATTTCGAAAATGCACAGATAATATGAAGGAAAGCTTACAGAATTATTCTGTAGGTGGCGTGATTTTATTTTCAAGAAATATTTCCACAATTCAACAGACAAAAAACATCATTCAGAATTTACAAGATAGTGTAAAGGTGCCTCTCTTTATTTCTGTGGACGAAGAGGGAGGGACGGTAGCTAGAATTGGAAATAACAGCAATATGTGTACCACTACTTTTCCGCCGATGGAGCAGGTAGGAAAAACAGAAGACGAATCTTATGCATATACCATGGGAGCTACCATTGGAAAGGAAATCAAAGAATTGGGATTTAATTTAGATTTTGCACCGGTAGCTGACGTCAAGACCAATGCCTACAATACAGAAATTGGAAGTCGTTCATTTGGAAGTGATGCCAAACAGGTGGCAAAAATGGTAAAACAGGTGGTTTATGGAATACAAGACCAAGGGATTAGTGCGACTTTGAAGCATTTTCCGGGGCATGGTAGCGTGTCAGGAGATTCTCATACAGAGCCGGTAAATGCAGACAGTGATTTATTGGGACTTAGAAAAACAGAATTCAAGCCCTTTCAAGCAGGAATAGATGCAGGGGTGGATTTTGTAATGGTTTCCCATATCTCTATCAGTAAAGTAACAGAAGATACAGTGCCTGCTTCTATGTCTAAATTGGTATTAAAAAATATGTTGCGTAAAGAATTGGGCTTTCATGGTGTCACAATTACAGATGCTTTGGATATGGGAGCAATCACGAAAAAATATAGTGCGAAGACAGCAGCGGTTAACTGTGTGAAGGCAGGGGAAGATATGGTCTTGATGACCA
This sequence comes from Lachnospiraceae bacterium, assembly GCA_017393285.1. GTDB lineage: Bacteria > Bacillota > Clostridia > Lachnospirales > Lachnospiraceae > CAG-411. The sequence goes on from JAFORL010000025.1 coordinate 22,530, forward strand.
CAGATTTGCCAGAGGCTTACCAGGGGGTATTGGAGGCTGTAGAGGCAGGGGAAATTTCTGAAAAGCAAATTCATAACTCTGTGGTACGAATTATGGAAGTGAAAATCAAAAGAGGACTGATTTTGAGTAATACAGATTTGTTGGCACCACCAGAAAACAACTCTGTGGAAGCAACTGCGGATTCCCAGGCTACAGAAAATCCAGAAAGTACGGAGCAAACAGAAAGTACAGAAAATTCCAAAAGTACAGATTGAACCAAAACGATGAATGGAATAGAAAGTGGAAAAAGTCCAGCGTCTACAAAAAGATATATAGAAAGTGTGGAGCGACTTTGGAAAAAAGTACATGGATGAAGTGTTGGATTTGCGAAAAAGAAAAAAAACAGTTGCGAATCTTTGGATGATTGATATAATTAAAATAGAAGTATTGACGCTTGTCGTGCGTACGATAAGTAGAACAAGAGAAAGGAATGCACTCTTTTTATGTTGAAACAATTGTTTTGCTACACATAGAACGAGACGTGCGTAGGTGATAAGATGAGTGATTTTATCGAAGAAAGAGTAGATTTTGGGCTACATGAAGAATGCGGCGTGTTTGGTGTTTACGACTTTGATGGAAATGATGTGGCATCCTCAATTTACTATGGATTATTTTCTTTACAACATCGTGGTCAGGAAAGTGCGGGTATTGCAGTTAGTGAGACACATGGTCCCAAAGGAAAAGTTTCCGCTTGTAAAGGCATGGGCTTGGTGAATGAAGTCTTTGATGCCAACAAGTTAGATGCCTTGAAGGGTGACATCGGTGTAGGACATGTTAGATATTCTACAGCAGGTGCCAGTATTAATGAAAATACACAACCTCTTGTACTGAATTATATTAAAGGTACCTTAGGATTAGCACACAATGGTAATTTGGTAAATGCAGTTGAGTTAAGAGAAAAATTAGAATTAACAGGTGCGATTTTCCAAACAACAATTGATTCGGAAGTGATTGCCTACTTAGTTGCAAGAGAAAGATTGACTACACCTACCGTAGAAGAAGCAGTAAAAAATGCAATGACACAGATTAAAGGTGCATATTCTCTTATTGTAATGAGTCCGAGAAAATTAATTGGTGCCAGAGATCCATTTGGATTTAGACCTTTAGTAATTGGAAAACGTGATAATGCGTATTTCTTTGCATCAGAAACCTGTGCCTTGGATGCAGTAGGCGCTACCTTTGTTCGCGATGTAGAGCCGGGTGAGATTGTTACCATCAGTCCAGAGGGTGGTATCCAATCTGATAAGTCTATGTGCCAGGACAAGCATGCAAGATGTATTTTTGAATATATTTATTTTGCCAGAGCAGATAGTAAGTTAGATGACATTAGTGTATACAATTCGAGAATTATGGCTGGAAAGATTTTGGCAGAAGAACATCCGGTAGAAGCAGATATTGTAGTAGGTGTGCCAGAGTCTGGAAATGTTGCAGCTATGGGATATTCCTTACAATCAGGTATACCATATGGCATGGCTTTTGTTAAGAACAACTATATTGGTAGAACTTTCATCAAACCAAAGCAATCTGTACGTGAAACAGCTGTAAAGATTAAGTTGAATGCCTTGCGTGATGTGGTAGAAGGAAAGCGTGTAGTAATGGTAGACGATTCTATTGTACGTGGTACTACTTGTGAACGCATCATTGGTATGTTGAAAGATGCAGGTGCTACAGAAGTACATGTGAGAATCAGTTCACCACCATTTTTATACCCATGCTTTTTTGGAACGGACGTACCTTCCAGTGACCAGTTGATTGCTTATCATCACAGTGTAGATGAGATTTGCAAGATGATTGGTGCAGATAGTTTGGGATATTTGGAGAAGGATCGTTTACATGAGTTAGTTGGTGGTTCTCATGATTATTGTGATGCCTGCTTTACAGGAAATTATCCGGTAGAGCCACCAAAGACAGATATTCGTGGAGAATTTGAACAATAAAAATAGCAATTTAGAAGAGTAGTTTTTAGATGTGAACCGTAAATGTTTGATCATTGGCGGAGATGTCATAAGATATTTGTAGTAGATACAGGATTTTAGAAAGGAGCATATATATGCGCACAGATGGTTATGCAAGCCCATTATCAGAAAGATATGCAAGTAAGGAGATGCAGTACATTTTTTCACAGGACATGAAGTTCAAAACTTGGAGAAAATTGTGGATTGCATTAGCAGAAGCAGAACATGAACTAGGATTAGATATTACACAAGAGCAAATTGATGAGTTGAAAGCACATCAGGATGAGATCAATTATGAAGTGGCAAAAGAAAGAGAAAAGTTAGTTCGTCATGATGTTATGTCACATGTATATGCATATGGACAACAATGTCCAAAAGCAAAGGGAATTATTCACTTGGGTGCAACTTCTTGCTATGTTGGGGATAATACCGATGTGATTATTATGACAGAGGCTTTAAAATTAGTTCGTAAAAAAGTAATCAATGTTTTAAATGAGTTGAGCAAGTTTGCTGTGGCAAATAAGGCACTTCCTACTTTGGCATTTACACATTTTCAACCTGCACAGCCAACTACAGTTGGTAAGCGTGCTACTTTGTGGATGCAAGAGCTTGTAATGGATTTAGAAGACTTGAACTATACCATAGATAATATGAAATTGTTGGGTTGTAAGGGTACCACAGGTACACAAGCAAGTTTTAAGGAATTATTTGAAGGCGATACAGAGAAGATTCAAGAAGTAGATAAGCGTATTGCTAAGAAGATGGGATTTGACAGTACTTTCCCAGTATCTGGACAGACTTATTCTAGAAAATTAGATACAAAGGTTGTAAATGTACTTGCAGGAATTGCAGCCAGTGCACACAAATTCTCCAATGATATTCGTTTGTTACAACATTTGAAAGAAGTAGAAGAACCATTTGAAAAGAACCAAATCGGATCTTCCGCTATGGCATATAAGAGAAATCCAATGAGAAGTGAGCGTATTGCTTCTTTGGCTCGTTTTGTTATGGTAGATGCTATGAATCCGGCAATTACTTCAGCTACGCAGTGGTTTGAAAGAACATTGGATGACTCTGCAAATAAGAGATTGAGTGTACCAGAAGCATTTTTGGCAATCGATGGTATTTTGGATTTGTATCTAAACGTTGTAGACGGTTTAGTGGTTTATCCTAAGGTAATTGAAAAGAGATTGATGGCTGAACTTCCATTTATGGCAACAGAGAATATTATGATGGATGCCGTAAAAGCAGGTGGAGATCGTCAGGAATTACATGAAAGAATTCGTGAATTATCTATGATTGCAGGTAAGAATGTAAAAGAAAAAGGTTTGGATAATAACTTACTAGAGTTGATTGCAGAAGATCCAGCTTTCAATTTGACATTGGATGAATTAAAGAAATCTATGGATCCAAGTAAGTATACTGGACGATCAGAAGAACAAGTGGAAGAATTTATGAAAGATGTAGTGCAACCAATTTTAGATGCCAATAAAGAATTGTTGGGAATGACTGCAGAAATCAATGTATAATAAAGGCAACCATTTAGTGCTTGATTGGACCGTTGGTAACAGTTAGCCCACTGGCAGCAGTGTTGCGACTGTTGCGAAAAATCCATAATTTTTGCTTTACTTATAAGAAAATATATAGTAAAATAAACAGTGGTTTGCGGAAACTCGTCAATCATAGAAAACAGATAGAAGTGTTAGACTTTTATTTTGTAGCTTTATTCAGGAGGAAGAATACATATGGTTACAGCAATAGTAGGCGCTAACTGGGGCGACGAAGGAAAAGGAAAAATCACAGATATGCTAGGACAGGAGTCGGATATTATTGTTCGGTTTCAAGGTGGAAGTAATGCAGGACATACAATTGTAAATGATTATGGTAAGTTCGCATTGCATTTATTACCATCAGGTGTATTTTATAATCATACAACGAGCATTATTGGAAATGGTGTTGCGTTGAATATTCCAGATTTAGTAAAAGAGGTCTCAGATCTTGTAGCACAAGGTGTTCCTGCACCAAAAATACTTGTGTCAGATCGTGCGCAGATTGTTATGCCATATCATGTGCTTTTTGATCAGTGTGAAGAAGAACGTCTTGGAGGAAAGTCGTTTGGATCTACAAAATCAGGAATTGCACCATTTTATTCAGATAAATATGCTAAGATTGGATTCCAGGTTTCAGAGTTGTTTGATGACCCTGCAGTTTTAAAAGAAAAGATTTCTCGTGTATGCGTACAAAAGAATATTCTTTTGAAACATTTATACAACAAACCAGAAATTGATGAGGAAGCATTGTTCCAAACCTTGATGGAATACAAAGAAATGATTACACCTTACGTTTGTGATACTGGTAAGTTTATACATGATGCCTTGGCAGAAGGTAAAAATATTTTGTTGGAAGGACAGTTAGGTTCTTTGAAGGATCCGGATTTCGGAATTTATCCTATGGTTACATCATCTTCTACCTTAGCGGGTTATGGTGCGATAGGAGCAGGTGTGCCACCATATGAAATTAAGAATATTGTAGTAGTAGTGAAAGCATATTCCAGTGCAGTTGGAGCCGGAGAGTTTGTAAGTGAAATTTTCGGAGATGAAGCAGATGAGTTACGTCGTCGTGGTGGAGACGGTGGCGAATACGGTGCAACTACAGGAAGACCAAGAAGAATGGGTTGGTTTGACTGCGTGGCTTCACGTTATGGTTGTAGAGTACAAGGTGCTACAGAAGTTGCCTTTACTGTATTAGATGTATTAGGTTACTTAGATGAAATACCAGTATGTGTGGGATATGAAATCGATGGAAATGTTATAAAAGATTTCCCAACCACAAAGGACTTAAAGAAGGCAAAACCAGTGTATAAAGTATTGCCAGGTTGGAAGACAGATATTCGTGGTATCAAGACTTATGAAGAACTTCCAGAGAATTGTAAGAAATACATTGAATTTATTGAAAATGAATTACAGGTACCAGTTACAATGGTATCCAATGGACCAGGTAGAAACGATATCATCTATCGTAAGTCTAGATTGAAATAGATTTTAGAATCGTATAAATAACAGGAAAAATATAGCAGTTGCAACAGTCTAGCTTGGAGCTAGATTGTTGCAACTGCTTATTTTTTTCAGTCAGGTATACAAAAATATGCCATTAACTATGTTCAACCAAAGATGTTTCAAATACAGAAATATATTTTTGCCAAATTTCACGATTGGCATGCTTTGGGTATTTTTGAATATAACGTTCAAAAATAGAAATATATTTTTCTAATAAATTAGGTCTTGTGGTTGCAATGTCGATAAAATCGCCATTTAAAGTTTCGCATTTGGTAAAATCAACATCGTTAATATCAATGATTTCGTTTGTAAAAATCTTCATGAAAAATTGCCCCCTATTCTTGTTTGTATTTATGAAACTATGTGAATGTCCAAATTGAATGATGAAAGAAAATAGAAAACTATTTTTAAATCGGTAAGTTGTCCCTCTTATGCCAGTCGTCTAACACGAGAATGCATGAAAGCGGGTTGTATTTAAAAAATAGTTTTCTAGAAAAATGCTTCGGAGAAAATATATATACTTTGTGATATAATAAAAACCAAAGCGAACTACACATAAAAAAAACATACACTCACTAAATTGCATTTTAACATATTAAGCTGCGAAATGCAATAGTATTGTATGCGATTTTGCATATATTTGTAATATTTTTTGCAATTATAACCAATTGATTCCGGTTAGGCGCACAACTTTCGATGGAGATAAACGCCCCGAAAGGACGCGCAGGAATTTGTAAATTGCCTTTAGCCTGCAAGCAGTCACAGACCTTTTGATTTATATTTCTGCTCGGCTGGTGAAAACAGTTCAGTCCAGTCATTCATAAAGTGCCAGATAAGCAAAGAGAAACAAATATTCACTATTTTTTGTTGAATATTCTTGGGATATAGTGGTATAATAGAAAAGAATGTATATAGAACGAAAAAATGGGTGTTTTGCATTTTGGGGGAGAAGTTTGAATTTGCAAGGTAGCAAAGATTTAGATGCAGGACAAAGAAGTTAAGTAGGTGGCAAGTTTGAAAGAGAAGATTACACAATTATCAAGGGAGCATTTTGAATATGCGTTGCCAAGATTGATTTGTTCCAAGGAAAAAATTGTAATAGAAGTGGAAACGGGACATACAGCAAAAGGTGTCTTTATATTAGGTAATGAAGAAGATCGGTACATGAAGGGATTATTGTATTCATCTTCTCATTTGTTGCGTTTGTCTCAAAGTTCTTTTTCTGGAAATGAAGCAACGATAGAATATGTATTTCATGCAGAGGATATTCGTGCAAAAGATTCTATCAGTGGCAATATCAGTGTAGTAAGTTCTTGCGGAGAAATGGAAATTCCTTTTCAAATCAATGTGGTGGAAAAGTGTGTAGTTTCTGCCTATGGAGAGATACATGATCTTTTTAATTTTACCAATATTGCAAAATTAGACTGGAATGGTGCGGTTTCTATTTTTCAATCTCCAGACTTTAAAGAGATTTTTTTGAAGAAAAATGTTACTTACCAGGGGTTATATGATGGAATATGCCAAAGTGCATGCGTGGATCAGGCAATGGAAGAATTTTTGATTGCCATTCAAAAAAAAGAAGCTGCAAAGATTGATATACAAGAAAAGAAAGTCGCTATTCAGGTTCGAAAAGAAGATGCATTTGGAAATATAGAGATTATAAAAGATAATTGGGGCTATCTCAATATTGAAATTTCATCTTCAGCAGATTTTTTGCATTTAGAAAAAGAAAATGTTCGTGAATTGGATTTTATTGGAAATAGTTGTAAGATACAATATGAAATCAAAAATGCAAAACTTCGTGCGGGAAAGAATTATGGACAAGTAAAGATTAAAACGGCATATCAGGAATATGTGGTGGAATTCTTGGTGGAAAAATGTGTAAAGAAAATGGAACATGACTACGAAGAATCCAAGATACGAAAAGAGGAAATCATCTTAGTTAACAGTTACATCAACTTTAGAAGTAATAGAATTGATGTAGCAGAGTATGTAACAGAAATTCGAGAAGCACTCAAGAAGTTAGAGGGGTTATTTGCAGTAAAACGAAATTTGGGTGAGATGGGATATTGTAGAAGATTGGACTTGTACCAAATGCATTTATATATGGTAGAAGGAAAAATAGAACGTGCCCAGGAACTGTTAAATAGCTTGGAAAGCGAACAGGAAATTTTACGAAAAAATACCTTAGAGGATTATTGTGGCTATCTGTATCTAAAAGTGTTATTCCATAGAAACGATGAAGAATTGCAACGGGTATTGTTAGAAATTAGACAATGTTACAAACAAATGCCGAATTCTTGGGGGATTTTATGGTTGTTATTGTTCTTGGACGAGAAGTATGAACAGGAGCCAAAGGAGAAAATTGCCGCAATCACAGAACAGTATGATCGTGGTTGTAGAAGTCCTATCTTATATTATGAAATTTGTAATATCATTGAGCATGATCCAAGTTTGTTAAATGAGTTGACCCCATGCATGATTCAAGCATTGCATATGGGAGTGAAGCAGTGGTTTTTATCAGAAGCGGTTGCAATGCAATATGCTTATTTAGCAGAAAGACAAAAGCAATATCATGTTATTGTAATGAGAGATTTGGTTTCTTTTTATGATAAATATAAGACCAAAGAAGTATTGACTGCAATTTGTAGTATTTTGATACAGAATCATATTGCGGATCCATCCTGCTTCTTATGGTACAAAGAAGGGGTCAAACAAAAAATACGTTTGACACAATTGTATGAATATTATTTGTATAGTGTGGATGAACATTATGAAGGGGTATTTCCACAGGAAATATACATGTATTTTTCTTATAATGCCAATCTATTAGAAGAAAAGAAAGCCTTTTTCTATGCAAATATTATAAAGAACAAAGAGTATTTGACAGAAGTGTATGCCCTGTACGAAGAACAGATGCGCGCATATGTGTTTACACAGTTAGAAAAAGGGAAAATGGATCAACATATGGCATTGCTCTATCATACCTTTATTCAACCAGGCAGTGTAAGTGCAACGGTGGCTGCCAGCTTGCCAAATATTTTGTTTAAACATCGAATTCAGTGTACCAATGAGAATATTACAGGTGTGCTTGTGGTACATAAAGAGTGCGTGGAATCGGAGTATGTCAATTTGGATTCAGAAGGCGTATGTTATGTAGATATTTATACAGAAGAACCACAGATTTTTCTTTTGGATCGGGAAGGAAATCGATACACCCATTCTTTGCCATGGACTATGGAAAAATTAATGAAACGTACAGAGCTGGCAGAGGCTTGTTTTCGCTATGTGCCAACGAACCGCATGATTTGTATGTTTATATATGAGAAGATGGAATATTTTCATAGGAAGGGTGTTTCTGTTGGGGATTTACAAAAATACATGAATCCGGATTGGTTTAGAGAAGAATATAAGAAAAAATGGATTATGAAATTAATCCAGCATTACTATGATAACTATGAAGGAGAAGCCTTGGAAGCACTTTTGATGAAAGTGGATTTGCATGGCATGCGTCAATTTGAGAGAAATCTGATTACCGAATATTGCATTATTCGTGGTTTGTACGATTTGGCATTTGCGCAAATTCAAGAGTACAGCTTTGAAGGGGTTACAGTAAAGCGTTTGCGTGCTTTGTGTTCCAAATGCATCAAGAAATTTGGCTTTGAAGAAGAAAATTCTATTCTTGCCAAAATGACCTTCTATGTATTTAAATGTGGTAAGTACGATGAGAGTATGTTACAGTATTTAGTTCGGTTTTATCTGGGAACCACCAAGAATATGTTTTTGGTTTGGAAAGAAGCCAAAGAATATGATTTGGATACAACGGAGTTGGAGGAAAGACTTTTAGGGCAGATACTTTTTGCAGAAAGTTATGTGCAGGATGCTATGTCTGTATTCTTTTCTTTCTATGAAAAAGGAAGCAATCGTACCTTGATTAAGGCTTTTGTAAGCTATTACGCATACAAATATCTTGTTCGTGACCGCTTGGTGGATGACCGCTTTTTCCAAATCATTGAAAAAGAGTTAGAAGTAGAAGAAAATAAGACGGCTTTATATGCTTTATTGAAGTATTATAGTACTTTGGATAGCTGGAATAAGGAACAGACTGCATTTATTGAACAGCATACAAGAGAATTGATACAAAAGAAAATTATTTTTCCTTTTATGCAGGTGTTTGCAAAAAAAATGTCCTTGCCAGGTGCTTTGCAAAACCGTTATTTTGTAGAATATAAGACAGATAAGAATCATAAAGTTGTTTTGCATTATTTTATAGAAGATGAAGAAATGGGGGAAGGTTTTTCTGCCTTACAAATGGAAAATGTCTTTGAAGGGGTGTTTGTGTATAGTTTTACCCTCTTCCATAATGAGACTTTGCAGTACTATATTGAAGAGACGGCAGATCATCAACCACCAATCATAACAGAGAGTATTACGGTGAAAGGGGATACCCTGTTTGTAGAAGAAGATGAAGATACCTATGGGCAAATCAATACCATGCTGATGGCGAGAGAGATGAAAGACGAAAAAACATTATTGACCTTGCTTCGCAATTATGAGAAGAATGAATATATATTAGCCCATGCATTTAAAATGTTAGAATAAAAAGCCGGAATTATGTCAGTTTTGTCAGAATAGAAGTTGACTTCTAAATAAAAGAGGTAAAAAAACATAACTTGTTTCATTCGGACATTTGTTTTTACGCAGAACAAGTATCTGACGGCTGGCAGAAATGTGCAGAAAAAAGAACGTAAGAGAAAGGGGAAGAAATATGTCAAATGAAAGAACACTCCTGGTTGGAGTTGACTTATGCGAAGATGTTTCCCAATTGACTTGTTTTAATCCGGTTACGTTAGAACCTGAAAACATAGGATTTAATGGCGATGTAGATCAATGTATGATTCCTACCGTTTTGTTTTACAGACGGGATACGGCAGAGTGGACCTTTGGAGAAGAGGCTTTTATATGGAATAAAGAAAAAGATGGTGTCTTAATCAAAAATCTATTACAGAAGGCATCTACAGAAAAATTGATTTCTATAGATGGCAAGGATTATGAACCCCAATTTCTTTTGGAACGTTACTTAAAAAGAGTTTTGGGATTGTTAAAGACCATATATCCGGAGGCTACCATTCGTGAATTGGTGGTTACCGTAAGAGAAAAAAATATGATTTTGATTCAACATCTATATCAGGCTCTACAAAATTTAGGGATTAGCAAACTCCGAGCAAGTATACAAAGCCATGAGCAATGTTTTGTGACCTATGCCATGAATCAGCCCAAAGAGTTGAGAGTGAATGATGTGGCTTTGTTTGATTACGATATAGATGGATTGAAGTATTATCAAATTTCGGTGAATCGTCGTACCAGTCCACAGACAGTGGTGCTCAATAAACGTGATTTTTCAGATGTCTTACCTTTTGTTCCGAAAGGAGCGGAGGAAGCAGAAGATTTGCCATATATGTTTGAGAGCGTACTGGAAAATGCTTTGCACAAGCAAATTATATCCACTATTTATGTGACAGGTCCTGGCTTTCAGGGAGATTGGTACAAAAATGCTTTGAAAAAGCTATGTGTGGGAAGACGTGTTTTTGCAGGACAGAATTTATATGCTAAAGGTGCAGGTTATGCTGCCAGAGAGGCAATTGGAGAAGGAAAATTACAATCTTATTTATATCTGGGCGATGAGATGCTACCGATTGAAATTTCCATGGAATTATTTCATCAGGGAGAATTTCATGAGTATGTATTAGTAGAAGCTGGAACTGCCTGGTATAATGCAACGAAAACCATTAGTTTTATTCCGGATGATGAGCTAGAGGTGGAAATTCAAGTGAAACATGTGATTGGTTCACAGGTGGAGCGTCATTTTCTCACCATGGATGGTTTGTGGAACTATAAACGTAAAACAAGGGTAGAATTGACAGTAGAATTCATGGATGTACATACTTGTATTGTTCGTTTGAACGATAGAGGTTTTGGTGATTTATTTCCTTCCTCCAATCGAGTGTGGGAAAAAGAAATTCAAATACAGGCAAGAACCATGAAGAAAGAGGAGACGTAAAGAGGTGCAACATGGGAAAGTTTATTTTATGTGAAGGACAAATTGCAAAAGAACCCTTTGTATTTGTCTTAACGGGGATAAAAGTCTATACTTTGGAAGAATTGGGCTATTATATTTATCATAATATCGAAACCATAAAAGTGGAAGATTTTGATAGTCGTTTTTTTCAATGGGTTGCATTGGAATTAAAAAGAGAAGATTTGGCGAACGATTGGAAAGGCTTGCTAGAAAAGAAAGATGGATTGCAAGAACTGGTTTGTCGAATATTGCGGTCTACCGATTATTTTACAAAATTAGAATTGGAGAGCTTTGGGAAAAGTTTAGAGCAACTGTCTACTTTGTTACCGGTTCGTAAAAAAAAGCTAGAGGCAGACCAGTATTTAAAATATCAGGAGTATGTACAGGCGTTGCAACTCTATCAGGAGATTATCGTTTCGGATGATGCAGCCCAATTGTCAGCCAAGGAATTTGGTAATGTTTTACACAATATGGCAGTGATCCATGTGCATAATAAGGCTTTTGAACTGGCAGAAAAAGAGTTTATACAGGCTTATACCCTGAACCAAAATGAAGAAAGCTTACGACAATACTTTTTCCTTCTAAAATTACAAAAGAAGGAAAAAGATTTTATGCACGGTGTATTAGACCAGGATTTGTCAGAGGAAAAGGTAAAAGCATATATAGATGCATTACAGGAATACAGTGATGCGGCAGAGCAAACGAAAGACTATAAAAAAATAATAGAATTACCAGTATTAAAGGAAACGGGAAAAGTAGGAGAATATTATTATACGATAGATACCATGATTTTTAAATGGAAACAACAGTATAAACGGGGAATGGAGCAAGGATGAGTATTTTTAGTTTCTTAAGAAAAAAAAAGCACATAGAAGCGGAAACACAAAAGCAAGAGGAGGATGCGATTTCAGTAGGAATTGCACAGTCTATTGAAAAAAAAGAAAAGGCATATGAGGAGAATCCGGCAGAGATTCCTTTGGAGGATTATACCCCAAGTATTGCCTTGGAAGAACCTTTGGAAGAGACGATTTTGCAGGAAAACAGAAGTATAGAAGCCTGCAGACAGATTTTAGAGGAAAATTGTAAACAGTTACAGGAGCAAAAGACAGTGCATGCCCATGCCAAAATTGCTTATCAGGCTGTGACAGAATATTTATCTGATTTGCAAAAAATTCAAAGAATGCCACAAGGGGAAAAAGAGCTGTTAGTGGATACTGCAAAAAAGATTGTGGAATTGACGGAAGAAAAAGATAAGCATAAACAAAGGCGTGTGACTGGACATGAAATGAGTTATCGATCTATTCAGAAAGAAGAACACAATATCATGCAGGAATTGAAGCAAATGCGTGAGCAGGAGGATTATCAAAGAAAAATCAATCAGGATTTACGCCAGTTACAAGCGGAAAAGGCAGCTTTGACCTACGATTATGAACATTTACCTGGCAGACAGTTGCTGCTGAAAAAGATTGCGATTTCTGTGGCTGCCATTGCCGGTAGTTTGTGCGTGTTATTTTATATTATCAGTGCAGGCGCAGGTGCGGACATTCGAATTCCCTTTATGATGACAGTAGCCATGGTTTCCGGTGTAATGGCCTATGTTTTTTTGGAATCAGATCGCAATCGTCGGGAACACATGGAAATTGGAGTAAAGATCAATCGTGCCATCCGATTATCCAATAAGGTGAAAATCAAATATATTAACAATAGAAGTGGGTTAGACTATGCTTATAGTAAGTATCAGGTGAAAAATTCCTTAGAATTTGAAAATGTAATAAAACAATATTTTATGGCAAAAGAAGAGGAACGCACTTATGAAAGCAATATGGAACGTTTGCAACATTACCGCAATAAGTTGTTAGATTTACTTGCTGTACAAGAGGTCAATGACACAGAAATATGGTTGCATCAATTGTCAGCGTTTTTACAGGAAGAGGAATTTCAAAGATTGCAGGACAATCTGGAACAACGTAGAAATAGTCTTGTAGAGAAGATGGACGAAAATGCAACCGTAAGAGATTATTGTTTTGAGCAAATGGACGGTGTGGTTGTAGAATACCCGGAATTAAAGCAAGAGTTAATCGCATTGCTCTCGAAATATGAAATTAGTTTTCAATAATATGAAAAAAGGATTGCAATGAGCTAGCAGGTCAGTCGAAAGGCTGGCCTCTTCTATTTTGTAAAAGAAAAGCAGGAGGAGAATTGGTATGTGGAAATGGCTGATTTTAGGATTGGTGTTAGGCGGCTTATGTCTGTTAGGAAAAAGAAAATCCAATAGAAAGTGGGAAAAATGGCAAGAAAAGCCCATGAAGAAAAAAGCCCAGGACCAGATCAGAATCAAAGGAATGGTAACAGAAAAAAATCAGATGAATATTACTTGTTACGACATAAAAGGGGAACAAATCGGGTATTTGTTTGCTACTTATTCTTTGGGGCAATTATCCATGGAGGAGCAGGAAACAGGAACCGTGCATGTGGAACAAATTATGGTGAATAAAACAGCCCGAAGAAAAGGCGTAGGGACTGCATTATTCACTTATTTGTATCATGTGATGCAAGAGGTGGAAGAAACATATTTTTCTGAATTTCGCTATGTTTATGGAGAAATTGGAACAGTGGGGGGAGATGATCCCAAAAAATCCATACCATTTTATAAAAATATCGCAAAATATCCTTATGGAAGAAAAACAGTACAATTCCAATTGCGTGAGGGGACAGGATATGAAAACCCAACCCAATTTTATTTTTATTTTTCTTCCCATTGAAAATCTAATAATGTATTTTTTGAAATTTTATTGATAATACGGGCAATTTCTTCAGGCTGTGTACTACAGTTTTCTGCAACCCATTGCATATAAATGTTATATAGTGCGCCGGCGTAGAAATAATAAGGATAGGAACACAAAGGAACAGAGTTTTGAAAGGAAGGCTGTGTTTGGATATATTGGTTGAGCTCTTGTAAGAGTAGAGAATCCATGTTGGCCTTTTGTAGCGCTTTTGCAAAATGTTGGTATTTGGCGAAAAATTTTAAACTTTCTAAAATATGCGAATAACTTTGCATGGGTTGTTCTTTTGACAAAGTAACCTGTTCTTGATATTTCTGTAGAATATAAGTCATATAAAAACGAAGTATGCTTTCTTTTGAAGAAAAATAGCGGTAATATGTCATACGGGATACACCTGCTTTTTGGACAAGTTCTTTTATGGAGATTTCCGACAAAGAATGTTGCTCCATTAAATATAATAAGGCTTCCGCTAAATATAATTTTGCTTGTTGCATAAATAAACACTCCTTCTATTCTGTATAAGTAAACCTAATTATTGACAATCACAATAAATAAAAGTTACAAAACATGCTGTTTTGTAAATTGTATCATAAATAGTTTTGGAATACAATAGATATAGTTTTAAAAACCACATCATATCAGGTGTTTGTTTTTTTGTTGACTGCTAGTCGGAGAAATGGAAATCTACTTGGATTGATGTTGTTGTCAAAAGACTATTAGAAAGACGCACATATAGGTTTATATGAATGAAATGAAGAAAAAGATAGAATAGAAAGGAAAGTATATGAAAGCATTAAAAATTGGAGATAAAGTAGCTAAGGTGCCTATTATTCAAGGTGGTATGGGCGTTGGAGTCAGTTTGGGCCGTTTGGCCGGGGCAGTAGCCAAAGAAGGTGGCGTGGGGATTATTTCCACAGCGCAGATTGGTTACAGAAAACCGGAATTCGAAAAAAATCAATAACAATGCAACGAGCAGGCCATTGAAGAAGAAATTGCCTTGGCAAAGGAACTTTCCGGACAACAAGGGTTGGTAGGCGTAAATGTTATGGTTGCCTTGAAGCATTATCGTCAACATGTAAGAATAGCTGCAAAAGCAGGTGCAGATGTGGTGATTTGTGGCGCTGGTTTACCTATGGATTTACCAGAGTTAGTTGCTGGTACAGATACGAAAATTGCACCGATTGTATCCTCTGCCAGATGTGCAAAATTATTATTGCAAAAATGGAAAAGAAGCTACCAGTATGTAGCAGATTTTGTAGTGATTGAAGGACCGAAAGCAGGTGGACATTTAGGATTTTCTAAAGAGGAAGTGCTGGAGGGAATTTCTTTTGAAGAAGAAATAAAGGCGATTATCTCTTTTGTAAAAGAATTTGGAAAAACAGAGGGAAAGGAAATTCCTGTCATTGTTGCAGGCGGTATTTTTACACATGAGGATATCTTGCATGCAATGGACTTAGGCGCTGATGGTGTACAAATGGCAACTCGATTTGTTGCGACCCATGAGTGTGATGCATCACAAGCCTATAAAGAAGCCTACATACAAGCAAAAGAAGAAGATATAAAAATTACCCAAAGCCCAGTGGGAATGCCAGGTAGAGCAATCAACAATGCCTTTTTACAACGTGTGGAAAAAGGTGAGACCTGTGTGAAAAAATGTTATCAATGTTTGGCAAAATGTAATCCGGCCAATATTCCTTATTGCATCACACAGGCTTTAGTGGAGGCAGTAAAGGGAAATGTGGATCAAGGTTTGATTTTTTGTGGTAGCAATGTAGGACGTATTCGTGAAATTGTCAGTGTACATGATTTGATGCAAGAATTGGTATATGGAAAATAATAAAGAAAGCAACCAACGCCCCTAATATCGTTGGTTGCTTTCATCTTTTTTATAAGTATCAAATACACGTAGACAGGCTTGCCGTTCTAATTCTTCCAACGAAAGCACAGAGGCTGTTCCGTTTAGGTGTGCATAAAAACGATCATCCCGGAAACCGATGGCATCTGTGTCTTTCACATTGCAACCATAGTAGACCTTTTGAATATTGGCCCACATAATCGCTCCAAGACACATGGGACAAGGCTCCGCAGTTGTGTATAGGGTGCAGGCAGACAAATCATGGCTTCCTAAATGTTTGCAGGCATCTCGAATGGCTTCCATTTCGCCATGACAAGTGGGGTCATGTTTGGATAGAACCCGGTTATGTCCTCTTCCAATCACTTTGCCGTCCAGGACAACCACAGCACCAAATGGACCGCCATCTTTTTGCTGGATACCGGTTAATGCTTCTTCTATTGCTATTTGCATAAACTGATTCATATTCATTCCTCCTTAGAAAAAATCCCCCTATGGTTAAGTACAGTATACATGAATATATGGAAAAAAACAACGAAAGAGTTGAAAAAAAGCCATTTTTCCGTTATGATAGGTATACATAGTAGAGTGAAGTAGAAAGGATTTGCATGAAGGAGGAGATTATGATGCGTAAGAAAATAGTAATTACTATGCTTGTTATGACTATGATTTGTAATTTGACAGCTTGTGGAAAGAAACAGGAGTTGGTTACGACTACGACGACAGAGCGTGTAGAGTTGACAACGGAAACACCGGAAGTAGAAGTTACAGCTACAGCAGATGCTGGTCAGGTTACTGCAGAAGCTAGTGGAAAAATCATAGCAACCGCTACTGCTGAGAGTACTGAGAATCAGAAGAAAAATACAGATAAAAAAGTTAAAAAAGAGACTTTGGAAGGCGAATTTTCAGGATTTGCAGATGGTAATTCCGTAGAAATTATGGTAAATGGACAAGCTACCGTCTTTCAAGTTGGAACAGAAAGTGCAAATGCAATTTTAGAAAAGACAGAAGAGGGAGCAAAAATCATTTTTGATGTAGAAACCCAGGATTCTGCCAAGACAATTACAAAGGTTTATGATTAACAGAAGTAACAGTTTAGGTACCCCTGCACATTTTTTTGTGCAGGGGTATATAGATACATATATTTTTCAGGCTCGTGGCAATTCGCATGTGATCGCTTGCAGCGAGCGGTAACAGCGCAGCCCCTGGCTGAACTGTTACGAACCGAATGAGCGAGTATTTCCTACAAGACAAATGGAAATAGAACGCAAAGGAAAAAAATAAAAAAGAAAACAGAATATAAACTTTTTGCCTGGGTATACTACTGGAGAAAGCAAACAGCATTGCACATTTGTAGCAACCTGCCTGATTAGCAGAATGGTTACGAACGCTTTTGATTAGCTATTGGAAAGGTTGGTATACCGAAAATGGCAGAAAGGATTATAGGATGGAAAATAAAGAAAAAAATAATTGTGAAATGGAAGAAAGTCGCAATAAAAAAATCGAAGAGTATGGACAGGTTACCTTAGAGGACGCGGAGAGCAAATCGAAAATCGAATTGGTGTCCATTATAGGAGAAGTAGAGGGACATGAATGTCTGGAGCCCAAAAGTAAGACGACAAAATATGAACATATTTTACCACAGTTGGCAAAGGTAGAGGCGGCATCGGATATTGATGGAGTTTTATTTTTATTGAATACAGTAGGTGGTGATGTGGAGGCTGGTTTGGCGATAGCAGAAATGATTGCCTCTTTAAGTAAACCTACCGTTTCTTTGGTACTGGGGGGCAGCCATTCTATTGGTGTACCTTTGGCAGTGGCTGCTGATTACAGTTTTATTGTGCCAACAGCAACTATGATTATACATCCGGTCCGAACCAGTGGGACGATTATAGGTGTACGTCGTTCCTTTGTGTATATGGAGCAAATTCAGAATAGAATTTTACGGTTTATAGAAGCACATACCAGTGTGACTTACGATAATTTAAAAAAATATATGTTGGATACCAGTCAGCTAGTGCAAGACGTGGGCTCTATTATCATCGGTCAGGAAGCCGTGTCTATGGGACTGATTGATGCAGTAGGTGGTATAAAAGAAGCCATGGAAAAAATCAGATGTCTGCAGAAGGAGAGAGCAGATGATTGAGCGATGGTTGGGAAAGCAACAAATGCATGAGTTGTATCATGGTATGAAGACGGTATTCATACAGGATGAAAAGGAGAATTATGAAGAACGGGAGCAGTTTGTGGAGAAAAAAATGGGAATACAAACAAAAAAAGAAGCACATTTCTTTAGAAATGTCGGAGGAAAATCCCCAAGATCAAATGCTTGAGGTTTCCAAAGAAATACAATATAACAATGCAAAAATGTGGCAATTGGCTTTGTTTTCACTTAACAATGCAGCAACAAATTTATATCTGGCTTTGATGGGATATGTGACCTACTATGCCAATGGAATTGTTGGCCTGGGTGTTTTTCTTTTATCCATGATCTTAACAGGTATGCGTGTTTTTGACGGAATCACAGATCCTATTATTGGTTATCTTTTGGATAAGACAGAGGGAAGATATGGGAAATTCCGTCCTTTTTTGTGTATTGGGAATTTATTGTTGGCAAGTAGTTGCATTGTATTGTATTTAACCAATCATCTAGTGCCACAGTACATTCGTCTGCCATATTTTATTTTTGTTTATGCCATTTATATCATAGGTTATACCTTTCAGACTGTGGTTGCAAAATCAGGACAGACGATTATTACCAATAATCCTAGACAAAGACCCATTGCTACGTATTTTGATTCTATGTTTATTATGGCGGCTTATGGTGGTACTACCCTGTATGTTTCAAACTATCTGATTCCCAAATACCATACTTTTCTAAATCCGGACTTGTTTCGCGAGTTTGTATTTATGATTGTGATTGTTAGCATGATTTGTACCATACTGGCAGTGATTGGTATTTGGGAAAAAGATCAAAAACAATTTTACGGTATCGCAAGAGGAGAAAAAATACATAAAAGTGATTATTTGGAAATATTAAAATGTAATAAACCAATCCGTATGTTAACTTTGGCTTCCTGCTCCAATCAATTTGTGGCAATTGTGTATAGCCATACAACAGTAGGCGTTATGTTATATGGAATTTTGATGCATAATTACAGCATAGCCGGTTTGATTGGTATTGTGGCAGCAGCGCCTACCTTACTTGTAGTTAATATTGGTATAAAAATAGCACAAAGATTTGGGCAGCGGAGAGCTTTGATTTTAGCAGCTTTATTTGCAGTTATTTTTCAGGTATGGATGATTGTAATTTTATTGTTTGGTAAGATTGATACCATATCCTTTGTACCTAGGAAAATAAATGGAATTACGGTTTGGTTTGTGCTGGTTTTTTCTTTGCTGAATGGTTGTAAATCCATTATCAATAATATGGTTGTGCCTATGATTGCAGATTGTAGTGATTATGAGTTAATGAGAAGTGGAAAGTATGTACCCGGTTTAATGGGCGCATTGTTTTCTTTTGTAGAAAAAGCGGTTTCTGCTTTTGGTACTGCCTTTGTAGGAATTGTATTGACTTTTATAGGATATGGGAAGGTGCTTCCACAAGTAGGAGAACCAGTCACCAATACTTTACGATGGTCTACAATTTTTTTGTTTTGTATTGTTCCTATCGTGGGATGGTTGTTTACACTGTTAGCCATGCATTTTTACGAATTGGACAAGAAGACGATGCAAAAAGTATATTTATTCCGTGCGCAGCAGGGAAATAAACAGACATGATTGTATTCGAAGCAAGCGTTACAACAGATCGAATGAAAATGCTTTTATTACTTGCGTTTGAA
>JAFORL010000159.1 GCA_017393285.1 Lachnospiraceae bacterium
AAATGTAAAGTAAAATAAGTGAAAAAAATAAAAGAGCAATCCCTGTTACAGATTTGTATACAGGGGTTGCTTTTTTTCTGAAAATACTATGGAATGCCCATCGAATATTTGCTATAATAGAAGGAAGGGAACATCGATTCGATTAGATTAGGCAGAATCGATTTATTTGGAGGAGGGATGGAGATGGATTGGAAAGATAGTATTTATACAGATGGAAGCGATGCTTTTGTGGTGCCGCCACTTCCAAAAATGAGAGAACCGGTTACCATACGCTTGCGCATATTGGAAGATGCGCCTGTGGTACAAGTGTTTTTGCGTACCAGAATCAATGGTGGAGAAGAACGAATCCCCATGTGTAAAGAAAGAGTTTCGCATGGGTTGCAATATTATCAGGCTACGATTCATCAGACAGAGGCGGTATTGCATTATCATTTTTATATTGTGACAGCGGATACAGTCTATTATTATAATCAAATGGGTATAGGGGATGAGATGCCAGATGAAATATACGATTTTAAAATTGTATATGGCTATCGTCAGCCAGTCTGGGTCAAAAAATCAGTATTTTACCAGATTTTTCCCGAA
Source organism: Lachnospiraceae bacterium (assembly GCA_017393285.1). Taxonomy (GTDB): domain Bacteria; phylum Bacillota; class Clostridia; order Lachnospirales; family Lachnospiraceae; genus CAG-411. The sequence continues at coordinate 586 of JAFORL010000159.1, forward strand.
CGTTTTTGTAACGGGGATCCAGATTTGAGTGTGAAAGATGGCGAGTATAGCTTTGATGGACATGATACGATACAGGTGAAAGATTGGGAAGCAGAACCCAAAGAATATACAGATACCTATTGTTTAGATTTTTATGGCGGAGATTTGGTGGGAATTCGACATAAGATTCCCTATTTACAGGAATTGGGCGTAAATGCCTTATATTTGAATCCGATTTTTTATGGGGCTACTGTGCATAAATATGACTGTTTGGATTATTTTACTGTGGATCCGCATTTTGGTGGAGACCAGGCCTTGATTGATTTGGTGGAGGCCTTGCATGGAGAAGATATGCGAATTATTTTGGATGTTTCCATCAATCATACAGGCATTGCCCATAAGTGGTTTAATAAAGAAGGGACTTTCTTCGATTTATCGGTTGGAGCCTATCATAATCCTACGAATCCGGAGAGAGCATATTATTTTTTTGGAGAGAATAATCAATATAAGGCTTGGTGGAATGTGGATACCTTGCCTACTTTGAATTACGGTTCCGAAGCCTTACGTGAGATTTTATATAAAGGAGAAAATGCACTGGTCAAACATTGGTTACAGCCACCCTTTTGTACAGATGGATGGCGGTTTGATGTAGCAGATGTGATGGCAAGAAGTGAGGAAGGACAATTACACCATGAGGTATGGCCGGAGTTGGTAGATGCCATTAAGTCAACCAAATCTGATGCCTATGTGGTGGCGGAAGAATGGGGAGATTGTGGCGAATTTTTGCAGGGCAATGAGTGGGATACCCCTATGAATTATTTTGGCTGTGCAAGACCAGTACGCGAATATGTGGGTGAGCATGATTTGTTTTTGATGCGGGAAGCTGTGATACAGGGAACCAAACCCAATCAAAGTGCCAAAGCCTTGGCAAAGAGAATCCTACAACATTTAGGAAAGATTCCATTTCAGATGCAATTGGTACAGTTCAATTTGTTGGATAGTCATGATGCACCCCGTTTGCACAACAATCCACAAATCAGCTGGGAGCGCACCAAGATTGCCATTGCATTGTTGTTTACCCTACCAGGTGCACCAAGTATTTATTACGGTGATGAAGCGGGAATTGCCGGCAGGTTAGATACCAATGAAGGATTTCGATATCCTATGCCTTGGAGTAGAGAATTTCAAAAGGAAGCACCTTTTTTGTTTTATCAAAGACTTGCCAGATTAAAAAGAGAAGAAAAAGCCTTTCAAGAAGGCGGATTTCGCATCTTATGGGCAGAGGGGAAGATTTTTTCCTTTGTTAGATGCTATAAAGAACAGGTATATTTTATTGTGACTTCTGTAGAGACGGAGGAAAAAACAATAACATTACCGGTAGAAGCCTATGGAATAGAAAGTGGTGGAATGCCACAAGATATTTTTGGAAGTAAGCTCCAGTACAAAAAATTGGAGAGAGATTTAGAAATTTTAGTGGAACCAGATCGTGTATATATATTTACAATGCAATAAGAAAGAAGGATTGGGATTGTTATGAGTGAGGAAATGACAAAGGAAACCTATGCATCACAAGTGAATATGGCGCCTGTGGAGGCTTTTGATTTACAACAAATCAGCAAGGGAGCAGATACCCAAATTACAATTACAAGTTTTTTGGATCCTTCCATTGCTGTGTTACGCATACCTACCCATAGAGAAGCTGTACCCATTACCTGTATTCAAGAAAATGCATTTAATTCGGATTTAGTGGGAATGAAAAGTGGTTGGCACAATATTGCGCAACACAAGACAAAAGAAATTATTTTGGAGGATACCATTGCTGCCTTGGATACCGGTGCATTTTATGCAATGGAATCGCTGGAAAAGATTTGGCTGTCTCAGAGCTTGCAGGAAATACCAGAACGTTGTTTCGGAAAATGTACAGCATTAAAAAATATACCTTTAACACCTTATATTACAAGGATTGGCAAGGGTGCATTTACGGAATGTAATAGTCTGGAGGAAGTGACTAATTTTGGAGAAGTGAAAGAAATTGGTGCCTACTGTTTTGAAAAATGCAGAAATTTAAAACGCGTGATACTTTCGGAAGGAATCACAGAGATACCGGATGGCACGTTTAAGAATTGCAGACAACTGGAAGAAGTGCTCTTGCCTTCAACCATAAAAAATATTGGCAGAGAGGCATTTGCAAATTGTATCAAGTTGCAAAATATATGGTTGCCGGAAGGACTTACCCGTATAGAACGAAGTGCTTTTTCGGGTTGTATTGCCATGACAAAAATAGTCATTCCTATGTCCTTGGAGCGTTTGGAAAATGCTTTTGACAATGGCACAACCTTGGTTTCCAAAGAGGAACAGCCTGCCATTACATTTTTTATGGAGCAATATAATCATATTGTCTTGTCTTATGAGTTGGACCCTGCTTATGTGGAAGATGCCTACGCCCAGTATCAAGCAGCTTTGCCGGAAGGTAATGGGGAAGCGATGGAAGCTGAGCCAGTCAGTATAGAGAGTGCTTCACAGGGACAGGAAGAAACGGTGAAGACAGATTTACAGGGACAGGAAGAAACAGTGGAGATTGGTTTACCGAAACCGGTAGTAGATGAGGTGGAACAAACTGCTTGGTATATAGAAGCGAAGGCACGTTTTAAACAGGAATTTCCACGTTTGAAACGTAAAGTAATAGAAGTGAATGACATCGAAGATGTGGAGGAAATTTATACGCGATTGCATAAGGCATTTCGTGGAAACAATCGCCTTTTGGCAGATGCATTTATGGATGATTACTTGTCACAATTAACAGAACATGCTGAAAAATTGGCTATGTTTGGTATTATAGCAGATATTTTTCCAAAAGAGACAAATACAATCGTAGCAGAAGAAG
>JAFORL010000160.1 GCA_017393285.1 Lachnospiraceae bacterium
CATCTTTTTTGCGATTCTATCACGTTCTCTACTCATACGAACTCCTTTGCGACAAAGTTTTTCTTTTATTTTACTCTATCTGCTTCAAGTTTGCAGTAAATAAACGAATTTTGTGCGAAAAATTTTTACCTTTCAATACTGGTGATGATTGCGTGGGTGAAAGCTACAAGCTAACGCATGTAAATTGCTACGAGCGTGGCAAAATAAATGTATTCATACGCTCCTGCACTGTAAAGTGAGCAGGGGGTATCTAAGCGGTTGCGATGAAAGTTCTTTTCAGTTGCATTTTTTTCTTTATCGTTTATACTATTATTGAAGTTTTGTATTTCAGACAGAAATCACTGTCATTTCTTAACACGATCACCTGAATCAGACTTGAATCCAATATATAGGACTCATGATACGGTCTTGCACAAAGATGATATTTGAAACAGAAACAGCCAATAAGTTGCATTTCGTTTTTTTTGAAAGGAGCAAGAAAATGAATCATAAATTTATACAATCATTTATGCATTTTGTAGATGAATCACACACAGCATATCAAACAATAGAGGAATGTAAAAAACAGTTAAAAGAAGTAGGTTATCATGCACTCCCATTTTCAAAATCCTGGAATTTAGAATACGGAAAAAAGTATTATACCTGTCCTTATGATACCATGCTATTTGCATTTGCAATTCCAGAATCAGTAACGCAATCCACTAGGTTTAGAATTATTTCTTCCCATACGGATTATCCTTGTTTTCGAATAAAACCCAATGCTGATTTATATGAGCATGGATTTCACAAGTTAAATGTAGAGTCCTATGGTGGAGCTATTTTAAATACTTGGCTGGATCGGCCTTTATCGATTGCAGGAAAAGTTATGCTTGCAAGTCAACAAGCGTTTTGTCCGGAAAGTCGTATCATTGATTTTCATCGTCCTATGCTTTCTATTCCTAATCTGGCTATTCATATGAATCACGAGGTAAATGCTGGCGTAGCGTTAAATAAACAAATTGATTTAATGCCTGTGATTGCATTAGGTGAAAAGGGAGAAAGTCCTTCCTTTGTAGAGATTTTAGCAAAAGAACTAGATGTAGAAGCAGATACCATTTTAGATTACGATTTGTATTTATATGCAACAGAAAAAAGTTGTTTATGGGGAGCGAATGATGAATTTTGTTCTGCACCAAGACTGGATAATTTATCTTCTGTTTTTGGACAACTATATGCGTTGACACATTTGCCAGAAGATTTTCAACAGATCGCAATTAGTGCATTTTATGACAATGAAGAAGTAGGCAGCAAAACCAAGCAGGGAGCGGACTCTTCTATTACTTCTCTATTTTTAAATAAATTGATACAGGCCCTTTCCTTTCCAAGAGACTGCGCTTCTGATCTTTTATTTGAGAGTTTTATGCTGTCAGCGGATGTGGCACATGCTACCCATCCAAATCATAGAGAAAAACATGATGTAACCAATTTAACAAAATTAAACCAAGGAATCGTGTTAAAGTTGAGCGGAACCCAAAGGTATGCAACGGATACTGCTGCCATCGCTATCCTCCAACAACTATGCCAAAAAGCAGAAATTCCATATCAGAAATTTGTTAATCGTTCGGATATTCCTGGAGGAAGTACCTTGGGAAGTTTGACTTCTTCTTGGCTTCCTATGCAGACCGTAGATTTAGGAATTCCGATTTTAGCTATGCATTCTATTCGTGAAATGGCAGGTGTGCAAGATATAGCAAGCCTTTGTAAATTGTTTCAAGCTTTCTATACAGAAGCCTAAAAGATGCCAGATATAAAAATCCCCCCAAAGTATACCCGCTTTTTCTCATTCAGAGAAACCCACTTCCTCTATGTGAAGCATAGGGAAGCGTGATAGAAAAACCTGTTCACTAAGTTAACAGGTGGGTTTACTTTGAGGGGATAGTTGTTTTATGATGCTATCATAGAGCATGCCGCTTCGAAGCAAGCATGCTTCTCTTATAATCTATTTCTTTTCACGAAGTATAAATTCTCCATTTGCATTTCTTTCGTATACACTTCCAATTGGTGCATCTAGAATTTTTAGCAATTCTTTATCATAATTTGCAACATAGTTTAAATCAAATACGCCAATATTGTTACGATCAGATAAATACGCAACGCTTTCATCTCCCGCCATAAATTTCCAACCAGAATCTGGAAAATTTGGATTAGGCAATTGTTTTTCAGCATATTGAATCGGTTGCATATCCATGCTTACACGATCTGTTACATAACAAGCAGCCGTTTCTTTCACTAAGGTTTCCTCTGCTTTAAATCCTTGGAAATAATTCTTTGGAACATACCATGCATAATTTGCCCAAATACAATTATGTTCAGAGAAAAATAATTGGTCGATTGCATCTAAAATGACATCACACATATTTTTTACTTCTTCTTCATTGCCATTTTGCTCATATATGAAATAACAACCACCGCATACATAACTGATTGCAAAATCTGTCCAGTCTTTGTAAGTATGTAATGCCATCTCGCTGAAATCTACAATGATTTCGGTTGCCAATTTTTCATCAATATAGCCACACAAATAAGCCTCACGTACTAATTGGATACTTTCAGCTACATCCCAGGCAATATATCCTTTCAGACCAATAATATCTTCAAATCTCTTGGAAAATGCTTGTAAAGTTTCAAAACGTTTTCTATTTTCTTCTTTTAAATCATCCAGATTGAAAGTTGGTTTATTATTCCAATTACTCCAAAAATCAAAATATTTTCTACCACAACCATAGTGGCGAACTTTTGCCAAATAATTTACCACGCTTTCTTTGTCTGTTCCACCTTGTGTTTTGTGTGCAACATGTTGTTTTAATTTATCTATATCAGCATTATTGGTTGGCGCCAGCCCAACGGGATTGGTTTTTGATAAAATAGAATGTACAGCAGTTAAACAAATGTTAAAATCTGCTCTGTTTAAAATCTTTTTTTCTCCAAATTGCGCAAATTCCAGTCTGGATTGCATGACCTTTATGTTGCGTATTACCTCATCTATTACCTTGCTCATGTATTATAGTCTCCTTCTCATTGTATATTTTCAGTATCATGTTATACGTTTATTACTACTGACAATTTACATTATAACCATTTTTTTTCATACATGCAAGTGTAACCCCTTGTTTTGCAATAAACAGTTACATAAAATGCAACATAAGTTGTAATGCAATCAACTACGATTTACAAAATTAATTCAAAAAAAACTCATCTCCAAATTTTAAAATCAATAAATCTATTGTTGCTTTTCTTTTCTGCATCTTCTGCTGCCATAATAGGTTTAATTACCCAAATTTTTTTATCAATAAAATAGTACACCTTTCCAATCTCCTGCCCTTTTTTGACTGCACCATTTATTTTTTCCCATTCGATATAAACTTCTTGTAATTCGCTACCATCCATTAATAAGGTTGGATGATAAGATTTCGTTTTTACTGTGATATACCGGTTTTTCCATACTCTTCTTTTCTTTGGTAAAACAAACTTGGAATATAGCATCATTGGGGTAAAATGATGGATACCATATGTCATTAATTGTTTTGTGTCGCTCCATTTATAACTTTTGTTTGGCGGCCATCCTGCAGCTAACGTGGCAGATACAAATAAAGAATTCCCCTGCTTCACAGCACCAGCAAAACAATAGCCTGCCCTATTAGTAAAACCTGTTTTTACACCAACCGCACCTGGAAACATTTCTAAGAAAGCATTTTTATTGCTTACACAAAAACTTCTGTTGGTATTTTGTTCATGAAAGCTATATTTTTGTGTGGTAATTATAGATTGAAACCTACTATTTTTCAGAGCATAAGCAGCTATTTTACACAAGTCCTCTGCTGTCGTGTAATGTCCGGTAGCATCCAATCCATTGGGCGTGACGAAATGTGTATGTATGCAACCCAATTCTTTGGCTTTTTGGTTCATTTTTTTTACAAAACAGTCTACAGAACCTGCACAGCCTTCTGCCAAAGCTACAGCTACATCATTATCACTCTCCAGCATCAATGGATAGAGCAAATCTTTTACGCAATACTTTTCCCCCTGTCGAATCTGTAATTTTACCTTGGGTTGTTTTTCGGCTTGGGCAGAAACGGTTATCATCTTTTCCAAATCATATTCTTCCAATATGAGCATGCAGGTCATAATTTTAGTTGTACTAGCCATAGGCAATTCTTGACGACCGTTCTTTTCATATAAAATTCTACCGGAATTTCCATCTATTAAAGCCACGCTTTTCCCATAAGTTTGCAATTGCGGTTCTATTTTTTCGGTTGGGTGATTGGTATAAACACGAGAAAAGGAAGTAGGTATCAAACCCACTTCCTTCTCTTTTGCATGAAAAAGTAAACTACTTCCTACTAAAACCAGTATCCATTTTTTTAAATATCTCATACCATAAACTCATTTGCTTTTTCCATAGTTTATGTACAGGAATAGATATTTTAGAACCCACTTTTATACATTGTGGTGCATACCAAGCATGCATGTCCGTTTACTTTGCCTATGTATCATTTTGTTTTTTGGTTTTCTTTTGTAGTATTATTTTTCTTGTCATCTTGATCCCACTTATTTTTTAATTCCTGACTAAAAATAATATAGTAATATATGCCCGGTTTCGTGAATGCACCGGATTTTGTATTTACTAAATATTCTACAATTTGCACACGATTTTTACTTAAATCCTTGCTATATTTCACTTCATGAATCGATTGCAAGGGTAGTATCTTTTTATTCAATAATGCATCTGTGTATCGCAATGATTGTTTACTATTGCCTTGTTCTATGTCTGCAATCACAGCTCTTGTTTTTTTATTCAAGGTACGTTCTAACTTTGTGTCAGCACTTGCCAATGTAATTTCATCCCGATCCATTGTGGTTCGTAATAATATTTTGCGTTCCCCACATTCTACACCATGAAAAGATATGCAGCTCTTAACAAAAACACTAAGAAATATAAGTGCGAAGCAAGTACAAAGAATTCCAATCAATCGAAAATGAAAGGAAAGGATTTTTTTCTTGTTTTTACGTTTATAATTATCAATAGCAATTAAAATTCCTGTGATGACAAAAAACAAAATACTAATTCCCAGTAAAATAAATATTGTCATTATAGCCCTCCTTTCTCATGGGCAAATCTTGAATCCTGTACTGGCATATACTCCCTGCAACTTGCCATAAAACGAATTCATTTTTTTCATACAGGACTGGATTGCAAAAAGAGAAAAGTGACAGGAAAATGTATGTATTATCCTACACTTTCTGCTTTTAAACGTTCTTCATCTTGTTGTTGTCTCTCTTCTATTTCCTGATCTTCTTTTTCTTGATTTAACGTATTTTGTTTTGCAGTTGTCTCATTTTCTTTCTTTAATGCTTCTATTCGAGCTTTTTCTTTGTTATATGCCTTTAATAAATCATTATATTCGTCATATTTGACACAGGCAGATAAATATTTGGATGCTAAAGAAAGCATTTCATAGGTATAATCTGTGACAGTGTCAGTCGTTGCAATGACTTCATTCAAAGCATTTTGAAAACGTGAAATGGTTAATTTCTTTTCTTTTTCTGCCGCTGCTGCCAACGCCGCCTGCCGCGCTTTTTCCTTCTTTTCTTCAGCTATTCTGGTTTGCTCAATTTCATAGGCAGCCATAGCTTCTTTCCAATTTGTTAATTCGTCTGTTAAATCAGCGTATTTGTCTGCGACCCTCGTAGTATATGCAATTCGTTTATCGTCATCTGTTAATTTTGTACTGATTTGTAATGCTTTTTTATATTTTAGGTCTACCTGATAACAATCTTCTACTTTGGTTATTTCGAATTTTTCAAATGCAGTTACAATTTTTTCTGCTTCCTTTTCGGCAGCAGCTTCTTCTCTTGCTTGTTCCAGCAAAGTACGTTTGTTTTCCGCATAAATAGAAAAATAATCTGTTTTGCCCGTACTTGCTGTTGTAGGCTTTCCATCTGCACCAATATTCTTTTTTTGTATCGTATCTGGCTTGATGAAATTTTCTTTTTTCATGCCTTTGTGAATTTTCGTCATATAATCTTGCCAGATTTTTCCAGCATAAGTAGCACCATACATACCTGTAATGGATTTATTGTCGTCTCGTCCTACCCAAACAGCAGTCGTATACGTTGGGGTATATCCACAGAACCATCCATCCTTACTATTATTTGTTGTTCCGGTTTTACCTGCACATATTTGCCCCGAAATAGCACAATTTTTACCTGTTCCATATGGTAATTCCATGGTTCCTCTTAAGCAGCTGGTCATAAGCCATGCTGTATCTTCCGTATACACTTGATGAGAAGTTTTGGTATCTATATACAATACCCCTTCCCCCTGTTGTTTGATTTTTTTGATGCAACTTCTTTCAATATACGTTCCGCCGGAAGCTAAAGTGGCATATCCCTTTGCCATATCTACCACACGAACACCATTGGTAAATCCACCAATGGAAATGGATAAATTGTTATTGTCTACATAACTTAAGGAGGTAAAACGCATATTTGCTAAGTAGTCCATACCTGTATCAACACCAATTCCCTCTAAGGTTTGATAAGCAATGGTGTTAATAGAACGAGCAATGGCTTCCCGCATGCTAATATTTCCTCGATATCCACCACCGGAATTTCTTGGTCCATTGGTGATTCTATGATCATTCATAATTTTGGAAGGATAATAATCTCCGGTTTCAAAAGCAGGCGCATAATCCAACAAGGGTTTAATGGTACTACCTGGTTGGCGTTGTGCCAAATAAGCTCGATTATATTGGTCTTTTGTCCCTCGACCACCTACAATGGCAATGATAAAACCGGTTTCATTATCCACAGTAACTGCGGAACCTTGTACCGCATATCTTCCGTCTGTTTGTTTTTCAGTAAAACCAGTTAAAATAGAATCCACTGATTTTTGCAATTCTTTTTGTTTCTTTTTATTGAGAGAGGTGTAGATATCATATCCACCACTTCTAACTTTTTCTGATAACTCGCTATATTTTTCAGAGTATTTTTCTCTATAAGTGGTATATGCATTACGATTTTTAAATGTATACTGAAATTCAAATCCGTCTTGCTCCATCAATGCAATAACGGCACTATAAATGGCATAGCTGACTTGATAGCTTTCGTTCACTGCTTCTGTTCGGTTCTCTACCACTTGCATTTTGTCGGCCTTTGCCTCTTTGTATTCCGTCTCTGAAATAACGCCAGCCCGGAACATTTTTACAAGTACATTGTTTCTTTTTTCAATTGCACGCTCATAGTTGGCTACCGGATTATATATACTTGGGCTGTTTGACATACCTACAATCATAGCCGCTTCTGAGATAGAAATATCGGAAGCACTTTTTCCAAAATAATATTGGCAGGCTGCTTCTACACCATAGCATTGATTCCCATAGAAATTGGAATTTACATAAAATTCCATAATTTGAGCCTTGGTAAATTTTTTTTCTAAGTCGATAGCCAATAAAATTTCTGCCAGTTTACGAACATAGGTCTGTTCCGAAGATAACAATGTATTTTTTACTACTTGTTGTGTAATCGTACTACCACCTTGTGTAATCGCTCCACTATGTTTGAACAAGGCAACAGATGCTCTTGCCATTGCTGTGGGATCAACGCCTATATGTTCTTTAAAGTTTTTGTCTTCTACCGCAATATAACCTTCCTGTATATAGCGAGATACCTGGTTGATTGGAATATATTCGTAGTCAGCCGATGTAATCTCAGCTAATAATTTTCCTTTATCATCATAAATTCTTGTATTATTCAAATTTGAAAATGTTTCTGAAGACAAATTGGCGATACGGTCATATTCTGTTTGTCTAATATTCATATACAAAGTATGATAGCGGGCAAACAGAATGCCACCTGCTATCACTCCAACTATGATTAGAACAACTATGAACTGAATAATAAAATGAAAGGTACGATAAAAGCCGGTTAAAACACAACGTATGATATTCCAGATACAAGAAACCAAATGATAGCACAATGACTTTGGGGTTAATGGCTTTTTAACCGCTGCCTTTTTACCCTTTTGATGCTTTGTGCCATGATCTTGGTTTTCTTGCTCTGGTTTGATTTCTTGCATCTCCAATTGCAATTGTTCCATGGAAACTTTCTGTGTGTCTTGTGAATGATCCTCTTCTTCAAACTGTTCCACAAAAACTTCTTCCTCTTTTGGCATATCATCATAGATTTCTGATGTATTCTCAGGATTTGCTGCAAGACTGCTATCTTCTGTAGCATGAAAATTTGCATCATTGTCAGCTTTTATATTTTCCAAATCCAGCGCATATGGATTGGTCGTTTCATTCCTATTGTTCATATGCATTGAAAAGTTTGTATTCTTTTCGAAATTTTCTTTCTCCAAGAACTCCCAAGCATTTGGGGTATAATCAGATGTTTCTGGAATACTTGGAATATTTTCTAAATCCCTTTCTCTGTTTGTATCATTTCTTTCCTTCTCCTTCACAAAGGGACCTCCCTTCTCCTACTGCCATATTCCATGCAGGTGTCTACATTCCAAAGAAATAAGAATATGTTAGGATGCAGCTTTTTTCATTTGTATGATACATCCATACTTTTTGTTATGATTACAACATCATTTTTTGAATGGTATTAATGGCCTTATTTTTTATCAGACAGGTAAAATGCTCTTGGCAATACACTAACATACGTTGTCGTACAGATTCCAATGTACCAAATTCATTTGCATAATAAAAAATACGCATGATGCGTTTTTTTCCACTTCTGCCTCTTTCAATAACTAAATAATATTTTTCATTCTCTTCGTCTTTAAACAAATGACTTTTGACAGAATATTCTGCTTTGATATGCTTACAAAAACTTTCAATTGCATTTAAATTATCGAACCGATAGGTATGGACATAATTGATCCATTGTTCCCTTTTTTGCTCTTGATATTTTTTTGTCATATCATTATCCCAATATAGAATATTTCTGGCATGCGGAATAGAGGCTGGTCTTGGTTCTAATTCTTCATTGGAATTCGATGTAGGATTGTCTTCCTGATTATGTTCTATTGCCTCTGGGTTCTTATTATTGTCATCAGCTTCTTTATGTTCCATTGCATTGTCAGACATATGAAAAATATCTTCCAAAAGAGATCGCATTTGTTTTTCTTGCATTTGTATTGTGTGATTTTCCGATTTGTCCATGTTTTCCATTTTTTTCATTCGTGTAATTTGTTTCATGATTTCTGAAATATGATTATCCTGTTTATCAGAAAAAATAATAGAAATATGATCTTCTTCATTCACAATTTGCATAGACAAAGAAGGACTGTTTTGTACAAATCCTACTTCCATTTTTGCTAATTCTACAATATGTTCAACAAAATCACGTGCTTTTTCTTTATCAATAATCAAATCTTCCAAATTGATGCCTTGTTCTTCTAAATCGGCATTTGTCAATTCACATGTAATGGTATGTTCATCTATTTTTCTAAATTTCATTATAACCTCCCTGTTTGCTACCTTTTTCATTTATTATAGACGTTATTCCTTATCATAGCAAGAATATTTCTTATTTTTCTTTGCCTGCTAGATACATTTTTTCGATAATATGCTATACTATATATCATGTAACAAATATATAGTGCTTTCGCCCCAAACAAGCCTCTAACCAATGTAAATGCTTGTTGGTTCGAAAGTGGTTGTTGTAAATGTTCTTAAATATATGTTAACACATATGTTATAAGAATTGCAAGGAAAGGAGTTTATACTTATGGCGAATTGGAAAGAGATTTCTGCTGAAGATTTACAAAAAAATCCATTCACATTAATCGGAAAAGACTGGGGCTTAGTGACAGCAGGCACAAAGGAACGTGTGAATACAATGACAGTTTCTTGGGGTGGTGTTGGTATTATGTACGGAAAACCTGTCGCATATTTATTTATTCGTCCCCAAAGATTTACAAAGCAATTGATTGACGCAAATGATACCTTGACACTTTCTTTTTATGATGACAGCCAAAGAAAAATGCTTTCTTATATGGGCAGTCATTCTGGCAAAGATGAAGATAAAGTCCAAAAGATGAACTTAACAGTGGCATTTGACAATGAGGCACCATATTTTGAAGAAGCCAATCTTGTGCTTTCTCTAAAAAAGGTATACGAACAGGACATGACGGAAAAAGGCTTCTATGACGCAGCCTATGTAAACCAATGGTATGCACAAAAAGATTTTCATGTCATGTACATTTGTGAGATTACAAAAGTTTTAATCAAAGAGTAAAAGCCTTACATCCCAGTTTTCTGACCTCCACTTTGACCTAAACAAAAAGTGTTTAAGTTTTTTATTATTAAGGTGGTCGATTTTAAATCGACCACCTTATAACTTACACACTTTATTTTATCTCAAGCTATTGTAATATATTGGTTTGGATATAGGCACATTTTCCTAATCATGCTGTTGCATACACCGTTTTCAACCTAAGCAACGGACTTTAGTTCATAGAAGAATGAGAAATCTGGGCACAGGCAATTTCTAAAACATCTTGTTTTCTATTATATTGATAGATTGTATCTGACAAGACTTCTTCCTCTGCTACTTCTGTTGCATTGATTTCTTGTACCATTTGCTGTAAATATGCTTGTTCGCCAAAACTTTTAGGTATCACAATCCATTCATGAATACTAGACGGTAATAGGATCAAATCTGTATCCAATGCTTTAGATACCTTTTTTAAAAGCTTTGGATATAATACCACTGCTGCGCCATTAACACCGAATACATTTGTTAAGATGTACATTGGTTCACATCGGTTTGCTTCAATGACATCAACGATAGATTGTTCAGCAGAAATTGCGTGATTATGATACATTTCCTTTAATAAATCTTTCATCAAGCAAATCTTTCCTTCTAATAAATTCGGTGTATTATCCTGTGCAATTTCCCACAATTCTTCACTGGTGATTTCCCAATACGAAAGCATTTCTTTGGTAATTGCTATTGACTGTACATTTTGATCCGATTGATGCACCATACAATGAAACGTAATGGCTAAATCTAAAAAAGGTCTATATACCATCTTTTCTAACTGCTTCTGATTTTTTTTGTAATTTACAATTCGATAATAAATTTTCTCACGCATTTCTTCGAATTCTAAAAACTGTGCAATCGGTTCAGGACGCAGATCACAGGCCTTCTGATAAAGCGCAATAATATCTTGGGATATACTTTTTATGTCATCTCCATTTTTATACTGTGTAAAAAATTCTTCTAAATAGATCGTAGGAACGATATGATCATCTTTTTTTCTGATTAAGAGAGCTGTTCTTTGATTGTTATTATTTTTTTCGATAATTCTTTTGGATACAGAATACTCCCCCTTCATTAATACATTTACCTGTTGGAGCACTTCTTCTATAAATTCTTCATAAACCATATTTTTGTCGTTCGTATTCGCTATTATTTTGGATTTGTTGGTAATGATTATTACCACAGAAAAATAAATATATGTATGAATATAACATATAGATGAAAAATATGCAAGAGAAACTTTAAATCTTATCTCTCTGTTATCTCCGTCGAAGATTGTAACACCAAAAGTCTTCTCCGACTGAGACAAAAAAACTACAAATAGCTGTGACCATTTGTAGTTTCCTGTAATGGATTGTTTTATCCCATACTATTATTTGTAAAACAGGGCATGAATTTGATCGCTACCCATATTACGAAGCAAAGAATCTGCATCATCTTTTGAAACAGGGACACTATATAAATAACCTTGTACAATATTACAATGCGCTTCCTTTAAGAAAGTCGCCTGATCGCTATTCTCCACACCTTCTGCAATTACGTCCAAATCGAAATTTCTTGCCAAAGTAATAATTGCTGATACTATCGCTTTGTCACTCTTATCTTCTATAATCGTTTCCATAAAACTTTTATCAATTTTAATGTTGCTGACCGGTAAATGCTTTAAATAGTTCATGGAAGAATAACCTGTACCAAAATCGTCCAAAGAGCACTTTACACCTAAATCCTTTAATTGCTGTATCGTGTCAATAGAATAGGTAATGTCATCCAATGCAATATTTTCTTTAATTTCTAATTCTAATTCCTCTGGTTGAATACCTGCTTCGTCAATGGCTGCTTTTACAGTTTCCACCAAGCCAGGATCCTTAAATTGTCGTTCTGATAAATTTACAGCGATTGTTAAATTAGAAAAGCCTAATTCTTTCCATTCTTTTAACTGTTTACAAGCCTGGAATAATACCCAACTACCAATCGTTCCAATCATTCCGGTATCTTCCGCCAATGGAATAAATTTATCTGCCGTAATAATTCCTTTTTCAGGATGATTCCAACGTACCAAAGCCTCAAATCCAACAATTTTTGCTGTATCAATATCTACTTGCGCCTGATAATACAATTCAAATTCACCATTTTTAATTGCATGATGTAATTCTGACTGCATCTCCATTTTGGATAAAATCTGGTTATTCATCGAGCTATTATAAAAGCTGACATTATTTTTACCCAATCTCTTGGCTTGGAATAAGGCTAAGTCTACATTCTTTAGTAAACTTTGAGAAGTATTCCCGTCTTGTGGTGCAATAACCACACCAATACTCGCAGTTACAAAAAATTCTTTTAAAGCTAAAATAAAAGGCTTCGTAAATATCTTCTGTAATTCAGAAACTTTTTCCTCATATTCCCATATATTTATGATGTTTTCTGATAAAACAATAAACTTATCTCCGTTATAATGAGCCAAGTAATCATTTTTATCTAAAACTGATTTGAGACGTTCCGTACAGTCAATTAATAATTCGTCTCCATAAGAGTGCCCCAACATATCATTGATATCTTTAAAATTATCAATATCAATATACATAATTGCCACAATATGTCCACGTTTTAAATTAGCAAGCACATAATCTAAATATTCAGTAAATGCTGTACGATTCGGCAATTCTGTCAGGTAATCAACATATGCAAGTTTTTTATTGTGCTCGTCACTCTTTTTTAATTGCTCATATTTTTCGTCTAATTCTTCATTTGCAATCTGTAATTGTTGATAGGATTCTTCAAGTCTATCATATTCCTTCTGCATTTCTTTTTTTAATTCCATAACATGCAGTCTATTTTTCTTTTTATCCATCAATAAAAAACATATTACAACAATTGTGCACAAGAATAAAATGCCAACCGTACATATGGGTAAGACGTATTGTACCAACTATATCCCTCTTTTCTCATGGTCACCAACCCAATATTAATCTCCAGCCATATTGTATAGACAACTGGAGATCAATCTAGTCTTTTTCATCATTCATTATATCATTATTTTAGTTCTCTGTCTGCTGTTTTTCATTAAACACAATTTTTAACAAAATTGGTGCAATGATGGTAGTTGCAACAACCATAATTACAATTGGTCCTTGCAAGTTAGATGGCATTAAGGCTTTTCCACCTTTATCCATAACCACAAGTGCTACTTCTCCTCTACAAACCATGCCGGCACCTACCTGTAAGCATTCATCTTTGCTATAGTGAAATAACTTAGCACCAATACCACAACCGATTATTTTAGCAATAACAGCAACAAAAACAATAAGAAGTGTAAAGAGTATGATTTGCATTGTCATTTTCGGTAATACGACTTTTATACCAATACTGGCAAAGAAAATTGGAGAAAGCATAATATACGATAAGGTACCAAAACGATGCTCAATATATTCCTTTCTTTTGGTTTGTGAAATCACTAGTCCAGCCAAATATGCACCAGTAATATCAGCTACGCCAAAGTAAACTTCTGCAACATATGACATCAATAAACAAAATACAAAAGCCACTATAACAAATCTTCTAAGATCTTTATCAGCTCGTTCTGTCCATAATTTGAATACACGATAAAAAATGTATCCTACAACACCAGACAAAACAAAAAATCCTAAAATTTTCAACATAACAATAGATACAGAAGCGTCACTGTTGGAATCTCCAACACTTGTAATGACTGTTAACGCAATAATTCCTAATATGTCATCGATAATTGCAGCTCCCATAATTGCATTTCCGGCTCTGCAATTTAGTTTACCAAGTTCTTTTAGTGTTTCCACAGTTATACTTACGGAAGTTGCGGTTAAGATGACACCTATAAATATATTTTGAAAAAATAAAGAAGATGTGGCATCTGAAGGAATCATTTTCCCGTTGAAAATGTATGCAATTCCGTAACCAAATATCAGTGGTACAAACACACCAAGCAGCGCAATTACAAAAGCAGCTGCGCCACATTTTTTCAATCCCTGAATATCTGTTTCTAAACCTGCAGAAAACATCAGGACGATTACACCAATTTTAGCACATTCTGTAATAAAATCCGTTTCATGTAAAATTCCTAAACATGCTGGTCCAAGCAATAAACCTGCTACTAATGCGCCAACCACCTGTGGCATTTGAAAACGTTTGGTTAAAAGTCCAAATGCTTTTGTTCCAAGCAAAATCAGAGCCAAATCTAATAGATAAGTTAAGTCTTCCATAATATCACTCTCCCATCCTTTGATGAATATTGGGTATAAAGCATGAGATGAAGCAAAAAAACTTGCTTCATCTATTCATGCTTTATTTGTATAGCATATACGCTCTAAACATCCCTATTCTTATTTGCTCTTTATTGCAACTGCTCTTTTATAACTTCTGAAGCTTTTGTTAATGCATCCTGAATTCCAGCAACATTTTTACCACCAGCCTGTGCCATATTTGGACGACCACCGCCGCCGCCACCTACTAACTTGGCAATTTCTTTAATAAGATTTCCCGCATGTGCACCTTGTTTGATTGCCTCTTCTGTTGCCATTGCAACTAAACTTACTTTATCATCCAAGGATGAAGCAAGTACAATCATACCTTCACCAATCTTATTTTTCAAATCATCTCCTAATGTACGAAGACCGTTCATATCAACATCAGGTACAGCAGTAATTAATACCTTGCAGTTATTTACGCTTTGTACTTGATTCATAACATCGCCCAATGCATCTTTTGCAGCTTTATCCTTTAATTTTTGATTTTCTGCTTGTAATGCTTTTATTTCTTCCTGCATTGTCTCAATCTTTTTCACAATATTATGCACGTCAGTCTTTGTAGCTTTTGCAATCTCTTCTATCTCTTTTTCTAATTGTGAGTAGTAAGCAAGCACACCATTTCCGGTCAATGCTTCAATACGTCTTACACCTGCAGCAATACCACTTTCAGAAACGATTTTAAAGTTTCCAATTACGCTTGTATTATTGACATGGGTACCACCACAAAGCTCAGTACTAAAATCGCCCATTTTTACAACACGTACCACTTCGCCATATTTTTCACCAAATAAAGCCATTGCTCCGGTTTTTCTTGCTTCTTCCAATGACATTTCTTCCGTCACTACAGGTAATGCATTAGAAATTTGTGCATTAACCAGTTTTTCAACTTCTGCAATTTGCTCTTTTGTCATTGCAACGTTCTGGGTAAAGTCAAAACGCAAACGATCTGCTTCTACCAAAGAACCTTTTTGTTTTACTTGATTTCCTAATACTTGACGTAATGCACTTTGTAACAAGTGTGTCGCACTGTGATTCTTTCCTGTATCGATACGATTTGCCTGATCAACGGATAAAGTAACCACATCTCCTACTTGAAATGTACCACTTACCACTTGACCTACATGACCTACTTTTCCACCTTGTAATTTGATGGTATCAACAACTTGGAACAGACTATCACCTAAAGTAATGGTACCAATATCAGCCTTTTGTCCACCCATGGTTGCATAAAATGGAGTCTCTTCTACCAAAATAGTGCCAGTCTCGCCAGCTTTTAAAGTATCCACCAATTCCGTTTCAGATGTCAATACTGTAACCTTAGAAGTAGCTGTCAAACTATCATAACCAACAAATGTTGTTGTGATTTCTGGTGCAATAGACTGGTATACAGTTACGTCTGCTCCCATATAGTTTGTTGTCTTTCTTGCACTACGAGCACGTTCTCTTTGCATGTTCATCTCTTCTTTGAAGCCTTCTTCATCCACAGAAATGCCCTTTTCTTCTAATATTTCCTTGGTTAAATCCAATGGGAAACCATAGGTATCATATAATACAAATGCATCTTTGCCAACAAGTACCTTTTTATTTTCAGCAAGCAATGCTGTTTCCATATCAGATAAAATCTTGATACCCTGATCGATGGTACGGTTAAAACTATCTTCTTCTTGTGTCAAGGTTGCAAAAATCATTTCGCTATTTTCTTCTAATTCTGGATAACCATCTTTTGACAATGCGATTACTGTTTTACTTAATTCTGCCAAAAACTCACCATCAATACCTAACATACGTCCATGTCTGGCTGCACGACGAACCAAACGACGTAAAACATATCCACGTCCTTCATTGGAAGGTGTAATACCATCAGATATCATAAATGTAGCAGAACGAATATGATCGGTAATAACACGTAAAGAAATGTCTTTCTTTTCATCCTGTAAGTAACTGGTGTGTGCCAATTCACATACACGATCTAAAAGTGCCTTAATGGTATCTGTTGCAAAAATAGAATCCACATCTTGTACCACAACAGCCAAACGCTCTAATCCCATACCAGTATCGATATTTTTATTTTCAAGTTCTTGATAATTACCTTTTCCGTCGTTTTCAAATTGGGTAAATACGTTATTCCAAATTTCCATGTATCTGTCGCATTCACAACCAACCTTACAATCCGGGCTACCACAACCATATTTTTCACCACGGTCGTAATAAATTTCTGAACATGGACCGCAAGGACCTGCACCATGTTCCCAGAAGTTATCTTCTTTGCCGAAACGTGAAATACGATCTGCAGGAATACCAATTTTTTTGTTCCATATATCAAACGCTTCATCATCAGTTTCATATACGGATGGATATAAACGATCTTTTTCCAAACCAATTACTTCAGTTAGAAATTCCCATGACCAAGTGATTGCTTCTTCCTTAAAATAGTCTCCAAAAGAAAAGTTTCCAAGCATTTCAAAAAACGTACCATGTCTTGCTGTCTTTCCAACATTTTCAATATCACCGGTACGAATACATTTTTGACATGTCGCTACTCTTCTTCTTGGTGGAATCTCTTGTCCTGTAAAATATGGTTTCAATGGTGCCATTCCTGCATTGATTAACAATAAACTGTTATCATTTTGTGGAACTAATGAAAAACTCTTCATAACTAAATGTTCCTTTGACGCAAAAAAGTCTAAATACATTTTTCTTAGTTCGTTCACTCCGTATTTCTTCACGTTAATTGCCTCCTACTTACTTGTCCTACTTTATTTGAAAGAGTGCCTTGGCACTCTTACTTACTGTTTTTCTTCTTTTTCTAATTCAACCTTAGATTTTGCAGATTTCAATGCCCATTTCTTGCCTAATAAGATGGCGCATAAAATCACTGCAATATATGCAAAATATTTTATAATGTATCCTATTGTTGCTGTTAATAAAGTTGTAATTCCCATAATAAACCCCTCCTAATATCCAATTAACGACGATTTGCTAATTCTTTTACAATATCGTCCCAATCCAATCCACATTCAGCCATCAAGACCATCATATGATACATAAAATCACTAATTTCGTATTTTAATTCCTCTGAATTGGGATTTTTTGCCGCGATTACAATCTCTGTAGCTTCTTCTCCACATTTCTTTAAAATCTTATCCAGACCTTTATCGAATAAATAATTTGTGTAAGAACCCGCCTTTGGATGTTCCTTGCGATCCATAATTGTCTGATATACATTATCAAACACTTTAAATGGATTACTATCATTATACTCTCTATGCATAATGGTTGTAAAGAAGCAACTGCGATTTCCTGTATGGCAGGCAGCCCCTACTTGATGTACCTTAGCTAATAATGTGTCATTGTCACAATCAATGGTAAGTGATTTTAAAAATTGATAATGTCCTGAAGTGTCCCCTTTACACCATAATTCTTGACGACTTCTACTCCAATAGGTCACACGACCTGTACGTATGGTTTGATTGTACGCTTCCTCATTCATATATGCAAGCATCAACACTTCACCGGTTTTGTAATCTTGTGCAATTACTGGAATCAGTCCATCTTCATTCAGCTTGAAATCTGAAAAATCCAATAAACTGTCATAAGTTTCAATATCAATGCCTTTTTCCTTCAATGCATATTTGGTTTGCATCATGACTTTATTTTCAAAATGATTTGTTACAACACCTAAGACACCGTCTATAACCATCAAATCATATAAATCATTACGAACCAGACTATCACGAACCATAATGGTCATCTCTGCTTTTTTGATGTTTTCATATAAACGGTCGGACAGCACAACATGTTTTAATAAAATACCATATATACCCAACTCTTTTAAATGCTCCATGGTATTCACATTTTCAAATGCACCTGCTGAATCCACCTCTACAAAAACCTTATCTGATCCAAATCTGTCAGTAGCTTGCTTAATTGCAGCTTCGTTATCCATGATAGTCTCTTTGACTACCACACGAATTGCGCCAGTGTATAAGGCATGCTTGATATCATCAAACCTTTCCACATACAACCCCAAAACAACTGGAATATCTAAATGATGAATGATTTTTTTTGCTAGTGCCAAAAATGATTCTTTTGTTGCAGAATCCTTCGCATAATTGTACAAAAACAAACGATCTGCTCCTTCATGGCTATATTTTTCAGCCAATCGGGAAACGTTCCATTTGGATTCGTTCTCTGCATTAATATATGCGACTAATTTCTTACCTGCCATAATAACCCCTCCTTTATAATGCACCCTTTGTAGATAAAACACCCTGAATTCTAGAATCGAATTGTGTCGCCTCATCCAGTGCTTTTGCAAATGCTTTAAATATACCTTCGGCAATATGATGATTGTTGACACCATCTAATTGCTTTAAGTGTAAATTCATTTCTGCGCCATAAGAAACAGCATAGAAAAATTCTCTGACCATCTCTGTATCGAATTGCCCAATTCGTTCTGTAGTGAAATTCACATCATAGACAAAAAATGGTCTTCCCGATAAATCCAGAGAACATAATGCTAACGTTTCATCCATAGGTAAAATAAAGTATCCATATCTCTTTATTCCTGCTTTGTCTCCCAATGCTTCTTTGATTGCCTTTCCCAGCACAATCCCCACATCTTCAATTGTATGATGGCAATCGACTTCCAAGTCTCCGTTTACTTGCAAATCCAAATCAAAAAAACCATGTCTGGCAAAGCTATTCAGCATATGATCAAAAAAACCTATTCCCGTATGAATATTGGTCTTTCCACTTCCGTCCAAACACAATTCCATGGTAATTTGTGTCTCATTGGTTTCTCTAGAAATCTTTGCAATTCGTCTGTTCATCTTTTTCCTCCCAGTCGTTATATACCTACTGTTTCATTCGCATACAGAAAATAAATAACAATAGTAAATAGGCATATCTACTTTGTATACATCACATTCCAAGTAAACATCCCATTAACTATTAAAAACACTTTTAAATCAAAATATTTATCTTTCAACTACTATTATACCTAATTTTTCACAAAAAGAAAAGCTTTTTCCTTAAGATAAACGCATCTTAAAATCTTCATACGAAAATTTTCGAATCAGTTTTAGTTTTTCATCTCTTGTGAATAAATAAATAGCTGGTAAAGGCATACCATTAAATGTATTGTTTTTCACCATGGTATAAATAGCCATGTCACAAAAAGCCATTCGATTTCCAACCTCCAGCTGACTCGAAAAACGATAATCTCCTATGATATCACCTGCCAGACAAGTGGGACCACCCAAACGATAAAGAAATGCATCGGTATCATTCTCAGCATTGGTATAATTTTGCATATCCGCACCATATAGAATACCGGGATGATAAGGCATTTCAATCACATCTGGCATATGACAAGCTGCAGAAGTATCTAAAATGGCAAAAGGTATTCCATTGGTTCCGATTTCAAGCACTTCTGTTACTAGATATCCCGCATCTAATGCCACTGCTTCTCCAGGTTCCAAATACACTTGTAATCCATATTTATTTTGGAATAAAGCAATACTTTTTTCCAACAGCTCCATTTGATAACCCTTTTTGGTAATATGGTGTCCGCCGCCAAAATTAATCCATTTCATTTTTTTCAGAATATGTCCAAATTTTTGATCTACAATCTGTACGGTTCTCCATAACACATCTGCATCTTGTTCGCACATGGTATGAAAATGTAAGCCACTAATGCCATTCAAATCCATTTGATTGATGTCTTCCAATCTTACACCCAGTCGGGATCCTGTAATACAAGGGTTATATAAATCTGTTTCAACCTCTGCATATTCTGGATTGATACGAATACCACAAGAAATATTTCTATTTGCATTTGCCACTTTTTCGCGGAATTTTTGCCATTGATTGACAGAATTAAATACCATGTGATCACATATATGAACAAGTTCATCCATATCTTGCATAGAAAAGGCAGGTGCATATACATGCACCTCCCTGTTTCCCATTTTTTCATGTCCCAATTTGGCTTCATAAAGACCACTTGACGTAGTTCCATCTAAATATTGCCCAATCAAATCATAAGTTGCAAACATAGAAAAGGCTTTTTGTGCCAAAAGGATCTTGGCGCCTGTACGTTCACGTACACCCTTTAATATTTCTAAATTATGTGTGAGTTTTGTTTCATCAACTACATAACAGGGGGTTTGCACTTTGTGTACATATTTATTTAAATTTTGCATGGTTTCCTTCCTTTGTCATCCATTAGTCTACCAAGTCAGGTGTATAACTTTCTTTCCATGGTAAACCAAATGTATTTAATGCCTCCATAAATGGATCCGGATCAAATTCTTCAATATTGTATACTCCAGGTTTATTCCATTTACCTGTCATAAGCATCATAGCACCAATCATTGCAGGCACACCAGTTGTGTAAGAAATCGCTTGTGAACCCACTTCTGTGTAACATTCTTGATGATCGCAGACATTATATAAATAATAGGTCTTGTCTTTTCCGTCTTTTTTCCCTTGGAAAATACATCCTATATTGGTTTTACCCACAGTTCTTGGACCCAAACTTGCAGGGTCTGGCAAAACAGCTTTCAAAAATTGTAATGGTACAATTTCCTTTCCTTCGTACATAATTGGTTCAATAGAAGTCATACCTACATTTTCTAAGCATTTTAAATGGGTTAAATAGCTTTGTCCAAAGGTCATGAAAAAGCGAATACGTTTGATGCCCGGAATATTGATGCCCAAGGATTCTAATTCTTCATGATGCAACAAATACATATCTTTTTCTCCAATTTCCGGGAAGTTGTATACCCTTTTAATTTCCATTGGTTTGGTTTCTACCCATTGTCCATTTTCCCAATAACTACCGTTTGCGCTAACCTCACGAATATTAATTTCAGGGTTAAAATTTGTAGCAAATGGATATCCATGATCTCCCGCATTACAATCCAAAATATCAATATAATTAATTTCATCAAATTCATGTTTTAAAGCATAAGCAGAAAATACCCCAGTTACTCCAGGATCGAATCCGCTACCTAACAAAGCTGTAATACCAGCCTTTTCAAATTTTTCTCTGTATGCCCATTGCCATTTATATTCAAATTTAGCTGTATCTAATGGCTCATAATTCGCTGTATCTACATAATTTGTCTTTGTGGCCAAACAAGCGTCCATAATCGTTAAGTCTTGATAAGGCAAAGCTAAATTAAGTACAAGGTCCGGTTTCTCTTTTTCAATCAATGCAATCAATTGTTCTACACTATCTGCATCAACCTGCGCAGTTGTGATTTTTGTCTTTCCACCTTCTAATTTTTCTTTCAATGCATCACATTTGGCCTTTGTTCTGCTGGCAATACAAATTTCTTCAAATACATCAGAATTTTGACAACACTTATGTACTGCTACACTTGCTACGCCACCTGCTCCGATAATTAATGCTTTTCCCATAATTGATACCTCTTTCTTTCTAAAGTTTATTTTAATCCAAGAAATGCTTCCTTCTTTTTTTCTAACCTTCGCTTTGACCTGACAGTCTTTGCTTAGGTCAAAAACCATGCCTGCGAAGCAGTCATGTTCCTTAACTTAGATATAACAAAATTTCCCGTAATATTTTACATGCAACTGCCGTAGAAGCACCCGATTGGTCTAACATTGGGGATAATTCGTTCATATCCAAACCTACAATGGATAATTTGGAAACCAATTTTAGTGCTTCCAATAATTGCGAAAATGTTACACCGCCGGCTTCCGGGGTACCTGTACCCGGAAATACAGAAGGATCTAATACATCTAAATCTAAAGTAAAGTACACAGGTTTTCCCTGCAACTCTTCTACAATCTGATCCAAAGTTTCAAAATCAAATTTATGTAAATACGTATGCGATTTTGCCCAATAGAATTCGTCACGTTCTCCACTTCGGATACCAAATTGAAAGATTCTTCCATCTCCAACTAAGTCATGACATCTCCTAATTACAGTTGCATGTGATTTTTTTACATCTAGATAGGAGTCTCTTAAATCTGTATGGGCATCGAAATGCAAAATATGTAAATCAGGATAGGTCTCTACCATAGCCTCCACAGCACCTAAGGTTACTAAATGTTCTCCGCCGATCATAAATGGAATTTTGTGATCTTTGACACGTGCAGCGACAAAATCTTTGATTTGCTTTAGTGCTAAATCTGGTGCGCCAAACGGTAATTCTAAATCTCCGCAATCAAAAAAACAATAATCCTCCATATCTTTATCCTGATAAGGACTATAGGTTTCTATTCCATAACTTTCATTTCTTATGGCAGAACTGGCAAAGCGGGTGCCTGGTCTGTAAGAAGTGGTGCTATCAAAAGGTGCACCAAATATAACAATATTGCTCTCTTCGTAATTATCTTCACAACCAATAATCGTCATTATATTTTTATGCATCTGCTAATAACTCCTTTACATAATTTGGTATATAAAATGCACCCTTGTGCAATTTTGCATTATAATATTTCGTGGAAATATTTGCATTTTTCCAACGTTCTTCATCAAAATCATCTATTGGATGATATTTTTTGGATGCAAAACCAAAAAACCAATGTCCCGATGGATAGGTAGGCATATGAAATTGATATACCCAAGCAATCGGAAATGATGCCGCAATATTTCTGTGTGCTCTTTGCATGGATTTTGCATCTTCGCTATAAAAAGGACTCTCATGCTGATTGATTAAGATTCCATCCTCCTTCAATGCTTTGAAACAATTTCCATAAAATTCCCTGGTAAAAAGTCCTTCTCCAGGACCAAAAGGGTCTGTAGAATCTACAATAATCAAATCATAGGCCTCATGTTGTGTACGAACAAATTTCAAGCCATCCGTATAAAAAATATGCACCCGCGGATCTGTTATTCCAGCTGCAGTCTGTGGTAAATATTCCTTGCAGGCATCTACAACCATTTCATCAATTTCCACCATATCAATATGTTCAATATATGGATAACGAATCAATTCTCGAATGGTCCCCCCATCACCAGCACCAATTACCAATACCTTTTTTACATGTGGATGTACAGCCATAGGTACATGGGTAATCATTTCGTGATATATAAATTCATCTTTTTCTGTAAGCATGAGGTAACCATCTAGTGTAAGGACTTTTCCAAATTCTGTTGTTTGAAAAATATCAATTCTTTGATATTTACTTTGTTCAGAATATAATTGCTTTTCTACTTTAATACTCAGTTTCACATTTTTTGTATGTGGCTCTGAAAACCATAACTCCATGTACGCTTCTCCCTCCTACATTTTATCTGAAACCACTTGAATATGCGCAATTTCCATATCTTGTGTTCCTGTTAATACGCAACCTTTTTCCTTTGCGTATGCAATATAATTTAATATTTCTTTTGTAATCAGCTCACCTGGTGCTAAAATTGGAATACCAGGAGGATAACACATGACAAATTCGCCACATATATAGCCTTCGCTTTTATAAATTTCTTTTGAAATTTTATTTGCATAAAAGGCCTTTTGTGGTGGCATGACTACTTGCGGATTGATATATTCATGGTCAAACATACCGGTAGGATCTTTCGAATACAATCGTTTAATTTCAGATAAAGCAGAAATCAAACGTTCAATTTCTAAATTGCGATCACCAGCTGATACAATTGCTAAAATATTTCCAATATCACCAAATTCAATCTGAATACTGTAATCATCTCGAAGCAAATCGTACACTTCAATACCTGCAAGTCCGATATCTCTGGTATGAATAGACAATTTTGTAGTATCAAATGCATATACGGCATCTCCATCTTCTAATTCCTTTGAAAATGCATAGTAACCACCTAATTTATTGATTTCTTCTCTTGCATATTCAGCAAATGCAACGGTCTTTCGGAACATTTCCTTTCCGTTGAGACTTAAATTTTTCCTTGCCAAATCCAAAGAAACCATAAGTAAATAGGAACCACTGGTGGTTTGCGTCAAATTAATAATCTGTCTTACATAATCAGTATTCACTTCCTGCCCACACAATAACAGGGAACTTTGGGTTAAAGAACCACCAGTTTTATGCATACTCACTGCAGCCATATCTGCTCCAGCAGCCATTGCACTGATCGGCATATTTTCACCAAAATAAAAATGCGTTCCATGTGCTTCATCCACAAGTACTTTCATACCATTTGCATGTGCAAGAGAAACAATTTGTTTTAAATCTGAGCATATGCCATAATAAGTGGGATTGTTTACCATAATCGCTTTTGCATCAGGATGTTTTTCCATTGCATGTTTGACATCTGCTAAAGTCATTCCCAGGGGAATACCCAGTTTTTTATTGGTACCGGGATTTACATAGACAGGGATGGCACCACATACCACCAAAGCATTAATCGCACTTCTATGTACGTTACGTGGCATGATGACTTTATCTCCTGCTTTACATGTTGCCATAATCATGGCTTGTACGGCAGCAGTTGTTCCATTTACAATAAAAAATGCTTCTTTTGCTCCAAATGCTTCTGCTGCTAATTGCTGCGCATCTTTGATGACCGAAACAGGATGACATAAATTGTCCAATGGTTTCATGGAATTTACATCTATTTTCAGCGTATCTTCTCCCAAAAAATACTTTAACTCTTTATTGCCACGTCCGCCTTTATGACCTGGAACATCAAAGTGAGCCATACGTTCTAATTTATGATCCTCCAAAGCGGCATGCAAGGGAGTATCTGCCTGTGATAATTTCTTCATATACAGCCTCATTTCTCTTTTTATTTACCAAATTTGCTCATATATATTCTTTCCACTATATATTTCCAGCATTTCTCTTTCCAGCACTTCTCGTATTTCTTTTTGTTTTTCTAAGTCTAAATCTGATGTTTTTACATGAAATAAATAATTGTCTAAATCAATATTTTTGATTAACATTTTTGTATGAAACATATTAGACTGATACACGTTCACATCCATTGCATGATAGGCTTCTAAAGTTTCCGGTTGAATAAAATCCTGAATAGAGGTAATTCGATGATCGATAAAGCATTTTCGCCCCAGCAAATCTCGTGTAAAGCCACGTACTTTATAGTCTATGGTTATAATATCTGAATCAAAACTACCAATTAGATAATTCAGTACACGCAAGGGAGATACTGTACCACAAGTTGCCACATCTATATCAACACGAAAAGTTGACATTGAATTTTCAGGGTGAAATTCTGGAAAAGTATGCACTGTGACATGACTTTTATCCAAATGTGCATGGACAATTTCCGGTACATGTTTTACTTTTCCCTGATTGCAGGATGGATCAATATCTTCTGCAAGAATATTATCTTCTGCAATCAGTACATTAACAGAGGCCCCTTGCGGTTCGTAATCCTGTTTTGATATATTTAAAATGCGAGCGCCGATAATCTCTGTAACTCTACATAAAATACTCGTTAATCGTTCGGAATTATATTGTTCATCAATATAGCGAATATAATCCTTTCTCGCTTTTTCACTTTCTGTATAACACACATCATAGATGTTAAAACTTAATGTTTTGGTTAGATTATTAAATCCATATAACATAAGCTTATCTTCCAATTTCATCTATCCTTTCAGATTGAGTATGTAACCCCTACCATTCTATATTTTTACATAATGATAACGTGATATACAAGCTATGTAAAACTTTTTCTCTTTTTGTATATCACGCTATCAACATTTTATATCACTCAAGACGATATTACAAGCAAAATTTACAGCAACAGTTCAGCCGAGTAGAAATATAAATGCAAGAGTCTGTGACTGCTTGCAGGCTAAAGGCGATTTGTATTTATATTTCTATTTGGCAGACGCCAATTATGAATAAAGTGACCAGCCATTCTTTTTATTCTTTTCTCTTTGTTTATCTGGCACTTTATGAATAACTCGGCTGAACTGGTATTTTATACTTGTAATCACTTTGTAAAAAAGGTATACTATATCTTAGTGGGGAATATAAAACACGCAGATAATCGACATGGCAGATGATGTGATTTGATTTGACAGATAACATACTGCAAGCGAGTCGAAATAATAAAAAAGAATATGAGGGGATTAATACATGATAACAAGAGTTGACACTTATACACCATCATTAATGGTTAGTACAAATGAACCGATTCGAGAAATCAGCGATTCGGCATCTTTTTCTACAGCATTGGCACAAGCTTGTGGCGACACTGCAGAGGTAAATTGTTCAGAAGATTTAGAGGGGATATTCCAAGAGGCAGCAGACACTTATGGCATATCCGCCAATTTATTAAAAGCGGTTGCAAAAGCAGAATCTGATTTTGATCCAAATTGCACTTCTTCAGCTGGCGCAATGGGTATTATGCAGTTGATGCCTGAAACAGCAAAATCCTTAGGGGTGACAGATGCTTATGATGTCTACCAGAATATTATGGCAGGTGCCAAATATTTATCTGAAAATCTAGATATTTTTAACGGAGATACTTCTCTTGCTCTGGCTGCTTACAATGCAGGTAGAGGAGCTGTAAAAAAATACAATGGTATTCCACCGTATAATGAAACGCAAAATTATGTAAAGAAAATTATAGGGTATCTCAACGTGACCATTGATACACCTACTATTCCAAACAGTGAAATAAGTAATTCAACAAATATGCAGGAGCAAGTTGTATTGTCTGATGATGAAAAAAAGGCTTTAGAACGTTTACAAGTATCTGCATATGATTTTATTATACAGCAATTATCCTAGAGCAAAGAGATTTATTTCAAACGGAACTACTTGTTCATACATACAGATTGATGGGTATAAAAAAAGAACGCGAAACGCGTTCTTTTTTTGTGGGAAGCCGACAAAGGGACTTGAACCCTCGACCTACTGATTACGAATCAGTTGCGCTACCAACTACGCCATGTCGGCATATATAATTACAACATAATGAAATCTGACAAATAAACTCATGAACATAAAAACTCTCGTCATAAAATGTCATATATGCTTATCACAAATCACGTATTACATTATACTAAATATTTTTGCAAATGTAAACCCTTATTTTTATATTTCTATACATACAAAAAAACTGCGTGTTGGCAGAAAAAATAAACAGGTCATACCAGCGAAACTGCCTGCAAAAAAAATAAAAGGGTATGGACTGCTTCACAATCACCAGAACAAAGAGTTTTGCTAGCAAAACTCTAGCGCGACCGCGGTATTGCACAGCAATTAACTCCATCTCCGCGGTCTGCACATCCTCGCATCGCAATTTCCTATTACATAAAAAATGATTATGCCACTATACAAGAACTGTATAATGGCATATCATATATGTCTGCTTACTGCAAAAAATTATTGATAGATCATATATCCAAGCTCTATAGAATGCAAAACCTTTTTATTCACTTGAATATTGTATTGCGATTTAACTTTTTTATAAGTTGCATTGAAAATTTTATTTTTCGCATTTTCTATTTTTTCTTTGCATGTATCATTATAATTTTCTTTCGAATTATTATTCTTCATTCTAACAACCATAAAGCTATCTTCTGTCTCTAATATGGAAGATATTTCACCATTTTTCAATGACATGATTGCCGAATCCACATCTACACCATTGTATGCACCGTATCCATTCTCTTCTTTTACATCTGCAACAACCAAAGACTCAGCAGAATAAGATATACTGTCATTATTTATTTTGTTTAATAACTTTTCCATATTGGTCTTTGATTCTAGCTTTGCTCGAAGGGTTTCTAGCGTATTTTTCATATCTGCAAGAACCGCTTCATCATAAAGATCACCATTATCATCTGTTTTGTCCATCATATATACTTCATAATCATATTGACGACAATCCTCTTTCGAAACGCTTGCTTCTATTTGCTCATAATCAAATTCGCTCTCGTCCAATACCTGTTCCTTATATTGATCAATCAATGCTTGATGTTCAAAATAAGTAAGCAACTCTTCTTTCATACCTTTTGCATTTTTTTGCTCTTTAGATAGGGACTTAACAAAAGAATCATAATTTTTTTTCGCATCTGCTTTATCATTGTCTGTCAAGCTATAACCTGCTTTTAATGCTTCTTGATAGAATACAGCATCCTGTTTTGCATTGTTTATGATATTCTTGCGGGCAATTTGTCTTCCGGTCAAATTATTATTTTCCTCATCTTCCATATCCCAATATGACTCGCCATAAAACTGTAAATACACTTCATCATATAGGGCGCCCATTTCCTCTTCCGAATATATATAGTACATCAAATCTTCAACAGCGTATGTATCATTATCAACAGACAAAACCCAGTTGCTTTTAGACTTTCCAAAGTGATTGTCTGTCTGCTTATGACGAAACATCCTTACACAAAAAAATGCAATTCCACATGCAAAGATTGCAATTAGTATTCCCCAGATCCACCAACGTCCTTTTTGAAAAAAAGACGATGTACTTCTATTCATATATACCTCCTAACAGAAAGAAACCTCTTTTACAGTTTCTGTAAGTCCTTTCCATTTTTGATCCTTTTCAGATATAATCAATTCCATATCTGGAGTGATTGGCCATTCTACTCCGATTTCCGTATCATTCCATGCCAAACCGCCCTCATCGTTAGGATGGTAGAAGTCTGTACATTTATAAACAAATTCTGCTTCATCAGATAATACTAAAAATCCATGTGCAAAGCCTTCAGGAATATAAAATTGCTTTTTGTTTTCTGCTGATAATTCTACACCAAACCATTTTCCAAAGGTGCTGGATTTTTTTCTTAAATCTACAGCAACATCAAAAACTGCTCCACGCACAACGCGAACAAGCTTACCTTGTGGAAATTGTTTTTGAAAATGCAGACCACGCAATACACCTTTTGTAGACATAGACTGATTGTCCTGTACAAAAACCATATCTAAGCCGGCTTCTTTGAAATCATTCTGATTATAGGTTTCCATAAAAAAGCCTCTTTCATCTTTAAAAACAGTTGGTTCTATAACACATAATCCTTCTATATCGCATTTTGTTACTGTAATTTTACCCATATTTGTTCCTCTTTTCTCAATGACTTTATATATTATGGTACCTGCCTAGCTTCCATCCACGAAACTTCTCGCTTAATAAGCACTTATTTTTTTTGAGCAACCTTGCATACCAGTTTTCTGACCTTTGCTTTGACTCGGCAGTCTGTGCTTAGGCAGAAAACTGTGTAGCAAAAGCAGGCAAATCTGTTTATTTATTTGATGGAAGCATCTGCTTCTTGGTCTAGGAGCAACTTGACGTATCTTGCTGTTGCATCCTGCCAGGTAGGTAATTTGTGAAATCCGTTTGCTGCTAACTTCTCTTTACTCATACGGCTATTGGTTGGTCTTTTCGCCTTTGCAGGAAAAGCACTACTCTCTACTGGTGTAACAGGAATATCCAATCCAGCCTGACGATAGATTTCACAAGTAAATTCAAACCATGAACAAAATCCTTCATTGGTTGCATGATAAATTCCGTAACGATTTGTCTCAACCATATCGCAAAGCAATACAGACAAATCTGCAGTGTAAGTTGGCGAACCAAATTGATCATTTACAACTTGTGCTGCACCTTTTTCTTTTCCTACTCGTAACATCGTCTTGACAAAATTGTTTCCATTTAAGCCAAAGACCCATGCAATACGAACAATGTAATATTTCTCTAAATATCTTTGAACAGCCTGTTCTCCTAAATATTTTGACATACCATATGCATTTAAAGGCTCTGAAACCTTATCATCTGGTTCCCAAGGTCTGGTACCCTGTCCATCAAATACATAATCTGTACTAATATATATCATCTTAATATCTAGTTTTTTACAAACTTTAGCAATATTAGCAGTTCCATCAACATTGATTTTATTGCATACACCAACATTATCTTCCGCAGCATCTACTGCAGTATATGCCGCACAATGTATAACTGCGTCCACCATAGAATGAGTAATAACTGTATCTACTGCATTGGCATCTGTAATATCCATTTCCTGCACATCCACACCAATCGCAGTATGACCTCTTTTTTCTAGTTCTTTTACAACATCGTAGCCTAATTGTCCTTTGACACCTGTTACCAAAACTCTCATTTTAGCCTCCTATTCTATTACCCAACGCAACTATAACTATAAATCCAAATTACAAACGATTTCCATACATTTTATCAAAATAATTTGCATATTCTCCTGATAAAATATTCTGCCACCATTCCTTATTATCTAAATACCATTGGATGGTTTGTTTGATACCTGTATCAAAGGTATATTGTGGCTTCCAACCCAATTCTGTCTCTAATTTTGTTGGATCAATTGCGTAACGCAAATCATGACCAGGACGGTCTGTTACATATTTGATTAAACTTTCTGGTTTATCAAGTGCTTTCAAAATAGTTTGTACTACTTCAAGATTTGTTCTTTCATTATGACCACCAACATTGTACACTTCGCCAACTTTACCTTTATGAATAATCAAATCAATTGCCTGACAGTGATCAGATACATGTAACCAGTCACGTACATTTTCTCCTTTTCCATAAACTGGAAGTTCTTCATTTGCTAAGGCACGACTAATCATCAATGGAATTAACTTCTCTGGGAAATGATATGGTCCATAGTTGTTTGAGCAACGTGATATAGTAACTGGTAATCCATAAGTACGATAATAAGCTAATACAAATAAATCTGCACTTGCTTTACTTGAACTATAAGGACTAGAAGTATGCAATGGTGTTGTCTCTGTAAAGAATAAATCTGGACGATCCAAAGGCAAATCACCGTAAACCTCATCTGTAGATACCTGATGATAACGTTTTACACCATACTCTTTTGATGCATCTAACAAAACCTGTGTTCCCATGACATTGGTTTGTACAAAAATACCAGGATCAGTAATAGAACGGTCTACGTGACTCTCCGCAGCAAAGTTCACTACTACGTCAAATTTTTCTTTTTCAAATAAATCCATGATAAATTTACGATCTGCAATATCGCCTCTGACAAACTTATAATTTGGCTTATTCTCAACTGGCTTACATGTTTCTAAGTTTCCAGCATAAGTCAATAAGTCTAAATTTACAATTTGATATTCCGGATACTTATTTACCATATGATGTACAAAGTTTCCACCGATAAATCCTGCTCCACCTGTTACTAATACTTTCATTGTATCTTTCCTTTCCTATATCAAATACTTACCATCAATGACATCTTTCAAATAAGCGCCATATTGATTTTTCTTATATGTTTCATAAATATCTTCTAAGTTTTCTTTTGAAATCCATCCATTTAAATATGCAATTTCTTCCAAACAAGCAATTTTTCTGTGTTGATGAGTCTCCACAGTACGAACAAAGTTAGTAGCATCTACCAAAGATTCATGCGTACCGGTATCCAACCATGTAAAACCTTGACCTAATAAGCATACTTCCAATTCGCCCTTTTGCAAATAAATCTTGTTCAAATCTGTAATTTCCAATTCGCCTCTGGCAGATGGCTTTAATTGTTTTGCATACTCTACTACATTTTTATCAAAGAAATACAAACCGGTAACACAGTAATTACTCTTTGGTTTTTCCGGTTTTTCTTCGATGGAAATCGCTCTATTATTTTTGTCAAATTCTACAATACCAAAACGCTCTGGATCATCTACATAATATCCAAATACAGTAGCTCCACTTTTCTTATTTGCAGCTGCCTGTAAACGTTTCTTCAAACCATGACCATGAAAAATATTATCCCCCAATACCATGGCAACATTATCTCCATCAATAAAGTCTTCTCCAATTAAAAATGCTTGTGCAAGTCCATCCGGAGATGCCTGGACTTTATATGTTAAATGAATACCAAATTGATGACCATCACCAAGTAAAGATTGAAATCTTGGTGTATCATTTGGCGTAGAAATAATCAAAATATCACGAATGCCTGCATCCATCAACACAGAAATAGGATAATAGATCATAGGCTTATCATAAATTGGCAGTAATTGCTTTGATGTTACGGTTGTCAAAGGATACAAACGTGTTCCGCTACCGCCGGCAAGTACTATTCCTTTCATGTTCTCTCCTCCATTCTTTTTCTTCTATGCATATTTTCACACAATCGTATCTATTGTAGCATTCTAAACAGAATAAGTCAAATATAGAACGAGAAAGAACCTAATTTTTTTTAGAAAATACTATTTTCCCCTAATCAATCCCTAAAGCACGTTTGGCAAGCTGATCTGCAATGTCATTATATTTGTCTCCAGAATGACCTGTCACTTTCACAAAATGTATGGCAATTTTATTTTTTATTTCATCATAAAATGCTTTATATGCTTTGGTACCTTCCTTGTTGGTCTTCCACTCGCCCCTACACCATTTAGAAATCCCTTCATAATCATGATAGATGTATAAATCTTTGCAGCCTTTTTCTAAGGCAAATTTCATGGCAAATTCTGCACCTTTGATTTCCCCAGCCACATTATGCATACTGGCCAGCTCCGAATCCTGTATTTTTTCACAGAATTCATATTGTTCTCCTTCAAACCCAATTACTGCTCCATATGAAAATTCCGGCTTCCCTTTTAAGAAACTACCATCCACATAAGCCACCATCTTTGCAGGTTCATGTCCCTGCAACACATCTTCCATGTCCAACAAATCACTCTCAATCACTCGGTCGTCCACAAATGCTTTTGCTTCCTCAAGTGTTGAAAAACTTTTATAGACCGCACCGGAATAGCCATCTACTTGGACCTTGCATTCTGCCCAAGTATGAAATACACCGATTTTTTTTCCTTTTTTCACAGCATAAAACTTTTTTGCCACTCTATTTACCTACTTTCTTTATTCTTGCAACAAAAATCCACTTCATATAGCCAGCTCTATTTACAATCCGTATTAAAACAGGAGTTATGTATGCATACAGATTAGGTTATACAATAACTCTGTTTTAACGAACCAACTTGCATAAAACCAATCTACTAACAACACCACCATAAAAAAGTGGGTTTGCTTAAAAAAACCACTTTCTTCTAACAACATTTGGTGCAAAGGTGTTTTTTGAAACCAACATATAGGAAAGATACCTCTTGAGCCAGCTTCACTTTTATATACTGTGGTGACTGCGAAGCAGTCATGTCTGTCTACTCAAGAGGTATCCCTATATTTAAAATATTTATCTCAATCTCAGAAGACGCCTTTCTACAAGCGAATCCTAGAGAGGTGTCATACATTTTTACTACTTATGCCTTATACCCTTTTGGATTATTAGATTGCCATCTCCAAGCATCTTCACACATTTTATCAATGCCACGTTCTGCTTTCCACCCTAATTCTTTCTCTGCTTTTGAAGGATCAGAATAACACATAGCAGCATCTCCAGGTCTTCTTGGGTCAATCTGATATGGCAACTCTTTGCCACAGGCTTTTTCAAAATTATGAATGATATCTAATACACTATAACCTACACCAGTTCCAAGATTATATGTCACAATGCCTGGATTTCCTTCTAATTTTTCAAGTGCTTTGATATGACCAATTGCCAAATCCACCACGTGAATGTAATCACGTACACCTGTACCGTCAGGTGTATCATAATCATTACCAAACACATGTATACATTCTAACTCACCAACTGCAACTTTTGCTACATATGGTAACAAGTTGTTAGGTATGCCTTGTGGATCCTCACCAATTCTTCCGCTTTCATGTGCACCAATTGGATTAAAATAACGCAATAGAGCAATATTCCAGCTAGAATCAGAAGCATATAAGTCTCTTAACATATCTTCAATAACAAGCTTAGTTCTTCCATATGGATTCAAAACAGATAATGGTGCATCTTCTGTAATAGGCACTGTCTCTGGAATTCCATACACAGTAGCAGATGAACTAAATACCAAGTTTTTACATCCTGTTTTTTCCATTACCTTTAACAAATTAATGGTACCGGTAAAGTTATTATCAAAATAACGCAATGGTTCACGACAACTTTCACCTACCGCCTTTAATCCTGCGAAATGAATAACAGCATCTGGCTTTTCTTTTACAAAAATAGCTTCCATACCCTTTTCATTTCTAATATCTTCTTTGTAGAAGGTTACCTTTTTACCAGTAATCTCCTCCACTCTTTTCAAAGATTCTTCACTTGCATTATACAAGTTATCTAATACAACAACTTCATATCCAGCTTGCAATAACTCTACGTCTGTGTGGCTTGCAATAAATCCTGCACCACCGGTTACTAATACTTTCATCTTATCACCGTCTCATACAAATATGTATGCCTTTCTATTCTATAAGGTCAACATTTTCTGTCATTGTGTACATATCACTATTCCTACCGTTTTCACAATAACTGTGTAAAGTTGTGGAACTGTTACAATAGGAATACTCCATACTTTCTACCTATTGCATCCACACAACACTCACCTAACAATTCTACCACAAACAAAAGGAAAAGGCAAATATCATAAATTTCCATTTCCCAATAAAGTTTGTAATGCAGCTTTTTTATCCGGACTTCTCATAAAAGTTTCTCCAATTAACACAGCATTTGTACCATTTTCTCTCAACTTTTGAATATCTTCTGCTGTACGAATACCACTTTCTGAAATAAATATACAATCCTTTGGCACCATTTTTCGATATCTTGCACTGTTATTGATATCAACAGTAAAGGTATGCAAATCACGATTGTTGACGCCTATTATTTTCGCACCTGCTGCCAATGCCATTTGTACTTCTTTTTCATCATGTGCTTCTACGATAGCAGACAACCCCAAAGAATGTGCCAACTCTAAATAGCTTTTTAAAGTATCCAAATCTAAAATAGCACAAATCAATAATACGCAACTTGCCCCCAACACTTTCGCCTGATAAATCATATATTCATCTACAGTAAAATCTTTTCTCAAAACAGGAATAGAAACTGCAGAAACAATTTCTTTCAAATAGGTATCACTCCCCTGAAAATAATAAGGTTCTGTCAGCACAGAAATAGCCGCTGCACCTGCTGCTTCATATTCTTTTGCAATATCCACATATGGAAAATCTGATGCAATCAATCCTTTCGAAGGGGATGCTTTTTTTACCTCACAGATAAAAGCAATATCTTCTTTTTGTAGGACCTTTTGAAAAGGAAAACCTGTGTTGGCATTCATTTGTAATGCCTGCTCTTTTATTTTTGCAAGAGAAATATTTTTCTTTTCTTCCTCTACACGTGCCTTGGTACGTTTTGCAATCTCATCTAAAATTGTGCCTGCCATTTTTTCTCCTACCCTTCATTTATTGATTTGATACCTGTACGAATTTTTCCAATTGTGCCTTTGCTTTTCCGCTATCAATTGCTTCTTTTGCCATCTTTATACCTTCCTCTATAGATACACCATGTGTCAAATGCAAAGCTGCACCTGCGTTCATGACAACGGCATCTCTCTTAGGACCGGTAACACCATCAAAAATATCTCTGGCTATTTTGGCATTTATATCTGGTGTTCCTCCAACCAAATCCTCTTTTTGACATAATGAAAATCCGTAATCTCTAGGATCTAAAGTATATTCTTTCATTTGTCCATCAGCAAATTCGCAAACGGTTGTTGTATCGCTCATAGAAATTTCGTCCAAACAGTCATTTCCAAATACAACCATACCACGTTTTACACCTAAGTTCATCAAAACTTTAGCCAATGGTTTTACCAAATCTTTTTTGTATACACCTAATAATTGTAAATTTGCATTGGCTGGATTGGCAAGTGGTCCCAAAATATTAAATACAGTAGGGATCTTAATTTCTTTTCTTACGCCACCGACAAAACGCATAGCGGTATGATATTTTTGAGCAAACAAGAAACAAATACCAATATCTTCCAATAACTTTTCACTTACTTTTTCATCTGCATTTAAATTTACCCCCAAGGCTTCTAATACATCTGCTGCACCACATTTACTAGAAGCAGCTCTATTTCCATGTTTTGCTACTTTCGCACCTAAACTGGATACAACGATAGAAGCCATGGTAGAAATATTGATTGTTCCTGCACAATCTCCACCTGTACCAACAATTTCTAATACTTCTGGCAATTGATGTACAAATGCACCACAATGCTTTCTCATAATTGCTGCACAGGCAGTAATTTCATCAATGGTTTCACCCTTCATATGCATTGCAGTCAAAAATGCAGCCTTTTGTGCATCGGTAGCTTCTCCCCCCATAATCTCATCCATTACAGCTGCAGCCATATCATAAGTTAAATCTTCCTTGTTAATTAATTTTGCAATTGCTTCTTGTATCATAATCTATCTCTCCTTTTATTATTCTGCCAAAAAATTACGTAACATTTGCATTCCATCTGCAGTCATAATTGACTCCGGATGAAATTGCACACCATAAATGGCATAATCTTTATGCTTTACTGCCATAATTTCATCTTCATCTGTAATTCCCACGATTTCTAATGTATCCGGAAAATTTTCCTTCGTCGCAGCCAATGAATGATAGCGTGCCACTTTGATTCTGTCTGCTATACCTTTAAAAAGCTGACAGGAATTAACCACAGATATTTCTGATTGTTTTCCATGCATCAGTTGTTTGGCATAGGTAACCGTTGCGCCATATACTTCGCAGATTGCCTGGTGTCCCAAACATACGCCTAAAATAGGGATTTTCCCTTGAAAAAATCGAACAACATCTTCACATATACCTGCATCTGATGGCTTTCCCGGGCCAGGAGATAAAATGATATGACTAGGATTCATTTTTTCGATTTCCTGACAGGTATATTGGTCGTTTCGAATAACCTTGATATCGGGATTAATCGTTCCGATGTATTGATATAAATTATATGAAAAACTATCATAATTATCGATCAAAAGTATCATATTACATTTCCTCCTTTTTTTACATTTCTGATGCTTGCTCCACTGCAGTTAAAACAGCTTTTGCTTTATTGATACATTCTTGGAATTCGTTTTCAGGAATAGAATCTGCAACAATACCAGCACCGGAACGTACCATAATCTTATCCTTTACCTTGTATGCAATTCGAATAGCAATACAGGTATCCAAATTTCCGGTAAAATCAATATATCCGATGGCGCCACCATAGATTCCTCTTTTATTATCCTCCAACTCGTTGATAATCTCACAGGCACGAATCTTAGGTGCTCCGGAAAGGGTACCAGCAGGTAAAACTGCATCCACTGCATCGATTGCCTGACAATCCTCTCTCAGTTGCCCCACCACAGTAGAACCAATATGCATGACATGAGAATATCTTTGGATATCCATGTATTTTTCTACTTTCACACTGCCAAAACGACTGATTTTACCCAGATCATTTCTACCTAAATCTACCAACATATTATGTTCTGCACATTCTTTTGGATCAGCCAACAAGCTTTTTTCCAAAGTCTCATCTTCCTCTTTGGATTTTCCTCTTGGTCGTGTACCAGCCAATGGAAATGTATGTAATGTATTATCTTGAAGTTTCACCAAAGTTTCAGGTGAAGCGCCTGCCACTTCTATTGCATCCCCACTTAAATAAAACATATAAGGGGAAGGATTTAACGTTCTCAACACGCGATATACATCAAATAGACTTCCTTCAAAATCTGCAGCCAATCGATTGGATAATACAACTTGGAAAATATCCCCTTCTTTGATATAGTGTTTTGCTTTATTTACCATATC
Organism: Lachnospiraceae bacterium; assembly: GCA_017393285.1. Lineage (GTDB taxonomy): Bacteria > Bacillota > Clostridia > Lachnospirales > Lachnospiraceae > CAG-411. Next base: position 38,237 of record JAFORL010000160.1, read on the forward strand.
GCAATATTGTTCTTTATCAAATAAAGGTTTAAATTCTGACTTTAATTTTGCTGCTGGAACATCTGCTTTTTCACCAGATTGTATCAATTCTTTTAGTGCTTCCGTTTCCTGCACAGCTTTTTCATAGCTTTCTTCAATATTTTCTGTGCTGGCATTGGCAATCAAAATAATCTTTTTCTTAATGTGATCAAAGGCAATGACTTTATCAAACAGCATTAAGTCAACATCCTGAAAGCCATCCTCATCTTTGGCATCCAGCTGTAATTTTGGTTCGCTATATTTTAAATAATCATAAGAAAAATAACCAACGAAACCACCTGTAAATTGTGGAAGACCTTCTACTCTTGGACTTTTATAATCTTTCAATATTTCACTAATAAATACCCCCGGATGGATTCCTTCCGCCGTTTTCACAATTGCTCCAGCCATATCTTTCATGGTAAGTACACCATTGGTACAGGTTACATCAAATTTAGGCTGGTAGCCCATAAAAGTATATCTGCCGGTAAAAGCTTGATTTTCTACACTTTCCAACAAATAGCAATGCTGACTTTTTGCCTTTAATTTTCTTAGCAACTCGATAGGTGTAATCACATCCGAAAACATCTCTGTCGCAACCGGCACAATCTTATATCCCTCTTTCGCATATTGCTTTGCCTGTTCTAAACTTGGTATTGCCATATTATCACTCCTTACAAATCTACAAAATAAAAAAACGCCCTTCTTATTCTTTCGAATAAAAAGGACGGGTAAATTCACTCGCGGTACCACCTTTATTGATGCAACGCATCCACTTATATGTACTATCATACATAATCGAATATAACGGTTCGATACACCGTTGGGCATTACTCAGTATAAACCTTTCTTCCCACCCTTATGAGGCCATTCCATAAAAGCATGTATGCAAGCATCTCAGCCACTGCTTACTCTCTGTAATCCATCTTCTCCTATGTACTACTCTCAATCATCGGTTTCTCCATGTTTCACATTATACAACTGCACAGGGTTCTTTGTCAATCCTATTTTTCTTCTTCGTGATATTCTTTTTCTGTATTCACGTTCCAAATATTATCTTTCCTAGTCTCGCCAGCAAGAATATTTTTCACTGTTTCAAAAGAAGTGCACATAGAATGATCCAAATTATTATAACGATGTTGTCCATTTCTACCAACGCAGAATAAATTTGGAATCTGATTCAAATATTCACGCAAAGTTTCTATTTGGGCATATGTATCAAAATATGCCGGATAAGCCTTCTTTACACGCTCTACATGGCAATCCAATACGTCTTCTACACGATTGATTAAGCCCATTGTTACCATTTCCTGTTTACCCAATTCGGCAAAAGCTTCATCTGACATGGACCACATAAAATCTCCTTCATTGCAAAAATATTCAAGTCCCATCCAAATCGTATGCTCTAAGTCGTTCACCAAATAAGGAGACCAGTTATTGTAAATTTGAAAACGACCCATTTTCACTTTACGATCATGCACGTAAACCCAATCATCCGGAACAATATTTCCAACGGTCGGTATATTGGTTTCATTTTTCAAGTTCAAACGTGGTACCAGTACACCTACTGTCATATAATCACGATATGGCAATCCCAAAGCGATTTGTCTGCAATCTTCCGGTACATCATTCATGCCTACTACTAAATCTTTCACCGGCATAGAAGAAATAACATAATCCCCTGTTAAAGTATGACTTTCTCCATCTTTTTCATATACCACACCTGTCATTATATTTTTTTCATTTTTCTGAACAGCGACAACTTTGGCATTTTTCAAGATGGTGCCACCCATTTTTACCACTTCGTCTGCAGTAATTTCCCACAATTGTCCAGGTCCTAACTTCGGGTAAGCAAATTCTTCAATCAATGAGGTTTCTACCTTGCGATTTTTAGCTCCAAATAATTTGCCAAACATATCTTTTAAGATTGCAACGATAGATAAACCCTTGACACGTTGCGCACCCCATTCAGGAGAAATCTGACTAGGATGTCTTCCCCATAAGTTTTCCGTATAATTTTCAAAGAACATGCTGTACAATTTTTTACCAAAACGATTGATATAAAAATCTTCCAAAGAATTCTCTTTTCGTTTAAAAATTGCACTTTTCAAATAACTGCAACCTACCAGCACTGTTGTAAAAAATCCCATGTTTTTTAAGGTTTCCCATTTTAAAGACACAGGATAATCAAAAAATTTATGTTGAAAGAAAATTCTTGATAAACGATTTCTTCGTAACATAACCCTGTCTGTTTGCTCAGGATCTGGTCCCCCTTCCACAATGGAACCTGAACGTTGTAGTAAAATATCATCTTTTGATAAAGCACCTTGTGTAGGTAACATTTTATTCCACCATTCATTTACTTCCGGTACTTTCGAGAAGAAACGATGGCCACCCATATCCATGCGATTCCCATTGTGATTTACCGTTCTGGAAATACCTCCAAAGGTATCACTTTCTTCCAGCACAATCACTTCAAATTCTTTTGATTTGTCCAATAACTCATAGGCAGCAGTCAACCCTGCTGGACCTGCACCAATTATAATTACTCTCTTCATATTGCTTCTTGCAAATAAATGCAAATCCTCCTTACTGTATTGATGTTCTCTCGGAATTCTAAAAACTCCAATTATTATCTTTTATTCAAATTAAGTAATCCTTTAGCCTCTCCATTCATTATGTGTCAGATAACCAATAAAAAGATTGGCTAAACCGTTACCAAATTTATACTCCTATAATCATATACGCAGTAACAGAACAAATAGAACAAAAAACAACTAAAATCTGTATCCCCTTCCACGCATAATTGTAAAATGGTAGGTCTGCTTTTTTGCTTGCCTGCATCCCAAACATTCCTGTAAAAAATGCAAGAACGATAGTTGTAATTGGAATATATCGATAATCCATTGTACAACCAAATGGAAACTGGATATTAAACCAAATATAAGATGCCATTTGGACAACAAAAGTACCAAAGAGTACATACATCATTTTTGTAGATTTTCGTACCAGCATATAAATCATGATTGCGACCATAACTACTAATAAAAGCCACCAGGCACAATAGTATAATTTTACAAATTCCACAGGCAAAGCCGGAAATTCCCATTCTCCAAAAAGCGAGCCTCTGAACAAAAAGGTGAAAACATTATAATCCGCATAGGAATTATTGAATATATTGGTTAAAAAAGAAAAATCTGGACCAAATCGTTGCAAAACAGAATGGTCTCCACAATATAAAGGAGAATCAAGACTTGTATCCGGAACATAGGTGAAACTTTGTTGATATAGTATATAATTTCTGATGGCATACCACAGTCCTAAACCACCACTGATGATACCAAAACCACAGAATTTCAGAAACAAACCTTTCCAGCTTTTGTTCTTCCATTGTTGCCAAAATACATACAACATGACAATTGCAGTTCCTAACGCCATGGTAGCCACAGAAACCTTAGTCATGATACCAAATCCAAACCAAACTGCTAACAAAATCGTATTTACCCAGTTGGAATCTCGATACCATAAAATCGTATATCGTAGAATGAGCACACAAAACATAAAAGCAAGACAATCATTGTTGATTCTCCCACCCATCAGATAATAATTAGGGAAAAATGCTAAAAAGCTAAAAGTAATGATACTTGCTTTCCCTTTTATCCCTAAATCATCTATCATACATTTACATTGATATAAAGCAATCATAGATGCTACCGTAGAAACAACTTTTGCGCTTTCAATTACATCTTCACCTCTTGCAATATGTCGCATCCATCCACTTACATGCATAGTAAGAGCCGCAAGAAAATGATACAAGGGAGGGTGATAAAATTGAGAACCATTATTCTCTGGAAGTTTTCCGTAAAATAAACGAAGGACATATCCTGCATGTCCAATACAATTTTCATCAACACCTACTGCACCAACATCATGACCACGCAAATACCAAGGTGTATAAAGCATATAGCCAACCCGCATAATCATTCCAAGTAAAAAAATAATCCATAGGATTTTGATAGAACGCGCATCAAAATCTGTGGTTTTTCCTAATTGTCTTGCACCCCAAACCAAAACACAGCCAAAGGCCATAAACATCAGGGTATGTACAGCATTTGCATTGCCTATATAATTCCATTTTTCTGCAAATACTTCAACACACAACACACCACAGTATATAACCATACACCAAAACAGATGATGCATGCGCTTATTTTTCTCTGTGTTTAACTGTAATATATCCATAGCTCCTCCTCATATAGAACAAAGAGTTTTGCTTGCAAAACTCTAGCGCGACCGCGGTATTGCGCAGCAATTAACTCCATCTCCGCGGTCTGCGCATCCTCGCGGAGCGTTTTTTTTGTAACAGGAAATTGCATCGCAATTTCCTATTACATTAAAAATACTTTTCTGCCACATATCAAAAGGCTATCACTTATTGATATAACAGATAGCCTTTTGATTCTATGTGAGAAAAAAATTTATATCATCCTTGCAACTATTCTACAGTTACACTCTTTGCTAAGTTTCTTGGTTTGTCTACGTCTAATCCTCTTGCTACAGATACATAGTATCCCATTAATTGCAATGGTACTACAGCTAAAGAAGCTGCAAAATGTACATCTGTCTTAGGAATATAAGTAGTAAAATCTGCAGTATCTTCAATGTTATAATTACCATAGCTAGTTAAACCACATAAGTATGCACCACGACTCTTACATTCTACCATGTTGGATACGGTCTTTTCGTACAAATCGCTTTGGGTCAACACACCGATTACCAATGTACCATCTTCAATCAAAGAAATCGTACCATGTTTCAATTCACCGGCAGCATAAGCTTCTGAATGGATATAGCTGATTTCCTTCATCTTCAAGCTACCTTCCAAACTGATTGCGTAATCAATACCACGTCCGATAAAGAAAATATCTTTTGCATTTGCTTGCTTTGCTGCAAACCATTGCAATCTCTCTTTATCATCAATAATATGTTGGATTTTGTCTGGCAAAGTCTCTAATTCATCGATCAATTTCTTGTACTGATCCATTTTCAATTCGCCTCTGCACAAACCAAATTGAAGAGCCAAACAATAAGAGGCAATCAATTGTGTACTATAGGCTTTGGTAGTAGCAACAGAAATCTCAGGTCCTGCCAAAGTATAGAATACATTGTCTGCTTCTCTGGCAATAGAACTACCTACAACGTTTACAATACCAAGGGTCTTGATTCCTTTGGCTTTTGCTTCACGAAGAGCTGCCAAACTATCTGCTGTTTCTCCTGATTGACTTACAATAATCACCAAACCATTTTTGTCTAAGATTGGTTTACGATAACGAAATTCTGAAGCCAATTCCACGCGTACAGGTATACGTGCAAAATCTTCAATGACATATTGCGCAGCTACACCTACATGGTATGCAGAACCACAGGCTACAATGTAGATTTGAGAAATATTTTTGATATCCTCTTCTGTCAGTCCCACTTCAGATAAGTCAATATGCTTGCCTTTTCCTTTTTCATCTTCACGCACAACAGAATGTAACGTATCACGTACAGCTTTTGGCTGTTCATGAATTTCCTTCATCATAAAATGCTCAAATCCGGCTTTTTCAGCAGACTCAGTATCCCACTTGATTTCTACTAATTCTTTTTGAATCTCATCACCATCTAAGTTGTAGAAAGTAACCTTTCCTTTTTGAATGTGACCGATTTCCAAATTTCCAATATAGTATACTTTTCTGGCATACTTTAAAATAGCAGGTACATCAGAAGCTACATAAGATTCACCATTATTGACACCGATAATCATAGGACTATCTTTTCTGGCAACAAAAATTTCTTCTGGATATTCTTTAAACATAACTGCCAAAGCATAAGAACCACGAATACGTACCATAGCGTGATTGATGGCATCTACAGGTGTTCCTTCGTATTTTTTATAATAGTAATCAATCAATTTTACAGCTACTTCTGTATCTGTAGATGAGTAAAAAGTATATCCCTTTTTTAATAATTTTTCTTTCAGTTCTTGGTAGTTTTCAATAATACCATTGTGCACAGCTACTACATTGCCATCTGCACTGGCATGTGGATGGGCATTTTCTACAGATGGTTCCCCATGGGTTGCCCATCTTGTGTGACCAATACCACAAGAACCAAGCATTGCCTGACCATTGTTGGTCTTCTCAGCCAATGCACGTAATCTTCCCTTTGCTTTTACAACTTCTACCTCTGCATCTCCATTACGAACAGCCAAACCTGCTGAATCATATCCACGATACTCTAATTTTGACAACCCATCTAATAAAATAGGCGCTGCCTGGTGTTTACCAGTAAATCCAACTATACCACACATAATTCTTCCTCCATCTATTAATTCATAACAGCTCTACAAATGGCTGATTTGTTACATAATTGGGCAATGTTTCACTTTCCAATTTACCCACACCATATCATATTAACACTTTTTATGCAAAAGGTCAAAAGAAAACCGAAAATTCAAGAAAAAAAGGTAACAGTCCAGTCAAAGACTGAACTGCTACTAGATTTTTTATACACGTGTAAATTGCACTTCTTTTTTCAAATTTAAGAATTTCATTAAGTTTGATTTTAACTTTGAAAAACTAGCTTTATCTCCCTTTATTTGAATGGATTTGATTTCCTTGTTACCCACAAGAAAATCTTTTTTCAAAGTAATGCTTGCATTCTTAAATACAATAGAATTTAAACTAGCGTTTTTGTACAATGCTTTTTTTTCTAACTTCGTTATATACTTTCCAATAATCAATTTCTTTACCGTTTTTTGCTTCGCAATTGCCTTTTCGTTTACTTGCACCACTTTATATTTTACACCATTTGCGACAAGCATCTCAGGCAAGGCTAACGTTGTTTCATTTGTTACCACTTTCTTGATTTTTAGCTTTTTCCCTGAAACCCCAAAAACAATACTTGTTTTTTTCTTACCATTTTGCACCGTATATACAATTTTTTGAATAGCACCATTGGCAGCAATATAGGTCTGCACCTTCGTCGTAGATTTACCATTTTGGATAGTTTCTTCCATTATTTTTGAACCGTCCTCATGTTGGATCACGTTAACAGAAGGTACCGCTTCCGTAGGAACTGGCACTACTGCTGTACTTGTTACTACTTCCGGAGTATTTACCGGAGTTACCTCTGGACTTGCTACCAATTCTGGTGTTCTTACCGGAGTTACCTCTGGACTTGCTACCAATTCTGGTGTTCTTACCGGAGTTACCTCTGGACTTGCTACCAATTCTGGTGTTCTTGCCGGAGTTACCTCTGGACTTGCTACCAATTCTGGTGTTCTTACCGGAGTTACCTCTGGACTTGCTACCAATTCTGGTGTTCTTACCGGAGTTACCTCTGGACTTGCTACCAATTCTGGTGTTCTTACTGGAGTTACCTCTGGACTTGCTACCAATTCTGGTGTTCTTACCGGAGTTACCTCTGGACTTGCTACCAATTCTGGTGTTCTTACTGGGGTCGCCTCTGGACTTGCTACCAATTCGGATGTTCTTACCGGAGTCACTATCGGCTCTGGCACAATGGCAGTGCTTGTCACAACTACGGTTGTATTCGTTGGGCTTGGCACAATAGCTGTAGCTGTCACAATGCCTACTGTATTCGTTGGGCTTGGCACAATGGCAGTAGCTGTCACAATGCCTACTGTATTCGTTGGACTTGGCACAATGGCAGTAGCTGTCACAATCTGTGGTGTATTGGCAACCATACTGGTTGGTTCTGGTGTTGCTGTATATTCTGGCGGTATAATCAAAGAATCGTCTGTTACAACATGTTCCAAACGGTAGTCGCTATATTTTAATCCAGTTACTGTATCATACCAATACTCCTCTGAACCTGCGTTCGTACCCACACTTGGAACCCTCAGGTGTCTCTCTATAGTTCCTTCTGTATCTGTTACAACAAATTGATCATCCTCATATCGAATAATTGCATAATTTGTATACTGTAAATCACCATGGGCATTGTTATTCCATAATGCAATCACGTTTGCTGATCCATCTGTTTTTAACAATTCTTTGTCAATGATAATGGTATGATTATTAATAACAGTATATACCTGTCTATTCGCACCATTGATGGTTACATCTAAGAATGATTTACGAAATTCAGTATTATAGGTTATATAATCTGGTCTATAATCTGTTAAATGAATATCAACCACAAGCTGATCTGCAGTTGTTTGTTCTTTATTTACCTGTATTTCAATATTTGATGTTTTTTTGTATCGATTTCTACTTATTGTGAATAAACTTCTAGTCAATGTATCTACGGATGCAAATTGTGCATCTAACCACTTGATACGTTGTTGCATGTAATCTTTGTAAATCGCAAAGTCATATTCGTAGCTTCTGTAATATTGCCATTTATCAAAACTTCTAGAACCAGCGCCACGTAAATATGCGTTGTACTCACCCAAAAGACCATCTTCCGAAGCAATGGCTACAATGGCATCATGGTGCTTCCAATACATGTCCACTGCTTCTGCAAGAAAATAAGGATCATCAATCCAATCTTTCCATAATATATCATGACTTACTTTCCAGTTCTCAGGATAGCAGCCTACCGGAATGGTAGCACATCCCCAATCCACATCCCAAACTGGTCCAAATAATAATTTCCCATTTTTATCTTTATATGCATAACGACTCTTATAATGTGCATCATCGTTACCAATGATTTCTTGTACCAACCAATACGAAACCATAGAATCCACATCTGCCAATTCATAAAGTGATTTACCATTACGGGCATGCCCATCTAATGAAATTGCCGCTTCATCAAATTGTTTCCAATAATCCTGCACATAACTCATCATTTTAGAATTGGTACATAAATATTCAGGATTGTTCATCATTACTTTAACACCAGAATTGGTGATAAATTTTGATACTTCGTCATATTCTTCTGACAGCTCAAACAAGTATCCGCCAGAAATATCCTCACATTTCTGACTGTAATCCGCATACCAATCACTTACTTTGTAGGTTTTGTTCTTATAAGTAACTTGGTCTGTGGTAATCCATGACAAATCAGTAGTCATCTGTTCCTTCAGTAAGGATTGGTCTGTGTCTGCCAAATTCTTTTTATTACCTTTATAAATGGCATTGGCTGCTTCTTCTGCCAAATCTTCCCAATCTGTGATTGGAATTCTAGTATCCCCAATTCTAATCTGTTCTGCTAATTGGTACATACCAGCATAATCACCATTCAGAATAACCACTACCCACTGGGTGTCCATATTAATCAAATTTAATTCTTTGGCTATTTCATTGGCAGTTTGAAAACGCATGGCACAAACATCATAATAATTGGATAACAATACCCAATGTTTGTTGCTTCCCATACCAAATAAATCTGTCTTTTTCTCTAACTTCAGTTTGTAAGGCTTTTGCTTATATCCCCAACTACTATTGCCTCTACCCTTGATTTGAATCTTGTCACTCTTAACAGGAAATTGTTGTGGAAACTTTTCATTTCCCTGAATACGCATAGTAGCATCTGTATATGCTTCCTTTGTAATCTCCGCATTTACATCGTCCGTGTTGATGTAGACAACCGGCAACTGACTAATATAAATCGTGTTTTTAACCGTACAAGGTACACCCTCGGTTGTCACACCAGACACCGTAATTCTTAACCATTTCTCACAATCGTCCGCAGTAACTTCATAAATGATATTATCACTAACTTTTGTATATTTGCCATTTTTATCTACAGCAGTTGACCAGGTATATGTACCATTGATCAAATCTCCCACTACCTGTGCATGCAACTTACTGCCAACTGTTGGTCTATCGTCGCCCTCAATATTCACTGCATATGTCCTGCTATTAGCAGCTTGTGCTGTAATACCAGGAAACATGAAACATAATGCAAATAAAAGGCAACAACATATCCAATAATGTACAGTTCCTTTTCTAAAATGACATTTTTCCATTTTCATAAATTTCTCTCCTTTTTGTTTTATTTTTCAATATAATTGTAACAAAAAATTAACAAAAAGGAAACGGTTTGTATAAAAATTGTTATATGAAAAATTTATTTACTAGAATATGATTTTATTTTATTATCCAACAAACAGAAAAATCAATTTGAGCATACGTAATATATCTTGTATACCACATATGAAACTATGTAAATTCCAATTGCAACCACGATAATATGTACAATCATTATCAGTGGTATACGATTGACAAAGTGATCAACTTTAATATATTGTAAAAACATTATATGTATTAAATAGCAAGTAAAGGTTGCTTTTGAAATTTCATTAATCATACTATTATGTATATTAACACGTAAAAATAGCATAACTACAAGTGCAGCAAAAACAATTAAAAATGGATTATCATAATTCCACCAAATTATATTTCCATTCCATAATTGATTTTGTATCAATGTTGCTACATAATTAAGGCTAAAAATACCAACACCAGCTAAAATCAACTTTTTATTTTCTATAGTAATTGGATATTTTCTAAGGTATGCAGCAACTATATAAATCAATACAAAATTAACAATTGAATACCCGGCTTGACTTCCACCTACGCCTATCGTACTTATTCCATTTAACTGATATCCAATTGCTTTTTCAAGTAAATCTACTCCAAATGGCCATATTGAAAACAACACAAAAACTACATATACCATTTTCTTCATTTGCAACTTTGTCATTCCTTCAGTAGAACGATTAATGTATGGAGAAATAAAGTACAATACACCATACAAAATAACAAAATAATTAACCGGCAAGATACTAATTCCTACATCAACAATTGTTATTTTGCTACCTGATGATAACTTACCGAGTAAAAAAGCCGCTATCCGAAATAAAGAAACTTGTACAACCAGTTCAAAAATCTTAACAACCGAACGCTTATATGTAGTAGATAAAAAATATGCCGAAATCATTATAAAGACATTTACACTACATGCAAATAACGTTTCTAATGCCAACAAAATATATTGATTTATGCTGCCGTTTGTAACCAAACATAAACCTTCACCCATATCAGGATTGTTGTAGTGTAAAATAATTACACCTAATATTGCAATAATACGCAACAACTCTATTCCTTGATTGTCTAGTTTTATTTTTCATATAATACTCCTTCTATATCATCACAATTAGGTAACTTATTTACAAACATAAACATATGCACTATAACTCCAATTACAAACATATAAAATATACTGCCAAATCTATCTATACATTTTCATTCGACTTTTTTGACTTCATTTTTCTATTTTCTAAATATGCTTTCATGATTTCTTTTATATAACAAAATGTTTTAGGATCAATAATAATTTGAACGATTGAATAAATCAGAAGGCAAATAGTTCCAACAATTGCAGCAAAACCTATCAAATAAAAATAATTTGTAATCCACACA
>JAFORL010000161.1 GCA_017393285.1 Lachnospiraceae bacterium
AATCAAAAATATATGAAATTAATCTGCTCAACTAACATCTTCCTTTGCAAATTACTGCAACAAGATGACAAAAGCCGCATATACTACGTCCCCTTCTTTCATAATAATACATATTTCAAGCCAATGTCAATTGTAAATTATCACAAAAACGTAACCGTTCAGCCAGAAGCTGAGCTCTTACCACTCGTAGCAAGCTATCAGAGGTAAATTACTACGAGCTTTGTGTAATCTATGTATCTAAAGGTCCCCACACAGCAAAGTGTGAAGTGCTATCTGAAGTGTTATAACAAAAACTACATGGATTGAACTCTTTACCTCCCTATGCTTGCATAATTGACAACACGCATATATAATATCGTAAATTTTTCGGCTATTCTTTATTCTTTATTCTTTCTAAGCAATTCCAGGAATATTTTTCCATATTCTCCCATATTTTCAACAAACGTTTCTTCCCCCTGTATTTTTATTTGCCATTTTTGAGGTTCGGACAACCAATCAGCCCAAGCATCAAGATTTCTTCCAAAATATGATGGTACCGGCAACCTTTCTTCCACCAAATCCCACAACTCTTTTTCCTTCGTAATGGTCGACAGATTTAAAATATAAGCAGCTGACGGATGCTCTTGCACAGATTTTCTTTCCATTCCTTTTATCATTCCTTTCCAGATAAGTTTGCATCTACATGACTGACTTTCGTAAAGGAAGCATAATGATCCTCTGTAAAAAAAATGTCCCCATCATTTGAAAATACCAAACGTTTTGCACCTCGCTTGCTTTGGTGCATCGTATCTAGATCACATTCATAATACTTCTTTCCTTTTTCAACAGGTAATTTTTTCTCATAATTGCCAAAATAATCTCCTCCAATGCAAGCCCCCTCTTTGTATGGATCCAGTCCGCCACCAGTCCAACCATAAGACTTTGCTTCCGCTTTTGTTATGTAATTATCCGGCAAATGATGATACAAAGTCAAATATAAAATCACACCATCTTTATCATCACAGGTTTCATTTTCTTTTATCGTATTCTTATTCGCATCTTCTGTTGTTGCAACAGAACTGTCTTCTGTGACACGAATTGTTTCCGTTACCTGTGGTGCATAAGTAACAACATTTTCCTTTGTGGTATCTAATTTTTTTAATACATCACCTTGTTGGAAAAATACACCAATCATTGCAAGCAATGCAATCAATATGGAAACAATATAGCTCTTTTTATTCTTCATCTTTTTTTCTCCTACAAAAAACAATTATTCTAATCAAAAGAACAGTTCAGCCCGCAAGCTAAACTGTTTCTTATCCAGCATGATAACATGAACTATATTTTTTGTATTTCCAATAAAATAGGTCCATGATCCTGACGTTCTCCTGAATCTATCATTTCTGACCTGGTAATCTTTTCTTTGATACGGTCACTAATCAAAAAATAATCAATTCTCCAGCCAGAATTGTTGATTTTACTAGTTTTCACTCTCTGTGCCCACCAAGAATATACGTTTTTTACATCACCATGTACATATCGAAAAGTATCTACAAATCCTTTGGACAAAAGATTTGTAAAACCTGCTCTTTCCTCATCTGTAAATCCTGCTGACTGATGATTACTTGTAGGATTTGCCAAATCGATTTCTGTATGTGCTACATTAAAGTCCCCACAGGCAATCACAGGTTTTTCTTGATCCAGTTGACTCAAATATGTAGCATAACAACGATCCCATTCCTGCCGTTGTGAAAGTCTTTTTAATCCATCACCAGCATTTGGTGTATACACATTGACAAAATAAAATGTTCCAAAATCCACCACCAAAATACGCCCCTCAGAATCCATAGTATCAGGGGCACCAATTTTCGGTGCAATGGTTTTTGCCTGCATATCTTCTTTGTAAAGTACCATTGTCCCAGCATAGCCTTTTTTTGCTGGTGGTTCTGAACTAACCCACTCCATATGATATCCAGAAAAATAGGTTTCCATGGCTTCGATATGTTTCTTACTAGGTCCTGTAGTCGATAATTTTGTTTCTTGAATTGCAATCACATCTGCCTCTTCCTCTGCAATTGTCTTCAGTACTTCCCTAGAAAGCACAGCTCTGGCAGAATCGGAAGTCAATGCAGCATTTAAAGAATCAATATTCCAGGAAATAAATTTCATTGCTAGCTTCTCCTCTCACGTAAACTCTAACTTTGTTTGTATCCCACATCAAATTTTAATAGACACAAATCATTTTGTTCGTTTTGCTAAGTATCCACCCATACTTTTCAAATCCTACATCATGATTTACCACAGCAATGTTTATATTTTTTCCCACTACCGCATGGACACAAATCATTTCTTCCAATTTTTTTATCTCTTTGATAAGGCATACCACCAGTAAAGATTTTTTGTGGTTGATTTTCCTTTTCCATAAGATATGCGTAAGTTTTTACCATCGTCTCTTCTAGTTGTTCTAACGTAATACCATCTGCTGTAAACAACAATAAAGCCTCCAAAGTCTCAGCTTCTTTTGCAGCCACATTTTCATCAATTGCAAGCAACAAGTCCTCGATTAAATGATAACTATGTGGGTAGGTCTCTGCAATATATGCAAATTCCTCTTTATGTACAGGATAATATTGGCATAAATACCAATCATAAGATAAAATATCAATATTGGTGGTTACACGATTTACATTTTCATATAAGGCATCTTTTTGGGTATAATTTCTATCATAGCCGGCCTTCAATGCATTTTTAGCCATCATGCTTAATTTATGATCTGAAAAATAAGCATACGATTCTACAGATGCATAAGCCGAAGCCAATGTTTTCTGGTATATTTCTTTTTTCAGATAACCTTTCTTCTCAACCGTTTCCACTAACTGCGCAAACAAAGGACGGAACCAGTCATTCTCCATCATTTCACAAAGACGGATCAAAGTCTCTACCACATATTCCTGCATCAAATCATTCATTTGTATTCCATCTAGAAATTCAAAAAATGCATTGACATCGGTTTGATAAGACTGATTTCTTGCCTCTACGTCTTCACGCAACAATTTTGGATATACTCTGGCTAATAAAATCCGAACCTGTTCATTTGACTCAACACCCAACATACTTTCGCACAAAGCAATCACGCTACGAAATGCTTCTTTTTCTTCTAAATCCAAAGCCTTATTCATATCTTCCTGCAACGGCGCTGGTACTAATTTTAAAATTTCTTCTCTTTTTTTCTGCTGAAATCTTTTATTCGCTTCTTGTAAATTTTGTTCCACTTCTCTTCACTCCTTAAATCTTACTTCCAATCCACAAAATACTCTAATATAACTTCTGCAATCTTGCTGTCATAATCCTATTGTTTTGTATCACAAAAACAAATGAAACTAACCTTTTAAACTGTGTTCTTATAGATTTGTTAACAGACGAAAAACAGCTTATTTGTCTTGAAGCTATCCTGCCATTATACCCTTACAAGTAAAGAAATATATTGATAACACCAATCAAAGCACCGATTATAGCACCAAGATTAATGACAGCCTGTAATTCCTGTTTCATAACCGACATAGTCAAATCCTCTAATTCTTCTACCGGCATAGCTTTGATTTTTTCTTCTACAATCTGATCTATCTTTAGTTGATTCAACCACTGCTCTGCTTTTTCTACAACAATAGAACTATATATTTTCTCCAAAACAGTAGACACTCGCACTTCAGAAATCTCCCATTCTTTTAAATTATCACCTGGCGTTCTTGCAAACATTGCAGCAGTTTCTTTTTCTACCAAGGGGCGTACCAAAGAGGCACCATTGCTTTCCACAAATTCTTTGGCTCCCTCTCCCATTTTCTGCGCAATACTTTCAAAAAAACTATCATTTAAAAACATTGCAAGCATAGGATTAGATAATAATTCATCAAACGTATTTTTTCCAATATCCATAATCAAGGAATCATAGGCAACTTTTTTTAATGCTTCCACAATCTTATTTGTAATAACCGTATCCAATCCATCTTTTTTCTCTTCTACACTTGTAGAAGTATCCCAATCCTGTAACACTTCTCCTGTGGAAATGCTTTGGTTGTATAAATAACCGCCTACACTGGCAACAAATTGTTGCTTCATTGCATCTCCATTTAAAATTGTAAGAATATCCTCTTTCGTAAACAAGGTATGTCCTACTGCATTTCCCACTGCACTTGCAATTCTATCTTGATTTTTGGGTATCACACCAGGTGTAAAAGGTATTTTCTTGCCCAATACATATACCGGTTTTCTTGGTCGAAATAACATCTTTATTGCAATATAGTTGGTGCAATATCCAATCAAAGCACCGACCAACACAGGACAAATCAAACGTATATATTCCATTTTCCATTCCTCTTTTCTAATCTAATCTATTGCCAGTGATTTTCCTAATACCTACACAAAGAGCTGGGTTTCTATTTCTGATGGCAAGCGCAAGTCTCCTCTTGGACTCACAGAAACAGTACCAACCTTAACACCATCCGGCATACAATTTCTCTTAAACTGTTGACGGAAAAATCTTGTATAAAAGACATCTAACCACTTGCATATTTCTGCATCCGAAAATTGATATGCAGGATTTTGTCTTACCGCTTCTTTACAAAGCTCCAACACTTCTTCTTTGTCCAATCCAAAACGCAATGTATAATACAAGAAAAAATCATGCAAAATGTATGAACCCACAGTATCTTCCGTCTTTTGTGCAATGGTGCCATCCGGATTTGGTGGTAACAATTCCGGACTTACAGGTGTATCAATAATGTCCTCTACAATGTGCGCCATATGCATATTTCCATCTTGGGCCATGTGATGACCGATTTCATCCACCAAGGTTCGAACCAAGGTTTTTGGTATACTTGTATTGACAGCATACATACTCATATGGTCTCCGTTGTAGGTACACCACCCTAGCGCCAATTCCGACAAATCTCCAGTACCTACGACAAAGCCACCTTCTTTGTTGGCAACGTCCATTAAAATCTGGGTACGTTCTCTGGCCTGACAATTTTCATAGGTGATATCTTGTACCGACTCCGCATGTCCAATATCTTTAAAATGTTGACGGACAGCGTCTACAATGGAAATTTCTCTGATTTCACAGCCCAATGCTTTCATCAATTCCACAGAATTATTCTTGGTTCTATTGGTAGTGCCAAATCCTGGCATGGTAATTCCCATTACGGTTTCAGAAGGCAGTCCTAAATTTTTCACTGCTTGTGCAGAAACCAACAAAGCCAAGGTAGAATCCAAGCCACCGGATACCCCCACTACAATACATTTACAATGCGTGGTAGCAATTCTTCTCTGCAAACCTGCCACCTGCATTTGAAAAATAGAGATGCAACGTTCTCTCACATTTTTACTTGGAACAAACGGTGTCATTCCAATCTTCGCTTTTAATTCTTCTTTCTGCAACCATTTCTTTTCCACATGACAGGTTACATAATCAGACATAATATTTTCTAATTTACAATCCGAAAAAGATTTATTCGCCATTCGATCATGACGAATTTTAGAGAGCATAAGATCTGCCACCAAGACATCATTGGAAAATGGAGGACATTCTGCAACCTTTTTACCATTTTCATAAACCAGTTGATGTCCGCCAAATACTACATCTGACGTAGATTCCCATTGCCCTGCCGAAGCATAAACATACCCACAAATACAACTGGCAGAAATATTTCCAATCAGATTTCTGCGATATTCCGCTTTCCCAATTACTTCGTTGGAAGCAGATAAATTCACAATCACTTCCGCTCCTGCCAAAGACAATTTTCTACTTGGTGAAATCGGCGTCCAAGCATCTTCACAGATTTCTACTCCCAGAATTACCTTTTCCTCGCTATCTCCCAGTTCAAACAAAAGTTGGTTACCAAAAGGAACCTCCTGTCCTAAAATACGCAAGCTACGAGTCGGCACCTTACGGGCAGAAAACCAACGTTTTTCATAAAACTCTCCATAATTGGGCAAATAAGTTTTTGGTACGATGCCACAAATACTGCCATTATGTAGCAAAACAGCGCAGTTAAAAAGTTCTCCCTCCACTACAATCGGCGCACCTACCAACAAAGCAGCACCAGCTTCTCCTACTTTCTTTGTAACTTCACATAAAAATGTAAGTGCCTGTAAAGACTGATGCAAAAGCTGACCACTAAAAAATAAATCTCCACAGGTATATCCACTGATAGACAATTCCGGTGTCACTAATAAATCTGCCCCCTGCCCATAGCTTGCATAAAAATTTGCAATTTCCTTTGCATTAGCACTCGGATTCCCGATATGCACCTCAGGTGCAATTGTAGCTACTCTTACAATGTTTTTCATGGATTACCTCCCTATTGTTATTAACTATTAACTATTAATTCCATTCCTCCAACGTATAATGTCGAGGATACCATGCTATATAGAAAATATGTGCAAGCAACAAAACTGTCGCCTGCACATATCGAAAACCTACGCTCTAATTTTAGTGATGGAACAAACGAATACCTGTAAAGCTCATTACAATGTTATGTCTGTTACATGCATCAATTACATCCTGGTCACGAATAGATCCACCTGGTTGTGCAATATAATTTGCACCACTGCGGAATGCACGTTCTACATTATCATCAAACGGGAAGAACGCATCTGAACCACATGTTACACCACTCAAATTCTTTAACCATGCCTGCTTTTCTTCTTTTGTAAATACAGCTGGTTTCTCTGTGAAAATATTTTCCCACTTGCCATCTGCTAATACATCCATATAGTCTTCACCGATATATAAATCAATGGCATTGTCTCTTTCTGCACGTTTCATACCTTCTTTGAATGGTAAATTCATTACTTGAGGTGATTGACGTAAAAACCAATTGTCAGCCTTGCTACCAGCCAATCTTGTACAATGGATACGAGATTGTTGACCAGCTCCAATTCCAATTGCCTGTCCATTCTTTACAAAGCATACAGAATTTGATTGTGTATATTTCAATGTAATCATAGCAATTGCCATATCATTCTTGATGTTGTCAGGTAATTCTTTATTCTCTGTGACAATATTAGAGAAAAAGTCCTGATCAATCTTTAATTCATTTCTTCCCTGTTGGAAAGTAATGCCATAAACTTCTTTTCTTTCTATTGGATTAGGCACATATGCAGGATCGATTTGGATAATTGCATAAGTTCCCTTTTTCTTTTCTTTTAAGATTTCTAATGCTTCTGGCTCATATCCAGGTGCAATAATACCATCAGAGAATTCTCTCTTGATAATCTTAGCTGCTGACACATCACAAACATCTGACAAAGCAATAAAATCACCATAGGAAGACATACGATCTGCACCTCTTGCTCTTGCATAAGCTGCTGCCAATGGAGATAACTCTCCCAAATCATCTACCCAATAAATCTTTGCTTCTGTCTCAGAAAGTGGTACACCGATTGCTGCACCAGCTGGTGATACATGCTTAAAAGAAGTGGCTGCTGGAAGTCCAGTTGCAGCCTTTAACTCTTTTACAAGCTGCCAGCCATTAAAAGCATCTAAAAAGTTAATGTAACCTGGTTTTCCATTTAAAACCTGAATTGGCAATTCTCCATTCTCTACGTAAATCTTAGATGGCTTTTGGTTTGGGTTACATCCATATTTTAATTCTAATTCTTTCATGAATATTTATCTCCAATCTATACAAATCTATACAATTTATTGACTATCCTAATGCAAAGTCTTGCACCTGTTTTCCTTATGTATGCAAGATTATTTATTCTTATTTATAATCTTTGAAGTATACTTACCTGTTTCGATATCAATATAACGTACAAACAAAGATACCTTGTTATCTGCATTTAAACTATTCCATAACATATCTGTAAAAGCATCCATATCATCTGGAATCTCTACAACCTTTGGTTCACCTTCAAAACTTGGCAATGGATTACCATCACACATGTAAGTATGAATAAAACGTCCTTCTCCATTGATTGGTGTATTATATGCATATGTGAAACGATTGCATGCTGCACCATTTCCATTGTTACTCTTTAAGATAGACATAGCATAATTAAAACTTCCATTTTCCACATGCATAATACCAGAAATTCTAGGTGTATAGTTTGGTGCATCTGGCTCAAACTCTCTTGTACGAAGTGCTTGTTCGAAGGTTTGTTGCTTATCCATTAATTCATAAATGGTATCTGTCTGATCTCCGTTTGTAACAATTGTCTTGTTTCCTAACACGCGAACTGGTGCATAAATAATCAAACTAGGATCACTTAACTTTGAAGGATCAAATGCCTGTGTACGAATTCCTTCTCCATCTTCCACAAATACACGATTTCTACTATTTTCACTTCTACCCATGATAAAATAAGCAGTCACAGCATATTTTCCATTCTTAGACTTTCAAATGACAATTCCTCTTCCTGGATACGCATTTTCCTTTAATTCTTTTTCAAGTGACAATGTTTGCATTGTATTCCTCCATTCTGCATACAAGGTACACTGCATTATTTTTCCACTGTAACGTCAGCTGAAATCACTAGGTGTATCAGCTGAGAAGAAAAATAACCAGTCTACATTAATTGTTTCTTTCATGCTTTCTCAATTCTGTTTGTATATTCTGTCTTTTTACACAAACCTATCTATAGCATACCTTATTTTTTTTAAAAATTCAATCATTTATTTCTGTGAAATAGAAAAGGTAAAATTCGACAAATAAATCTATTGCCCTTTTTTCTATATTCATGTATAATGAAAATTATAAGATATTTAATCACATTTTGTTATAAAAGCAAAATATATGACTCCATGGTTCCTTCTTATACAAAGCAAAGTAAGAAAGGCAAGGATGAAGCCTTTTTGCCAAGCAACGAAACACATGGTGTCTACACAAAAAGACTATACATGCGCTAGAAGATTGCACCTAAGATACAAGGAGATGATTTTCATGAATCCGCAAGAAAATTTAATGCGTTTCAAAGAACAAAATATAGCATACGTAAACCGGTTGGTTTTCATTATATTAGCAGTATCTTTTCCATTTATACCATTGACGATTTTGCTAAATCAACTTCATATTTTTCAACTTTCAAAATCGCTGGTTCAGACTTTAGTATTTGTGTCTTTTGCCTTTGATATTGTTCCCTATATGCTTTATTTCATCAAACGAAATACCACATTATTTATGTACTATACTATGGGCGCTTTTACCGTTATGGTAAGTTTGATTTCTTTTCAATGTGGAAGTAAAGTCTGGCTTATGTATGCCTTTGCACCAGCCATCAGCTGTCTATATTTCAACAAGCGACTGACTATATATGTAAGTATTTTACAGTACATTTCTATGATGATTGCTTTATACTTTAGTACCAATGTATATTACAACACCCTATATAGTACTTATCCAAGCAAGAATGCTGCTTTTTGGGGCTGTATTATTGGTCAAACTTTCGAATACATTATTGTTTGTATTGCTATTTTTGCTTTTTTAAAACGTATTAATGTATATCTGGGTTTGCAAAATAACTTAATTGACCAAACCAAAAAAGAATTTGAACGTTTTCAAATTGCTTTAGAAAATTCTTCAGATATTTTTATCGAATATGACGTGAACAGAGATTGTTTTGTTTCAACTTCAAACTTTTTAGAATACAAATCCAATTCTGTCATTACGAGCAGAGACGAAACCATCATTCCAAATTTTAATAACTATGTAAAAAATTACTTTGAAGAACAACCTGCTTTACTGCATACTTTTCAGGCACTTTTAAGAGGACATTTGGAAAACGGAACCGAATTCCAATTTTTCCCTGCGTCTAAATCACAAAAAAAAGGCACATGGTTCTTATATGAAGGAAAAACACAAATTGATTCCAATGGTTCTATCACTTCTATCATTGGTAGATTGCAGGATATTACTTCGCAAAAAGAAGAACAACTTCGTCTGATGGAAGCCGAAAAAAGAGATCGTGTTACCAATTTGTACCTTTATGAGTACCTAGATAAATCCATCATCAATGAAGAAGAAATCCTTCACAATCATGGTGTTGTCTTAGTAAATATTATAAATTACCTTAAAATTTTACAGGTATATGGACATATTTTTGGCGAAATGATTTTGCGGAATATTGCGGATATGATACAAAAACACGCTGATGAGCAAGCTGTAGTTGCCAGATATGAAGGTTCTATTTTTCTTATTTATTTTGAAGAATGTAGCACCTTCCAGATTCAAGCCTTTCTATCCAGAATCAACGCTGATTTAGAACGTATGTACATTGGTGAAGGCTCCATCAAACATTTACAGACAGAAACCGTATCCCAGATTGGACATATTGCTTTTCACCAACTATTGTCACAGGCTTTAAAAGGATTGACAGAAAAAAGCACGGAACAGGACATTGTGGAAAATGAATTGGCACTGGAAAAACAGCGTCATTCAGAAAATTACGAATTAATGTCCTTACATACCATTCAAGATTGGATTTCCGCTCATGCCTTCTTCAATACCATGTATGACTTGATTGAAGAAACCAAAGACTTGCGTAGTAGTTTTCGAATGGTGGTAGAACAGGTAGGAAAACACTTACATTTAGACCGAATCTGTATTATCAACTTTTCAAAGAACAAACCAAAACCACACCTGATATTTCAATGGTCTTTGTCAGAAGATGATATGTTCAGAGCCAAATTTCATACCCTTACACCAGTACACGCTGAATATATTTTATCTATTTTTGCAACCAATAAGATTGTAAATTTACCTTCTATGGCAGATGAGCAATGGAAACGCAACTACCAAATGCATTATCATGAATCCTTTGATGATTTATATTTGGGCTCCATGCTTACTTGTGCTTTGTTATCGGAAGGCGAAATCATTGGATTAATTTCCTATGAAATGAAAGAAAAACAATATCAGTGGACAGATCAAGAAAAATATTTTATAGAAGAAGCAACCCGTATCATTAACAGTGCTTTAAATAAGATTAACGCAGACAGTGCCAGCCAAGCAAAGAGTTCTTTCTTGTCTAACATGTCTCATGAGATCCGTACACCATTGAATGCCATTATCGGTATGACAGATATTGCACTACAAAAAATTGATAACAAAAGCAATGTAGAAGACTGCCTCAATAAAATTAACATGTCTTCCCATCATTTATTACATTTAATCAATGATATTTTAGACCTGTCAAAAATCGAAAGTGGACGAATGAAAGTCAATAAAGAACCATTCTTGCTTAGAGAATTGATTGAAAAAGTCGATTCCATTGTTCGTCCAGAGGCTTTAAAAAAACAAGTAACCTTCGAAGTCAACTGTAATTTAGAGACGAATGCAATTATTGGTGATGCCTTAAAGCTTTCTCAAGTTTTGGTGAACATTTTAGGAAATGCCTTAAAATTTACGCCAGAACAAGGTAAAGTTGCCTTGGATATCCAAGAATTATGCACCACTGCAGAAATTGTTGATATACAATTTTCTATTTCTGATACAGGCATTGGTATTCCAAACGAAGCCAAGAAAAAGATATTCGTTGCATTTGAGCAGGCAGAAGACACCATTGTAAATCAATATGGTGGCACTGGTTTAGGATTAGCCATAAGTAATAATTTCATTTATCTTATGGGCGGAAAATTGGAAGTAGATAGTAAAATTGGAAAAGGTTCTACTTTCCATTTCCATTTACAATTCTCACTTCCAGATGCAGTGCAGGTGAATGATTTACATACACAATCTATCACTACACCTTCTGAAAACAAGAAAATAGACCTATCTAATGTACATATTTTAATGGCAGAAGATAATGAGTTAAACGCAGAAATTGCATCTACTATGTTAGAAATGGTAAATGCCACTGTAACGGTTGTAGAAAACGGTAAACAAGCCGTTGAAACCTTTACACAGGCAACAGCCGGTACTTTCCAATTGATTTTAATGGATATTAATATGCCTGTATGCAATGGTTACGATGCAACCAAACAAATTCGTGCTTCTTCTCATCCAGATGCAGCTAACATTCCGATTTTGGCACTTACCGCCAACGCATTTGACGAAGACAAAAGAGATGCATTGGCAGCAGGTATGAACGGACATATTTCCAAGCCAATTGAAATCAACCTTTTAATGAAACAGGTACAGCAGCTATGTCAATAAACGTGCAAATTGAAGCATCATGCAATAAAAAGCTAGTACATTTCTAACACGGATAAAACGCTTTGTCAATATTCACGCAAATTGAAGCAACATACTCTGTAATAGTTCAGATGGGGCTGTCTACAGGAAGGAAAACATTGCAAGATATCCTTCTTATAGACAGCCCTAAAATCATCCTGTATGTTATCACTTTATATGAAACATTAGAAAGAACACTTATCTTACCTCTTCTAAAGCATCAGCAATACAAAGTTTACCGTACCCTTCTCTAGGATTCGGGATGCTATCAGCAGACACTTTTTTTGCACCTTTTCGTAAACATACTTTTAATTTTTCCCCATATAAATAAGGATCCTGATTACGCACAATCCCCCACTCCATTAATAAAGCAGCTGCACCCGTCACAAAAGGCGTTGCCATAGAAGTTCCACTTTTGGAAGTATAAGCATTATTGGGTGCCGGTGCAATAATATTTACCCCAGGTGCCACCAAGTCCGGCTTTCTAATCCCATTTCTGTCGTATCCCCGCCCAGAAAACCCTGCCACCTGATTCCGTTCTTCATCAAAGGCTCCAACAGAAATCAATCTTTTGGTAGCCGCTTGGGCAGACAAAGAAGTGTTGGCTGTAGGTTGAGAAAATCTTGTTCCTTCCAGCAACAAACCGCCCGTTTGCATCCACATATCCAATCTGGGATTCACTATTTTTTTTGCCGTCATTTCAAAGGTCCAAGTACCGTTCTCCAACCCTTGTCCTACATCGATCCATTCTATGTAAATTTCCTGCAAAGGCTGAAAAGGACTGGCGTCTATAAAATTCACCCCTACTATTTGTTTTCCATTTTGCCAAAGCAAAATATCGTCTTTGTTTACATTCAGCTGTCTTCTCTCTCCGTTCGGGGCAAGCAACCAAATTTCCATTGTATTTTCATAAGGCATCCAAACCTCCATAGAAAAGCCTTGTTGTCCAGGAGGAATGGCAAAATTAATTTCTTGTGTTTTTCCTTCTTCTAAATTTAAAGTCACATGCTTGCCTCTATTTCCTTCATTTCCCATCCCAACACATATCGAATTTTTCCATTGGGTAGCCACTTGATCAAAAAAAATAGATGGCAAATCTTCACCGGTATGGGAACCTGCATTATTTCCCAAACTCAAATTAATGGCAATGGGCATTTGTCTTTCTTGCGCAAATTGGATACAAAAATCCACAGCCTCCATCATTCGCGTAATTCTAGGGAAGGTAAGTCCCTTAGGATTTCCCAGCTTCACCACTAATATAGAAGCTTGTGGTGCAACACCTTGATATCTTCCATTACTTACATTTCCATTTCCTGCTAAGATACCTGTAACATGGGTGCCATGCCCTGATAAATCAATGGATGGTACAAGGTTCATTTGTTGTTCTTTCTTTTCTTGTAATAAAGCCGCATTAATCATTTCCTCAGAAAAAAATGTTCCCAACAAAAAGCCTTTGGGATTGCTATATTGAAAGCCATTTTGATTCCTATTCAATTCTTTGGCATCTACTGTCTGATCCCAAATTCCTAATATTCTTGTAGTGCCATCTTCTTTTCGAAAGTCTGCATGATTATAATCCACCCCCGAATCAATCACGGCAACCAAGACACCTGCCCCTGTCAAACCCACATTTGTATTGCCAATCATGTCCTGTATCACCGTATTTTGTGGCAGGCAAATTTCTCGTTTATTTTCCTCCAGATTGTAGCTTATTTGATTTGGCAACTGGATATAATCCACCTCTTGTAAATTTGAGAAAATAGGGATTTTATCATATGCAATCCAAATAATTGCGATTGCCCCATATAAATATTCTCCCAAAAAGCCAATTTCTTTTTCTTTGCTTTTCAAATCCCCATGATATTTCACCAATAACTCCCATTGTTCCTCTTGTGCATATGCTCCACGATAGTCTGGATTTATTTTTGTATATAATGCCAATCTAGAATCAAATTTACCATTCTGCAAGCCACCACCTCCATCAATTACCAGTAGGCAAAAATTAAGACACTTCCATATCTCATGTCGAGAAAATCTACTTTTCTCTTAAGCTGTATTACCAGTACGCCAAAATCAGAACACTTCCATACCCCTGACTAAACTCTTCCCCCTCATAGCAAGCTATCCCATACAAATTGCAGCAACCTTGTATACACCCCTGCACAACAAAGTGTGCAGAGCTGCCTGAACTGTTACCTCTGATTCTATTTTATGCATGAAGAAAAAATAAAATGCCCCCAAAATAAGTCTGGTACCGTAACCATACCTACTTTGAGGGCATTTTTGTTCCATTATGTTATACAATTTTCTTTAATGAAAATTAATATTCCATTGCCTTTTCTTCGCCACTTAATACGCGAATTGCACCCTGTGCCAAAGCTAACAATTCATCTTCACCACCGTATACAGTAAAGTCTGAAATCCATCCTGTACGTTCTTTGATTGCATTTACAACTACATCTGAATATGCAATACCACCAGTAACTACGATTTGATCCACTTTACCCTTTAATACAGTAGACATCTCTCCGATATCCTTAGATACTTGATAAATGAATGCATCAAAAATCAATTTATTCTCTGCATCGCCTTCAGCCATAGCCTTTAACACATCACGCATATCGTTGGTATGTAAGTATCCGTTTAATCCACCATTACCAACAAACATCTTATATACTTCTTTCTCTGTATACTTTCCGCTAAAGCATAGTTTAATCAAAGCGCCTGATGGTGCACCACCAGCTCTTTCTGGAGAAAATGCGCCATCTCCATCTAATGCATTGTTAACATCTACTACTTTACCATGGTCATGGGCACCTACAGAAACACCGCCACCCATATGTACAACGATTAAATTTAAATCTTCGTATTTCTTTCCATTTTCCTTTGCATATCTCTTAGCAACTGCCTTTTGATTCAAAGCATGGAATACACTTGTTCTAGGTAATTCTGGTACACCGGATAATCTGGCAACTGGAGCCAACTCATCAACAACTACAGGGTCTACGATAAAAGAAGGAACACCCAATTCATCACCAATTTCTCTTGCTAAAATACCTCCAAGGTTAGAAGCATGTTGTCCCTGTTTTCCAATCTTTAAGTCTTCCAACAAAGCGTCAGAAACAGCGTATGTACCACCTGGAATTGGCTTTAACATACCACCACGACCTACTACTACATCTAATTTCTTTAAGTCAAAATTCTTTTCCTTCAAGACAGAAAGAATAACATCCTTACGAAAATCCTTTTGATCAAAAATACTTGCATACTTTGCAATCTCTTCTGTTGAGTGACGAAGTGTCTCTTCAAACAATAATGTTTCATCTTCCATTACACCTATCTTTGTAGATGTAGAACCTGGATTTAATATCAAACTAATATAAGCCATTTGTATTCTCCTTTGTCATTATTTATTCATGGTTTCAGCTACTACTGCAGCCAATGCAATAGAATTTACCTTTGTCTCAAACGTATCTGAACGAGAAGTCAAAATAACAGGTGCTTTTGTACCAGTTAAGATACAACCATTCTTTACATCTGCAGTATGAACCAATGCTTTATATACCAAATTTCCTGCATGAATATCTGGGAATAATAAAATATCTGCATCTCCTTGAATCTTACGATCTAATGCACCCTTATGCTTAGCTGCTTCTGGATCAATAGCCAAGTCTAACGACAATGGTCCATCTACGATACAATCCTTAATCTTGCCTTCTTCACACATCTTTGTCAATTCCTGTGCTTCTACAGTAACTGGCATCTTAGGATTTACTACCTCAACTGCAGCAAGTGGTGCAACTTTAGGACATGCAATGCCACATGCCTGTGCTACAGGTACTGTATTCTGAATAATCTGTACCTTTTCTTCTAATGTAGGATATGTCATAAAAGCAACGTCTGTTAAAAATAATAACTGATCAATACCAGCAACGTCAAATACACAAACATGTGACAATGCGTTACCTGTACGCAAACCAACTTCCTTATTTAAAACACTCTTTAAGAAGTTCTTTGTATCAATCAAGCCCTTCATATACATATCAGCAACACCATCATGTACAAGCTTTACAGCTTTCAAAGAAGCCTCAATCATATCTGGTTCATTGATAATCTCAAATTGAGATAAATCAATATCCAATGATGCAGCAATCTCTTTCATCTTTGCTTCATCACCAACTAAAATGGCATCTGCAATATTCTTTTCCTTTGCTGCACGAACAGCCTGTAACACTTCTGAATCCTGTGCTACTGCAACTGCTACTTTCTTACGACTACATTGTGAAACCTTTGCTAATAAACTATCAAAACTACTCATTTCTTGCACCTCGTATTCTATTATTCTCTCTTGTATGCTAGACCTTCACATACCTGAAGTCCTGTGATACCTACAGCACACAATATTACAACTTATGATAGCACTTTCACTAACAAATGTCAATGTTTGCAAAAGAATCCTGCATTGTCATCTCACACACTTTGATTGCATCTTCCAACGTATCTGTTGCCAATAAAAAAAAACTGTTGCATAACAAAAAGTAATAGAAGAAAGCCCAGTCATTTTTTGTAATTCTTCCTTCGTTTTCCCCACCATTCTCTCGGAAAAGAAACTTTGAAAATTTCTTCCTCTGCATCCTCAATTGCTGGTTGCACATTATAGCCATGTCTTTGCGAAGGATAAATTGCAAAATAACCGAACGCACACTACACTCCTAAATCCTACTCCTCTGGTAAATGATACTGTGTAGACGCATTTTTATACACAAAAAGAACAATCATACTATTATATTACCAAAAAACAGACACAACTGTTTCGCAATAATCTGCATATATCCAGGAATGGGAATGAAATGAAAAAGCAAATGTTCCTTTGTCTTATATGTGGAAATTTGATATACTAAAATAAATGGAGGAGTAGGATGTAAAAAACATAGCGGGAATGACTGAACTGCGATATGAAGAAGGATATGGAGGCAATATTATAAGTAGGAACCAGTAAGTCTACGAAAACGTTTCGAGACTCTCTACAAAGAAGCATATGGGGTTTATCTCGAATCATTTGGGGCGGAAATAAACAAAAATTTTAATTAAATTATATCAATTCTACTTTCAATTTTTATGTTGCCATTAATTGGCATTATTTGATTTTTTCTTTTCAATTATTTTTATCAATATTGCAAACCCTTGTAAATACTAGACATTCCATCACGTGTCCCTTATCGTGCCCGACATTTTCGTTTTATTTTTCTATAAAATCTACATTTTTTATCATATTAGTATTGATATTTTTTAACATATGATGTAAAATAAATGACAGAGTGCCTGTGTAGTATGCACAAGGCATTGTTGCATGTTGGTTATACCAACGAAATATTATATATTTATAGGAGGTAGTTTTACCATGTCATATGTTGATGAAGTGCTTGAGTCACTAAAGAAGAAAAACGCAGCAGAACCTGAATTTATTCAAGCTGCAACAGAAGTTTTAGAGTCTTTGCGTCCATGTATCGATGCGAATGAAGAATTATACAGAAAGGAAGCTGTTCTTGAGAGAATTACAGAGCCTGACCGTCAAATCATGTTCCGCGTACCTTGGGTAGATGATAAGGGTCAAGTACAAGTTAACCGCGGTTTCCGTGTACAATTCAACAACGCAATCGGACCATACAAGGGTGGTCTTCGTTTACATCCTTCTGTAAATCTTGGAATTATCAAATTCTTAGGTTTCGAACAAATTTTCAAGAACTCACTTACAACTTTACCAATCGGTGGTGGTAAAGGTGGTTCTGATTTTGATCCTAAGGGAAAATCTGATCGCGAAATCATGGCATTCTGCCAAAGCTTCATGACAGAATTATCTAAATATATCGGTGCTGATATCGACGTACCTGCTGGTGATATCGGAACTGGCGCTCGTGAAATCGGCTATATGTTCGGTCAATACAAAAAAATCCGTGGTTCTTTCGAAGGTGTACTTACAGGTAAAGGTCTTACTTGGGGTGGTTCTCTTGCTCGTACAGAAGCAACAGGATACGGTTTGTTATACTTAACAAACGCACTTTTAAAAGATCATGATATCGATATCAAAGGAAAGATTTGTGCAGTATCTGGTGCTGGTAACGTAGCAATCTACGCTATCCAAAAGGCACATCAATTAGGTGCTAAGTGTGTAACATGTTCTGATTCTACAGGTTGGATTTATGATCCAGAAGGAATCGACGTAGAACTTCTTAAAGAAGTAAAAGAAGTAAAGCGTGCACGTCTTACAGAATATGCTGCTGCTAGACCATCTGCTCAATACCATGAAAAGAAGAATGCTGACGATCATGGTGTATGGTCAGTAAAATGTGATTTAGCTCTTCCATGTGCTACACAAAACGAATTAAACTTAGAAGATGCTAAGATGCTTGTTGCAAACGGCGTAATCTCTGTAACAGAAGGTGCTAACATGCCTACTACTTTAGATGCAACTAAGTACTTACAAGAACAAGGTGTTCTTTTCGTAGGTGGTAAGGCTGCTAACGCTGGTGGTGTTGCTACTTCTGCATTAGAAATGAGTCAAAACTCCGAAAGACTTTCTTGGACATTCGAAGAAGTTGACGGAAAACTTAAGAACATCATGGAAACAATCTATGCTAACATTTCAGATGCAGCTAAGAGATATGGCGTAGAAGGTGACTACGTTGCTGGAGCTAATATCGCTGGTTTTGAAAAAGTTGTTAACGCTATGATTGCACAAGGTGTTTGCTAATCTGACTTAACAAACTCATATAAATATAATTGTAAAGACAGCCATATAATCTCTGATTATATGGCTGTCTTTCTCTTTCATAAAATTGTCAGCAGATAGCTTTCTGCAAAGTCGCTTACAAATAAACATATCTACTAGATAACCAGACCTGTATGAGAAAATAGCCCTACTAGGCAGGCAAATGCAGTTGCTTTCATCCAAACAACCTTCACACTTTTTAGTTGCTCTTTTTACAAGAAAACCTTGTGTACCAGTTTTCTATCCTTCGCTTCCACCTAACTGTTATTGCTTAGATTGAAAACTGATGCACAAATACAGACCTGTTACATTCTCCACATCCTCACGCGATTGCTTAGTTCAAAAACTAATATGCAAATTCAGACAGCTGTGTCAACAGCCACTTTCAAAAGTAAACCCACTTTTATTTATGGTGATGTCCATTGGCTGACATGTAGTTTTACTTCAAAAGGGTTTTCCGTAGTCAACAGCATGCATGCTTGCATCTGTATCCCTCGCGGAATTTTTTGTGTAATAAGACAATTGCATCGCAATTACCTATTACGCAAAAAGGACCTTTCCTTTTGTGGAACGGTCCTTTTTGCTATCATAATATGGATTAGTTATTTAAATTCCAAATATCATTATCGTATTGCTTAATTGTTCTGTCTGATGAGAAGAAACCTGCTTTTGCAATGTTTACTAACATCTTCTTAGCCCAAGTCTTACGATCTGCATAATCAGCAAATGCTTGATCTTTTACCTTTACATAATCCTTGAAGTCAAGTAATGTCATGAACCAGTCTTTTGTAACTAATTCTTTGT
The DNA here is from genome assembly GCA_017393285.1 of Lachnospiraceae bacterium. Classification (GTDB taxonomy): domain Bacteria; phylum Bacillota; class Clostridia; order Lachnospirales; family Lachnospiraceae; genus CAG-411. Next base: position 19,723 of record JAFORL010000161.1, read on the forward strand.
GTAATCTTGCTAAATGATCATAGTGACCTACATTTAACATTTCTGGACTTAATAAGAATGCTACACACTTAGCAATCTCTGGGTCATTCTTGATGTAATCAAATGAGCAGTAATCTGCCTTTGCATAATGCTCGATAACTTGGTCAGAAGACTCACCAAAGATGTAAATATTTTCATCACCAACTAAATCATGAATTTCTACGTTGGCACCATCATCTGTACCTAATGTAACAGCACCATTTAACATAAACTTCATGTTACCTGTTCCTGATGCTTCCTTAGATGCAAGTGAGATTTGCTCAGAAATATCACAAGCTGGGAATAACTTTTCACCAGCAGTTACGTTATAGTTTTCAACCATAACAACCTTCATGTATGGGCTAACTTCTGGATCATTGTTTACCAATTCTTGCAAACAGATAATTGTATGAATGATATCCTTTGCAATAATGTATGCAGGAGCCGCCTTAGCACCAAAGATAAAGTTGATTGGTGTAGCTGGCTTCTTGCCTTCTTTGATTTCTAAATATTTGTGAATGATGTATAATACATTCAATTGTTGACGTTTGTATTCATGTAAACGTTTTACTTGAATATCGTAGATTGCCTCATCATCTAAGTCTTGTCCAACATTTGCCTTAACGAACTTCTTCAAGTTCTTCTTAGCACTCTTCTTGATGTTTAACAATTCTTCTAATGTTGCATCATCGTTTACGAAATCCATTAATTTTTCTAATTCATTTGCATCCTTCTTGAATCCTTCTCCAATCTTAGATGTGATGAAATCAGTCAAATCATGGTTACAGTGCATTAACCATCTACGGAAAGTAATACCATTTGTCTTGTTGTTGAACTTCTCTGGGTAAATCTTGTAGAAGTTATTTAATTCACTTTCCTTCAAGATACGAGTATGGTCAGCAGCAACACCGTTTACACTGTATGAGAAGTGAATATCCATATGTGCCATATGTACTCTGTTTGTATCATCAATGATAGCTACAGATGGATCACTAAATTCTTTCTTTACACGTGCATCTAAATCACGAATGATTGGTAACAAGTGTGGTACAACTTCTTCTAAGTAATCGATTGGCCATTTTTCCAATGCTTCTGCCAAGATTGTATGGTTTGTATATGCACATACTTTCTTCACTACAGCAATTGCTTCATCTGTTGTCAATCCTTCAGCTGTCATCAAACGAATCAATTCTGGAATTACCATACTAGGATGTGTATCGTTAATTTGGATTGTAACGTAATCTGCTAAATCACGTAAATCTTTTAATCCTCTTTCTTTTGCTTCATCGATTGCTAATTGTGCACCGTTTGAAACCATGAAATATTGTTGATAAATACGAAGTAATTGACCTTCTCTTGTACTATCATCTGGATAGATGAACAATGTAAGGTTCTTAGCGATATCATGTTGATCAAAGCTAATTCCGTCACCTTGTACCATCTTTTCATCTACTGTATCTACATCAAATAAATGTAATTTGATAGACTTGCTATCGTAACCACTTACATCAATATCATACAATGTAGACTTTAATTCAAATCCCTTAAATGGAACTGTGTAAGATCTTTCTGGAACCTTTGTTGACCAGCAATTATCTGTAATCCAAGGATTTGGAGTTTCTTTTTGTAATTTATTTTCAAATACTTGCTTGAACAATCCCAAGTGATAGTTCAATGTAACACCTGCACCGTTCATGCCAAGTGTAGCAATAGAGTCGATGAAACATGCTGCAAGTCTTCCTAATCCACCATTACCAAGTGATGGCTCCATCTCGATTTCTTCGATTTCTGCAATGTTCTTACCAGCATCTGCAAGTTCCTTGCTAATTTCATCATAAATTCCAAGATTGATTAAGTTGTTAGATAATAACTTACCAATCAAGAACTCTGCTGAAATGTAATAAACCTTCTTCTTTCCTTCGTTGTAACCCTTGTTCTTAAGTGCATCCTTTGTAAGACTTAATAAACTTACGTACACTTCTTCGTTGGTACATTCAGCAATAGATCTACCAAACTGTTTCTTTACTACTTCTGCTAAATTTGACATCAAATTATGCTCCTTTCTTTATCCGCCTATTTATTTTGAACTATCTTTCTAATAGTACGTTTCTCAAAATCGGCTCAACCTAAAATATTATACACTATTTTAGCTTTTTTTGCTAGTATTTCTTTTACTTTTTTAGAAACAGTTCACAAAGTATCATCAAGCTACTCATATAAGGCAAATGACAAAGCATATCGCCAAATACATACGCAATGGAACTGTTTTCTAAACCGTACATCGTACATATTAGTTATACATAATTTTCACCTATAATACAAGTACATATCTAACTAATTCTTGTACTATTCTATCCTCATTATTGTTTTTTTGCCCCAAAAACCTATATTTTTTTATGTTAATATATCCAAAACTATCTTTCTAACATCATTTTATCTAAAATCAGTGTATTCGTTTAGCCACGAACTAAAGTCAACGGGCCTCTTACTTCCCCGACCTTATAATCTACAATCTCCACAGGCTGCAACCCAACTCTGTCTTTGTTTCATTTGCGTCACCCGACACCTCGTAACCTACAATCTTTACAGACTACGAAGGCCAAAATGTATATCCATCAATCATAAGCCAACGCAGCTAACATATTTTTCAACGAGAATACCTTATGATTGGTCAATGCTTTTTCAAATGCCAAAATATTCTCATCTGCATGTTCTAATTCTCTGGCAAACTGGTATACAATTGCCACCCATGCACTTTTTTCCGGCAATTTTTTTCCCATTAAATAAGTCGCCAGCATCATTTCTTCAATAAAAAATGTACTCATTACTGCAAACTTCACCTTGGTATAGGCTCTTCCATCATAAACTGCTCCGCAATAATAATGCAAAATAAAATACACCACTATTTGCTCTGTAAATAACTCATACACTTCCCGGTACCCTTCTGACTTGCAATCTGCTATGAATTTTTTTCTCTTCTCCAGATAATCTTCATCTCCCTTTTTATATAGATTGTCTGACACTCTTTCCAGCCATCGTTTCCAGGAAGGTTGTCGAATCTCCATTTGCAAAAAGACGTAATTTAATGCTTTTCCGATTTTATATCTGCTTCTTCCATTTCTCATTTCCTGCATTTTTTCTTCATAAAACTGTAATGCATTTTTCTTTTGATAACGGGCAAGCAATGCATCGATTTCAAAAAGTTGTTCGTCACGAATCCGTCTCTGCATATCATGGGCATATCCCAAGGCAATTCCAAATCTGTGTCTCGCAGATAAACTTCTATTCTGCAACAAATCCAGCATATAATCTCTACTATCTTCCAGTTTTGTATAAAAAAATAAATCAAATACTTCCTCTAAATCTTCCGTATCTTCCTCTTTGGTTTCATACAACAATTTTGTCTTTTCTTTTCTTCCCAATAAAAGATCCGCCACTACAGGACAAGACATACATAAAAATTCTTCTCTGACTCCAGCAAATTCTTCCACATATCTTGGATACATTTTACAGGTTCGGCATAAGGTATCCTCTCCCATTTCCTGATAAATATCACATAAATTATCTTCATTCAGAAAACTGCATCTACCTGCATACTGACGAAAACAACCTTCCTGCCAGTCTATTTCATTGTATAATCGATTTCCAAATGGACTTTTGTTCTCTTTATATTTTTGTTGTGTCTGTTCGTCTATTACAATTTGCCATCCTGCGCAGCAGGTATCCGGACAATCTTGCGCGATACAACGAAATTGATCAAAATAATTTGGTCTTACGTATTCCATATTTTCCACCCCAAGCTAACATATTCTCTCAAAGTTTCTGTTTACAATCTACATTCCCTGCTACAAGGTATCGATTCTGCTATCACGCAAATCTTCCCTCCAAGTTCCTGCTTAATTTTTAAGAAATTCCCGGACTTCATGTACCAATGCTTCTCATATCTTCAAAACTCTTTTTTAAGGCTCGATTCCCCAGTAGTTCCCAGGCTATATATACCTTGAACCAGTTTTCAATCGATAAAGAAGATAAAAGACCGGAAAAAGAATGTACACTCTTTCTCCGATCTTTCATTTTCATAAACACATTAATCTTGTACAAATGTATCATAAATTGCTTTAATTGCAGCGTTAAAGTCACAATTACTTACACCAATGATGATATTTAACTCACTAGAGCCCTGATCAATCATCTTAACATTTACTTTTGCATGTGCCAATGCTGAGAAGATACGTCCTGCTGTACCTCTTGTAGCTTTCATACCACGACCAACCACAGCGATTAATGCCAAATCACTTTCTAATTCGATGGTATCTGGCTGTACTTCACGATCAATTCCTGCAAGAATTTGTTGTTCTTTTCCTTCAAATTCCTTTTGGTCTACAAAAATAGTCATGGTATCAATTCCAGAAGGCATATGTTCAAATGAAACACCATTTTGTTCGAATACGCTCAATACCTTGCGACCGAAACCAATTTCTGAATTCATCATGTCTTTTTCAATATTTACTGCTACAAATCCTTTTGTACCAGCCATACCTGTAATGACATATTCAGGTGTATGACAGGTGCTCTTAACAATCATAGTTCCTGCATCTTCTGGTGCATTTGTGTTACGAATGTTAATTGGAATACCAGCTTGTCTAACAGGGAAGATTGCATCTTCATGTAATACAGATGCACCCATGTATGCCAACTCACGAAGTTCCTTATATGTGATTACTTTAATTACCTTTGGATGCTTGATGATTCTTGGATCTGCAACTAAGAAACCAGATACATCTGTCCAGTTTTCATACAAATCAACTTTTGCAGCCTTTGCAACAATAGAACCTGTCACATCAGAACCACCTCTTGAAAATGTACGAACAGTACCATCTGGATTTGAACCATAAAATCCTGGGATAACTGCACGATTTTCTTTGGATAACCTTTCACTCAATACCTTATTTGTCTTTTCAGCATCAAAATTTCCATTTTCGTCGAAGAAAATTACTTCTGCAGAGTCAATAAAGTTATATCCTAAATAATTAGCCATAATAATACCATTCAAGTACTCTCCACGAGATGCAGCATAATTGTTTCCTGCTTTATTTTTAAAATTTTCTTCTACTTTTTTGAATTCTTCATCTAATGATAATTTAAGACCCAATCCCTTAATAATCTCTTCGTATCTAGCCTTAATTGCTTTTAAATCTTTTGAAAAATCTTTTCCCGCTTCTGCTAATGCATAACAAGCATATAACATATCTGTTACTTTTGTATCGTCTGAAAAACGCTTACCTGGTGCAGAAGGTACCACATATTTTCTGCTTTCATCCGCACGAATAATGTTACCAACCTTCTTAAATTGTTCTGCGCTTGCTAATGAACTACCACCAAACTTAACTACTTTTTTCATAACTATCTACCTATGCCTTTCTTGATTATTATATATTGTAACAATTTAACCTATGGTCAATCTGTAATAGCAAGGGTGTATAACTCCACCCTCTTGCATGTCCGTCTGTCGTGTATAAAAGTGTGTGAGAAAAACACACCGACTGTATTATAGTACACATCTACATTTAAAATGTCAAGTACTATTTGCAATTGTGAAAGCAAAATGCGTAACAGTTCAGCCAAAGACTGAACTGCTACTTTCATTTTACATTATTCCAATTCAAATGCCCCTGTGTATAATTGATAGTATTTTCCTTTTTCCGCAATGAGTTTTTCATGGCTGCCTCGTTCAATAATGCGACCTTGCTCCAATACCATAATCACATCTGCATTTTTTACTGTGGATAAGCGATGGGCAATCACAAACACAGTTCTACCCTTCATCAAAGAATCCATACCCCTTTGTACAATTGCTTCGGTTCTGGTATCAATGGAAGATGTTGCCTCATCCAGAATCATAACAGGTGGGTCTGCAACTGCAGCTCTTGCTATAGCAAGCAATTGCCTTTGTCCCTGTGAAAGATTGGCACCATTTCCGGTAAGCATGGTATTGTAACCATCTGGCAAACGAGTAATAAAATCATCTGCGCCTGCAAGTTTTGCAGCTGCAATACATTCTTCCTCCGTAGCATCCAATTTACCATAACGAATATTATCCATAACGGTTCCTGTAAACAAATTGGTCTCTTGCAATACAATACCCAAAGAACGTCGCAAATCTGCCTTTTTAATTTTATTAATATTGATACCGTCATATCGAATTTTACCATCGGCAATATCATAAAATCGATTAATCAAATTGGTAATGGTTGTTTTACCTGCACCGGTTGCACCCACAAATGCTACTTTTTGTCCAGGTTCCGCAAAGACATCGATATTATGTAATACCAGCTTCTCCTCCGTATATCCAAAATCCACATCGAACAGTCTCACGTCACCAGCCAGTTTTGTATAGGTCACACTATGATCTGCCATGTGCGGATGTTTCCATGCCCACATACCTGTGTGTTCCTTGCATTCTACAATCTTTCCATCTACTTCCTTGGCGTTTACCAATGTTACATAGCCTTCATCTACTTCCGGTTCCTGATCGATTAACTCAAAAATTCGATTGGCACCTGCCATCGCCATTACAATGGAATTGATTTGTTGCGATACCTGACTAATATTGCCGGAAAATTGCTTTGTCATATTCAAAAATGGTACTAAAATACTAACACCCATGGCAATTTGCGAAAATCCAACATTAGGTACCTTAAAATAAATCAGCAAACCACCCACTGCTGCCACAACTACATATAATACATTTCCAATATTATTCAATACTGGCATCAACATATTTGCAAACCGATTGGCAGTTTCCGCATGTACAAATAATTCTTCATTTAAACGGTCAAAGGCTTCTTTCGTTTCTTCCTCGTGACAGAATACTTTTACAACCTTCTCTCCATTCATGATTTCTTCCACATAACCTTCCAATTTACCTACGGATTGTTGCTGGCGAATAAAATATTTTGCAGAAGAGCCACCAATCTTTTTGGTTACAATAAACATAAAGATTACGCCTACGACTACCACCAAAGCCAACCAAACGCTAAAATACAGCATCAAAACAAAATTGGTACACACAATGACAGAAGCATTTATCAACTGTGGAATACTTTGGGAAATCATTTGTCTGAGGGTATCTATATCATTTGTATAATAACTCATGATATCACCATGATTGTTCACATCAAAATATTTAATTGGTAAATTTTGCATACCCTTGAACATTTTTACACGTAATTTTTTTAGCGAGCCTTGTGTAATAATGGCCATCATTTGATTATAGGTAAATCCTGCTACCAAAGAGAAGAAATACAGGATTGCCAAAATGCTTACCAATTTTATGATTTTACCGGATACCCCATTCCAGTCTCCGCTTTGATAATTGTCATGAATAACTGCAATTACCTGTTGCATAAAAATACTTGGAATGGAAGATACCACTGCACTAAACAAAATACAAATCAAGACCAATGGAAGCATAATTGGATAAAACGAAAACAAAGTCTGAAGCAGCCGTTTCATTGTGCCTTTTTTTACCATCGCATTATTCTTCATCTTCATCACCTACCTTATTTTGAGAAGTATAGATTTCTTTATAAATCTGATTGTGTTGCATCAATTCCTCATGGGTACCTATTCCGTTAATCTTGCCACTTTCCATAACAATAATACGGTCTGCATCCTGTACAGAAGAAATTCTCTGGGCAATGATAATCTTTGTAGTTTCCGGAATATAAGTACGAAAGGCCTGTCGAATTAAACTATCGGTTTTTGTATCTACAGCACTGGTAGAATCATCTAAAATCAATATTTTCGGTTTTTTCAACAAAGCTCTTGCAATACACAGACGTTGTTTTTGTCCGCCAGATACATTGGCGCCTCCCTGCTCTATATATGTATCATATCCATCAGGAAATCTTTGTACAAATTCGTCAGCCTGTGCTAATTTACATGCCTCTACTACTTCTTCATCTGTTGCCTCAGGATTACCCCAGCGTAAATTTTCCATAATGGTTCCAGAAAACAAGACATTCTTTTGTAATACTACAGAAACCGCATTTCGTAATGTATTCAAATCATATTGCCGAACATCCACACCACCTACGCTTACTTTTCCTTCTGTGGTATCATATAATCGGGAAATCAATTGAATCAAGGAAGACTTTGATGAACCAGTTCCCCCAATAATTCCAATGGTTTCACCCGATGCAATCTCTAAATTGATATCTGATAATGCGTATTTTACAGCTTTTTTTGCATATTTAAAACTTACATTTTCAAACTGAATAGAACCATCTTTTACCTCTGTCACACTATTTTCAGGATTCTGAATGGCACTTACATCCTCCAAAACTTCCGCAATGCGCTTTCCCGATTCTAAGGACATGGTAACCATAACAAAAACCATGGATACCATCATCAAACTGATTAAAATCTGAAATCCATAGGTAAGCAGGGAAGACAGTTGTCCCACATTTACATCTAATCCCTTTGTGGTAATAATGACATAAGAGCCAAAATACATAACAAATAACATAACTGCATACAAACAGAATTGCATAACAGGCGCATTCAAAGCTAAAATTCTTTCTGCCTTTGTAAAATCTTTGCATACATCCTCTGCTGCCAACTCAAATTTTTCTTTTTCATATTCTTCTCTTACATAAGATTTTACAACACGCATGGATTTTACATTTTCCTGGATTGAATTATTTAAGTTATCATATTTTTTAAATACAGCCTGGAACAAAGGCATAACACTACGGATTACCATAGCCAGTACAAAAGTCAAAAGAGGTGCTACAATTACAAAAATCAGTGCAAGTTTACCTCCCATGTAAAATGCCATAAAAATAGCCACCACAAACATCAATGGGGCACGAACTGCCAATCGGATTAGCATCATAAATGCCATCTGCACATTCATAACATCTGTTGTCAGTCGAGTTACCAAAGACGAAGTCGAAAAGCGGTCTATATTTTCAAAAGAAAATTCTTGAATTTTATAGAACATGTCTTTTCTTAAATTTTTGGCAAAACCACATGCTGCTCTAGATGCAGTTGCACCGGCTATACCTCCAAAAGCCAAGGAAATAAAAGCCATCAACACTAACACAAGGCCATTTTTCCAGATTACCTCCAAGCCACAGCCTGCCTGAATCTGATTTACCAATCGTGCAATCATAAATGGAATAATACATTCCATGAATACTTCACCAATAATAAAAATTGGTGTCAGAATTGTAGCTTTCTTATATTCTCTTAAGCTACCTGCTAATCGTTTTACCATTTCTATCATCTCCTTCTTATGTGTAAAACAATTTCATATCAAAAAGAATTACATTTCTTTCACTACCTGCTCAACTGCTTGTTCTATTTCTAACACGCTGTTTACAGCTACCACTTTTTCTTTTATGGTTCCAAATCCATACGCAGCGTGTATAAACGTCAATCCTGCTTCCTTTGTTGCGTCATAATCCCCTTGGATATCACCAATATAGATTCCCTGATTCAGATGATTTCTCTTTACAATCAAAGCTTCATTATCCGCTTTTCCTTTTCCTGTATTTCCATAACACTCTAGATCTGTAATATATTTGTCAAAGCCGTAATATTTCAAAAATGCTTCAATATAACCGCTTTGACAATTGCTCACAATAAACAAAGGATACTTCTTCGATAAACTTTCAAACATTTCTTGCACCCCATCATATAAGGTGGCACCATTTTCTTCTAAATATCGGTTTTCCATTTCAAAACAAGCAGCAATTGCCTGTTTTCTGGTTTCTGCATCTAATCCCGGCATCAAAGCCTCTTCAAAGACATCCATCGTTTGTCCCATTAAGGACTGTAAGGTATCTTGTGTCACTTGAATTCCATAATCTTTTAGTACCAAATTCCAGCTCTCTGTAATTTCCTTCGTACTATCCCATAAAGTTCCATCCATATCAAACAAAACGCCAATCTTCATTTTTTTCAATCCTTTCTAATCAAGCCTCTATGTGAGTTGCATGATGATACAATGTTGCATAAAATCCATTTTTTTTCAATAAAGCATCATGATTTCCCTGTTCTATCACATTCCCATCCTTCATAACCAAAATCACGTCTGCATCCTGAATCGTAGACAGACGGTGTGCCACAATAAAACTGGTTCTTCCTTCCATCATTTTCTGAAATGCCTGCTGTATTTTTTTCTCTGTTCGCGTATCGATTGAAGAAGTTGCTTCATCTAAAATCAAAATAGGTGGCAAGCATAACATAACCCTGGCAATACACAAGAGCTGTCTTTGTCCTTGAGATAAGGCTTCTCCATTTTCAGTTAGTAGCGTATCATATCCCTGTGGCAATCTTTTTATAAAACTGTGCGAATAGGAAGCCTTCGCGGCAGAAATAACTTCCTCCCTTGTAGCATCAGGACGTCCCATTGTAATATTCTCCAATACAGTACCTGTTTTGATCCAGGTTTCCTGCAATACCATTCCAATTTGATTACGAAGCTGTTGCCGTTTCATTTGTTGAATAGACAGGTCATCCAACCTTATGCTTCCTTTAACCGGATCATAAAAACGCATCAGCAAATTAATCAATGTCGTTTTACCACAGCCAGTTGGACCAACTATGGCTATTTTTTGTCCCTTTTGCACATGCAAAGATAGGTCTTCTATTAATTTTTGTTCCGGCTCATAAGAAAAGAAAACATGCTCCAAATCAACTTTTCCTTGCAAGGCAACTAGTTCCGAATACCCATCTGCTTCCTCTTCTTCTTTTTCTTCCATCAAGGCAAAGATACGCCCTGCACAGGCAATGGCATTTTGCAATTCTGTAACAACACCAGAAATCTCATTAAAAGGTTTGGTGTACTGATTGGCATAAGATAAATAACAAGCCAACTGTCCTAAGGTAAGCATCCCTTTGATTGATACATAGGCTCCACACAAGCCGACACAGGCATATACAATATTATTGATCAATCTGGTAGAAGGATTGGTTAAAGAAGAGTAAAAAAACGCCTTTAAACTACACTGCGACAACGCTTCATTGATTGTATCAAATTCTTCTAAGTTCTTCTCTTCTCTTGAAAAAGCCCTTACCACCATTTGATTTCCAATCATTTCTTCGACTTTGCCAGTTTGGATTCCTCGTATTCTGGATTGGTCTAAAAATCTCGAATAGGTCTTTTTTGCAATCAATTGGGCAACAAACAAAGACAAGGGTGTCAAAAGGATCACCAACACAGTAATTCCTATATGCATAGAAAACATAAAGAAAATAGTAGCAAGAATTGTAAGAATTCCTGTAAACAATTGCGAAAATCCCATCAACAAACCATCTGAAAATTGATCTACATCTGTAATCATTCGACTTACCGTATCCCCATACATATGTTGATCCATATAAGCCACAGGTAGCTTCTGTATTTTTTGAAACGCTTCATTTCTCATATCTCTTACCACTTGATAGGTAATTTTGTTATAGATAAAAGCAAGCCCCCATTGACTGCCTGCAGCTGCCATTGCGCAGATGATTACTCGAAGCAAAATAGAAAATATTTTTCTATTAAACATATTTACAACAATACAATCAATGGCATCTCCCACCAAAATCGGAATATATAAAGTCAATCCTACACTGAAAAAAGTAAGGAGAAAGGCAAATGCAATCAAGATACGGTAAGGTTTGATATAATTCCACACTTTTTTTATAATCGTTTTATTATCCATCTGATGAACGCACCTCCTACGCACCTTTTTGTACTTGCACGATTTCTTGATAGACCTCACAACTTTCCAGCAAGGCATCATGGGTTCCATGTGCGACTAGATTTCCATCATCTAAAACGAGAATCTGATCCGCATGCTGAATAGAAAGGGTTCTTTGGGAAACCATGATAATCGTTTGTGTTCCCTTCCGCTTTTCCAACGCCTTTCTAAGTTTTGCTTCTGTTACATAATCTAAGGCCGAAGCACTATCATCTAATATCAATATTTTTGCTTTTTGCAACAATGCACGTGCAATGGTAATTCTCTGTTTTTGTCCTCCGGAAAGATTCTTACCACCCTGTTCAATATAAAAATCTAATCCGTCTGGTTTTCCTTCTACTAGCTCTTTTATCTGTGCATCTTCCAAAGCACGCCACATCTCATCTTCTGTGGCCTCCGGATTTCCCCATAAAAGATTCTCACGAAGGCTTCCTTGAAATACCACAGCCTTTTGGGGACATAGCGCAATTTTATCTCGCAGTGTCCGCAAAGAATAAGCCGCAATATTTTTACCATCCATCCAGATTTCTCCTTTTTTTACATCATAAAAACGTAAGAGCAAATGAACCAAAGATGATTTACCAGAACCGGTGGCTCCAATGATTCCTACCATTTCTCCTGTCTTTATTTGGAAACTGATATTCTGCAAAGCCGGTGCTGCATTTTCGTGATATTGAAAAGTAACTTGGCGAAATTCTACCATATTGCCACTTTCATTTTTTGCAATAGAAGTTTCTTTTATTTCTTCTTTCATGGCAGGTGCATAATCCAGAACAGCCTGCACACGATCTCCAGATGCGGTACACTTGGTAAGTAAAACTAATAAATTTGCAAACTTAATCAACTCAACAAGAATCTGAGACATATAATTATACAAGGCAATAACTTCCCCTTGCGTTAAATTTCCTATACTCACTTCTACAGCCCCCTGCCAAATCAAAATGGCAATTGCTAAATTTACAACCATAAAAGTCAATGGATTTAACATTCCAGATATTCTTCCTACTTTTTTTTGCCAATTGGTAAGGGATTGATTCTTATCCAAAAAATGCTGTATTTCCTCTTCTTCCTTACAAAATGCCCGTAACACACGCATACCAATTAGGTTTTCTCTGGTGTGTAATAGCAGAATATCCAATTTTTCTTGCACCTTTCGATACATAGGGATTGTCATTTTCATAATAACATATACAATCAATGATAAAATTGGAATGGTAATCAGAAATATACCTGCAATTTTGACGCTAATGGAAAAAGCCATACACATAGCTCCCAAAACCACAAAAGGAGAACGTAGCACCAATCGTAAGGTCATGTTGACACCGCTTTGTAATTGATTCATATCATTTGTCATGCGATTAACCAGAGAAGCACTTCCAATTTCGTCTAATTGTGATATCGATAAATTTTGAATATGTGCATAAAAATGATGTTTCAAATCTCTTGTAAATCCGGTTGCTGCCTTTGCTGCAAAATACTGTGCTGTGATGGAGGCAAGGAAGCCAAAGACAGCCAACAGAACCAAAAGCAAGAACATTTTTCCTACATAAGACATATTTCTTCTTGCGATTCCCTGATCTATCATGTTTGCCATCACCAGAGGCACACATAACTCAAATAGAACCTCAATCCATTTAAATAAAGGACCTAGTATACTCTCTTTTGTATAAGGTTTTAAAAATTTCAGTAATTTTCTCACTTCTACTCCATCATCCTTCCCAACAATATATTCTTGTGTAACAGTATAGCACTACCTGAACTGTTACATTCCTGTAACAATGCATCTTATATATTATTGACATCATGAATAACAGTATAACACAAAAATTCTTTCTTTGTAATAACTTTTTTCGTCAACTAACTTTAAATGGTAACAATGCAATTGGGTCATTCATAAAGTGCCAAATAAACAAAGAGAAACAAATAAAAGAATGGCTAGTCACTTTATTGTCAAAATGATAGTTCAAACTTTCTTTGATTAGCAAAAAAAGCAGCAGACTCTCGTACACGATTCTACTACTTTTTTGTATCTAAATATAATATTCTATCAATTCTTCCTTCTTCATTTTTAACAAATCATAAACCTTATCTCTAGCCAAAACAAACGAATCTGAGGTTCGATTCCTATGTTTTGGCAAATGAATATTCACAATGCCACCTATTCTCCCTGGGTTTGCATCTAAAACAACAATACGATCTGCTAAAAATACTGCTTCTTCAATATCATGTGTCACAAAAATAATGGTTTTTCCTGTTTCTTGATTGATTTCCAAAATATCATCTTGAAGCTTCATTCTTGTAATGGCATCCAATGCACCAAAAGGCTCATCCATAAAGATCACCTCTGGATCCACCGCCAAAGCTCTGGCAATAGCAACACGTTGCTGCATGCCTCCGGAAAGCTGGTTGGGTCTTTTATGAACTGCATCTTTCAAGCCTACCATATCTATATATTTCAAGGCAATTTCTTTTCTTTGCTTCCTAGGTATTTTCTTTGTCTCAAGTCCTAATTCCACATTTTTTAACACCGTTTTCCAAGGTAAAAGACCATAATTTTGAAAAATTGTCACGTAAGATAAGGATGGTTTTAAAACCTCCTGCCCATCAATTACAATTTTCCCCTCACTTGGCTTCAAAAATCCTGCCATAGCATTTAACAATGTAGATTTACCACATCCAGAAGGTCCCAGTAAGCAAATAAACTCTCCCTTTTCTACTTCAAAATTGACGTGTTCAATTACTTTTTGTACTGTATTTTTTTGTTTATAATCTATGGAAACATCTTGTATTTCTATATACATATAGCCACCTCCTTAATTGACAAATCCAAATTTATGACCAATTACATGCTCCAAAACGCGTATCAAAGCATCTAGCGCAAATCCAATTACTCCAATCGTAATCATAGTAGCTAACAGGGCATCATATCGAATACAATTTTTACTATCCATAATTAGGAATCCTAACCCTGACTGTGCACCAACCATCTCTCCTGATACCAAAAAAATCCATGACGTACCCAAAGCCAATCGCAATGCATTGGCAATCTGTGTAAAAATAGCTGGAAAAACAATACAAAATATAGTCTTTACTTTCCCTATTCCAAAATTTCTGGATACCTTATAGTAAATGGGATTCAAATGTTCTACTGCTGAAACAGTAGATAACAAAATCGGAAAAAATCCGGCTATAAAAATAATCACAACTGCTGGAACATCTCCTATTCCGAACCACAATACAATAAATGGCATAAAAGCCACTGGTGCAATGGGTCTGATTACCTGCACCGCAGGATTAACAATGGCAAATGCTTTTGGAAAACTTCCCAATATCAAACCGAAAAACACACCAGTTACTGCGGCTGTCAAATAACCAATTGCAAATCGTACTAGACTGATTCCAATATGTCCTGGAAGTGTAACAGACGAAGTGCTTCCTTTTAAACCGACGCAAAACAATTCTTCAAAAGCTCTCACAACCTGTATAGGAGCGGGAAAAACGACTGTATTTTTTTCCAACACTACACTTACTATTTGCCAGATTATCACTAACAAACCTAATGAAATCACAATATCTATTTTTTTCTGTTTCATTACTGGCTCCTCCTATATACTTTAATGTACTCTCAGAATCTACTTTATACCATAATTTCGGCTATATTTTCCTTGGATTTTCTCCATTTCCTCGTCGTACACACCGTGTACGCATTGCGGGAATGTCGTTATCCAAGAAAAATCTATCTCGAAATTCTAGTATAAAAAGACTCCGAGAGTACATTTTAAATTCCCAAAGGAAATGTAACGTGTTACTTAAATTGATAAACAAAATCACCAAATTTTGGTGGATTAGAATTTATTCCGTACTTCACAACTTTTTCTTCCAATACTTTATAATCTTCCTCTTTTAATTCCAAATCATTGAACGAAATACATGCAACCGAAGCTTTTAACACATCTTCTGACTGTCCCAAATACGTTGTTGCAATGCGATAAGCCTCCTTTTCATCCAATAACTTTCCTGCCTCATAATAAGTATCCATAAACTCCTTGGCTGCCTTTTCTTGTTTCTGCAAAAAATCCCCATGAAAAACCAAAGCACAGCAGATAGAATCCTGCCACAACTCCTTGGAGTCAAATAACACATGCCCTGAACCATTTAACACAGATTGTGTTCCAAAAGGCTCTGCCACACAATATCCGTCAATAGAACCACTGGCTAAGGAAGAAGCCATTTCAACAGGCGCTAACTGTACAACATCTAAATCATTGATAGACATATTTTCCCGTTCCAACATATCCTGAACCAAAATATTGTGCGAAGATTGATTAGATGGAATAGCAAAAGTTTTGCCTTTCAAATCAGAGACTTTTTTGATATCATTTGAAACAACTACTACATTACCATCCTTATGTCCCAATGCCACTGCTTTCAAGTTAATCCCCTGACTTCTTGCATTCATAGCAAGTTCCACAAGTACAGAAGCACCATCAATCTGTCCACAATTTAATGCATCCATTAAATCTGACCATGAAGCAAACTTCTTAAGCTCAACTGTTACATTACTATCCGCATTCTTTTCTAACAATTCTTTCGCTTCAAACACCGCCAATGCATGTGTGATTGGAAGATAACCAATTGTTATACTTGTCTTTTTCTGTGTACTATTGGTATTTTCTTTATTACCACATGCCGTCATCGAAAACACCATCACCAAAATGCCTAATAAAACACTAAATCTAAACCATTTTTTCATAATACATCCACCTTTACTTTTTTAACACGCTCTCCAAACTCTCAATTATGCCAATGTGATAGTTGCACCAAGCCTCTTATTACCCATATTACACAACCATTTTATAAACCAAGAGCTGCTCTTTTTTCTTTCATATCTGCAACAATCTTTTCTCCAAGTGCTACCGGATCCGCATCCACCACCATAGAGGAATGTAATGTTTCCTTTGTTGCCTCCTTCAAGAAATGAATAACATTTTTCGAACCAAATATCTGTGCTTCCACACAGTGATAAGAAGTAATTCCCATAAGCCGAAATCCCAACGCTGCGTCAATTCCCTTTTCATTTGACCATTCAGGAGACGAAAATGCAAATGGCATTTCGTATAAATTCTTTCCAAATTCAGCAGCAACACCGGCAAATATTCCCGAAGATCTTGTATTGTCAATACATTCACCTACATGCCATACCGGAGGCATATTATCCTTTTCCAAAAATTCTCGAAGCCCTGCTCCTACTTTACTATATGCAAACTCTGATGTCTGACAATATCCCATCTTCATAAGCGGAAAGGATGCACAACCATTGGTAATAATCAAAACATTGTTTTTTAGAAGTACATCACACACATCCAAAATTGCCTTTTCGTACATAATTTTGGGATTATTACATCCTACCATGTTTACAATACCAAGAATTTTTCCGTCACGGATAGCATCTGCCAGTGGTTTTAAACTTCCATAATGCTTATGCAAGTATTCCAAAGAAAATCCAACTTCTGCTTCTACTTCATATGGCGGAATAAATACCGGCATTCCTTTTCTTGCATCAAAACTTTCAATTGCTCTTGTGACAATTTTTTCTGCGATTTCTTTAATCTGACCTTTATTGGAATGGTGATGGTCAAACCCAATATGCTCAGCTCCAGGAAGTCTTGCAGAATCACTTGTGGTAACAATGGTTGTTTTATAACAACGAGCTACATCCATAATGGACGGATATACCTCCTGCACATCTGCCACCCATAAGTCTAAAGCCCCTGTCCCGAGTACAAGTTCTGCACTTACTGCATTTGACAATGGAATGACCCCTTCATATCGATACATTGCAGATAAACCTGAACAACATATTCCATAAAATTGAATACCTTTTGCACCGACTTTCTTTGCCATCTCCTGAAATTTTTCACTGTATCCGGCTTTTACAATTTCCTTTACAAGCACTGGCAAATGCCCATGTACCGCAATATTTACATAACCTTTCTTCAATGCGCCAATGTTAATTTTAGATGTCACACGGTCTCCAACTCCAAGCAAAGAATCTGTAGCAATAGAAGTAGAAACTACACCACTAAAAGTAAATACCAAACCGCAGCGTAAAAACTGCTGCATGATACTTTTCCAATCTCCATCTGTAGCACACCCACTCTTATGGTATGCCTCAAACACTTCATGATACGCGCTGATTGGAAGAATATCCATCTTCGCCCACGTCTCTTGACGTTCCTTCGGTGCACATGCCTGGATAGTTTTGTAGGTATCCGGCTCTGTTCTTGACAAATCCTCCAGCAAGACATCTGCCAAATCAATGGCAATATTTTTCAACTGACGATTTTTTGTCTGAATACCAAATGCTTCTGCCATAGCACGTACTTTATATTCCCCTACAATTGGAATATCCATTTTCCCTTGGGCTGCCCATTTCAACATCAAAATCACTTCTCTGGCATGCATACCATGTTGCGCTGCACCTGCAGCGGCTCCACGAAGCAAATTTCGAGCAACAATTAGATCAGCATCTGCTCCACACACACCTTTGGGAGACTTTGGAGTAATCTTACAAGGTCCCATATTGCAAATTCTACAACAGGTCCCACATAAACCAAAACTACACTGCGGTTTTTGAGCATCAAAACGATCAAATGCCGTATCATGACCGATCTGTTCCATATGTAATAACATCTCACGAACCGCAGGGTCTGGAACTTGATCAAGAACATCCTGCTTGGAAGGAAATGTCTTTCTATACTCTGCAACTGCCTTCATATAGTCATCTGTAAACGACCCATGGATATGCTCGTATTCGTTTCCATGCTCATCCACATGGGTATGTGTACCACTTACCGGCACCAAAACCTTAGGAATACCATTTTTATCAAAACCAATTATCGCTCTGTGATTATGAGGTGCTATCTTTAATGGATCCTCTACATCACTATAGTGATTGTGGTGGTCATGATGATGTTCAACTTGTCTATGATGTTCTCCACAACTATGACCTTTGGTCTTTTTCTCGTTTGTTTTGTTCTCTATTTTCTTGTTCATAATTATCACCTTTTCCGATATTTTTAGTATGATATAGATAATATATTATATCCTATAGGATTTGTCAAGATTAAAATAACTTTTTCCTATATGAATTATTGGAAATATGACATAATAATATTCAAAAAAACAAAAAATCTCTAATTCTAATTCTTTTTATGCTATAAATTATGTGCGACACAGAAACTTATTCACAAGAGTGACAACAGTTACTGGAGTTTTTTTTAACAGATACTTGTGAACATACAGCACCTAGCACACTTTATTTCATTGTCAATCATCCATTTATGTACGTAATCCAAGACACAAAAATCGAAACAATTTTATTTATGGGTTCCATACAGAATTTGAACTAAAAAAACGATCCCTTGCGAATTAACAAACATGACTAGCTCAAAGTCATTACAATATAAGAACATAGAGTTTTGCTTGCAAAACTCTAGAGCGACCGCGGTATTGCGCAGCAATTAACTCCATCTCCGCGGTCTGTGCATCCTCGCGGAGCGTTTTTTATGTAATAGGAAATTGCATCGCAATTTCCTATTACATAAAAATAAGCGATGAATACATAGCATATTGTATCATTCATCGCTTATTGTTTAATTCATATGGTTATTCCATTTCTACCTATCATCAAATCTTTTTAAATCGATTACTTCCTTTTGTTCTTAGCCACTGTATCATCCCCAAATCAGAAACCAACAAAAGAAGTGTGTAAAAAACAAGATATACTTCTGCACTAACAAATTCACCAAGCCATACAAAATACAAAATGATAGTTCCAATTGAAAGCAACATACCCACCAACATAGATAATAATACAACCATATTTTGCTTTACTGCTGCTATTTCTGTCGTCCAATTCAGATTTGGAAATAATAGATTGGCAACCAGTCCAAAGCAAGCTGAAAACCAAACATACAGAACTGGTAATGCCAGCATCAAAACAGCTATCATTCTAGTGGGTTGCACCACAATAATTGCGCTGATACAACACAATACAACCGGCACAATGGTCAAACACAAATGCACCTTTAATTTTGCCCATAACACCTGCCATGCAGCTACAGGCAAAGATTGGGGAATCCAAATACATTTTCCTTCCAACGTAATAGATGGGGCTGTAATGTCATTCATTCCTGCCATGCTACACAATCCCAAACACATAAGCAAAGGTATCAGATTTGGTTCCCCTTGAAATGCTTCCCCCTGAAACACTTCTCGCAGAACAACCATTGCTGCAGGCCCCTTGATCAGCATTGTTCCTGCTGCCACCAAAATCAATATAGTTCCAAGTCCACAATTTAACATATAATTTGCACTACTGGTAAAGCGTTTCATTTCCTTAACAAACAAAGCCTGCGATACCGTTTTTGCCTTGATTTTTCTTCGTTTGTATACAACTTTAACAGTTCCGCCCTGATTTGTGGCAATTGCCAAAAAAGATTTAGACATAACCACAATGGTAATCCAAACCAACAAAACTGCCAAAAATAAGCAAACCAAAAAGGCAGACAAATCCCCTACGCCAGCTTTTCCAATAAAATAAAGCGGATATGCAACGCCTTTTATCTTTTCTCCATAAAGTACGCTTTTCACTGCCACCTGATTTAACACTGCGCTTGCACGAAAATATACAAAATAATAAAGCCCAATAAACACCAAAGATACAAGAACTGTCACGAAACTTCTATTTTTTAATTTTATAGCAATCTTTGCAACAATCCATCCCAACATACAAGAAAATACAAGAATTATGAGTGACACAGCAAAAAACAAACCAATTGCAAAAAGAATGGGTATTACACCAGGTTTTGCCTCAATTCCATATACAAGAACCCCTGGAATCATCACCAAACCACTAAACATTGTGCCAAGCAAATAAACCCCTGACAATCTTGCCAAAACAATTTTCTTGGGTTCAATGGGCAAAGACAGGAGCAAATCATTGTCTTTTGCCTGATATAAACTATTGAACGTATTGAATACACTAGCAAAAATTCCAAGAGCCATAGCAATGGATGCAAAAATTGTCATATACATCCAGTCCATACCCACCTTATGTAACGGAATACACAAAGAATCACCCATATAAGCAAACATTCCCCCCATACATCCAAGCATCAAAACAGCATAGAGGAAAATAACAAGAATGGTAGAAAGCAAAGAACGTTTCTTTCCAGTCTTTCGATTACAAAAAAAGCTGCTGTACATTTGAAAAATTTGCTTTTTTATTAAAACTCTTAGCATTCTTCTCCCTCCATTTCAAGAAAGACATCTTCCAGTGAAGTATCCCCCTTCACCTCTTCCATAGTTCCAGATTTCACCAATTGCCCCCCCTTTATGATTGCTACTTTATCACAAAGTTTTTCTGCAACTTCCAAAACGTGAGTAGAAAAGAAAATCGCTCCACCCTGATTGCAAAATTCCCGCATCATTTCTTTTAATTTATGGGAAGCCTTAGGGTCCAAGCCAACAAAGGGTTCATCCATAATAATCAACTTTGGTGCATGAATCCACGCAGAAATAATAGCAAGTTTCTGTTTCATACCATGGGAATAGGCAGAAATCGTCTGCCCTAAATCATCTGTCAATTCAAACAAATCTGCATACTTATGAATCCGTTCACTTCGAAGTGTTGGCTCAACCTGAAATACGTCTCCAATAAAGTTTAAATATTGAATACCTGTCATAAAATCATACAAATCAGGATTGTCAGGAATATATGCAAGCTTCTTTTTACAAGAAATCGCATCATCTTTTACAGATATACCATCTATCCTAATTTCACCTTGTTCAAATTGTAAAATTCCGGCACAGGCTTTGATAGTAGTTGTCTTTCCTGCACCATTGTGTCCAATAAATCCGTATATTTCTCCACTTTTTATATGTAACGATAAATCATCTACTGCCTTTTTTTCATCGTAACATTTTGTATAATTTTCAATCACTAACATAATCCTCTTCCTTTCACCTATAAAACTTTTTAATCCTGCATCCATTCTAAGTACAGACCTTCTATGCACTGATAACCCTTTGCGACAAATTATGAATTCACTTTCATATACTGTGTTGACTATGAAGTAGTCATGGCCATTTACTTGTAACTATTTTTTCAAAACGATATTTTTGTTTTATATCTGGATATTTCTCATGATCCACTTCACTGATAAACATATCATATGGTCTTGCACAGGTCTTAAATGGCGAATACAAACCTTGATAGATCACTAACTTTTCCCCTGTCTCCGAATGACTGGCAAAAGCTAAAATTTTATACAAATATTCTGAATTATCTTGTGATACCCATTCTCGCTTAAAATGTCTCACAATGTCACCTACTTGAAACCGCTCCTCTGCATCGAGAAGATCCACTGTTGCCTCTTTTTCAATTGTGTCCTCTAGCAATTCATACTCATCTCGATCCAAGGATACTGTAATTCCGACAGAATTTTTAGCATGTATACCACCATACCAAGTTCCAACTGCCTCCAAAATATCTCCTAACTGATAATCATTAGACATTTGATCATTTTTTTTAACAACTTTAATCCGTTGTATTACAGACATACTTTAACCTCCCACTATCTATAGCTTATATCAACAACTTCTTTGTACCCAACCATACGTTCATTTGAACAATCCGATATCAAAGATATCCTATCAATCCATGACACTATTTTGACAGGAATACTGTTCTATTACCATTATTAATAGAATAACATACTTCCATTTTTATAGCAACTTACTTCGAAAATGTTATCAAGTGGAT